>JASJYH010000009.1 GCA_030123675.1 Anaerolineae bacterium | reverse complement strand
GATCGGAGCTTGTCCCGATTGGTTCCAAACTGAAACCGGGCGATATTCTTGAATACAATTCGCTCGTCTTGGCAGCCCAGGTTATTACGATGGGTGCCGAACCAACCCGTTTACCTACCCTCAAGGATGATTTTGACGAGATTTGCGACTCTGTTTTGGCGGCCGCCGACGATCACGATTTGGTGCTGCTCAATGCTGGTTCATCTGCCGGCGCAGAAGATTTTTCATCCAAAGTGGTCGAGAAGCTGGGCCAATTACTTGTGCATGGCGTGGCTGTTCGGCCCGGGCATCCGGTGATATTAGGCACAGTCTCATTGCGAGCCGATAAAAATGGCGAAGCAATCTCCTCGAAACTGGAGACTGCCACGTCGCCTGCCTCACAGGCTCCTCGCAGTGACATACCGATCATAGGTGTGCCTGGTTACCCCGTCTCTGCCGCATTAACCGTTGATATCTTCGTCGAGCCCATGATTGCCAAATGGCTTGGGCGGCGACCCAATGAGTTGCCGATTGAAACAGCAACCTTGTCTCGCAAGATCACATCCCCTGGTGGCGATGACGATTTTGTGCGTGTGGCTGTCGGCCAAGTTGGCCAAAAGTTACTGGCCGCCCCGCTCTCACGTGGAGCAGGTGTGATCACATCGCTTGTGCGGGCTGATGGTTTGGTTTTGATGCCGAGTGGCACTCAAGGTGCTGAAGTAGGGGATCAAGTCCAGGTTCGGCTGTATCGCCCACGAGCAGAGCTCGATAAAACAATATTTTGTATCGGTTCGCATGACATGACCCTTGACCTGATCGCACAGTTTTTGGCAGCCCATGATCGCCGGCTGACTTCAGCAAATGTTGGCTCACAAGGCGGCTTGGTCGCTTTAAGCCGTGGTGAGGCCCATCTGGCTGGCTCTCATCTACTTGACCCCGAGACAGGGGAATATAACGTATCTTATATCCGCCGGTATCTCCCAGATGTGCCGGTCAGGGTGGTGACGTTGGTAGGTCGCGAGCAAGGGTTGTTGGTGAGTCGCGGAAATCCAAAGGGAATTAAAAGCTTAGAAGACCTCAGCAGGCCGGGGGCCCGGTCCGAGGCGTCATCAGTCCGCTTTATTAACCGTCAGCGGGGTGCCGGTACACGCGTTTTATTGGATTATCAACTCAACCTATTGGGAATCTCTAGTGATAGTATAATTGGCTACGCTCAGGAAGAATATACGCATCTGGGTGTTGCTGCGGCAGTTGCTTCTGATAGAGTTGATTGTGGAATGGGGATTGCTGCCGCGGCTCAAGCGCTTGAGTTGGACTTTGTTCCGCTCTATCAAGAACGTTATGACCTGGTTATCCCAATGGAATACGCTAAAAGTGAATTGCTCAAACCACTTTTCGCTGTACTAGAAAATCAGGAATTTAGAGCAGCAGTTGCAGCATTGCCTGGGTACGATGTAACCGTTATGGGAAACTTGGTCCTGGAGGATTGACGAATGTCTACGGCCCTTATTATCGATGACAACAGACAAACTGCGGATGCATTGCATCAAATGCTAGATGTACTGGGCGTGGAAACCAGAGTATCGTATGGCTCCAGCCCGGCACTTGAGCTCTTACAAACCCTCACACCAAAATTAATCTTACTGGACATCAACATGCCCGGTGTGGATGGTTTGGAAATTCTATCCTTCTTACGCCGAGAGCCCAGGCTAGTTCCAGTGCCTGTGATTGTTATCACATCTGACGATCAGCCGGAAACTAAAGAACGGGTAATGAAAGGCGGTGCGACTGCTATATTGATTAAACCTGCAACATTGGATGCCTTGGAAGAGGCCATGAAAAACGCGAAAATATTATAGATACAATATACTCAATATTAATTTTGCCGGGTGATTACCCAGTTTTTTGATGCTTGATATAATTATTTGGAGGTGATTATGCCAATTGAAAGCGGGATTCCCGCGCCTAAATTTGCACTGCAGGATGAAACGGGTTCCATTCGGAAATTATCTGATTTTCTTGGAAAGCGTGTGATTCTCTATTTCTATCCCAAAGATGATACGCCCGGATGTACTACCGAAGCCTGCAATTTTCGGGATGATTATTCGACATATGAGCAATCCGATGTTGTCATTTTGGGCGTCAGCCCAGATTCTATTGAATCGCATGTCAAATTTAAGTCAAAATTTCATCTGCCATTTTCCTTACTGGCAGATGAAGAGCATAAGGTTTGCGAATTATATGGTGTTTGGGCTTCGAAAAAAATCTTCGGGCGTGAATCAATGGGTGTTGTACGCACAACATTCTTGATCGACCCTTCAGGTGTTATCGACCGTGTGTTTAAAAATGTTAAACCAACTGAGCATAGTACCGAGCTGTTATCGATTTTGGAACATAATTAGAACATCTGGTAAAATACCCCGTTTGTTTATTTAATGAATATATTTATGGTCTTTGATTTGTCGAGTTTGGAAAAGAAGACGATAGATCAGTGCTAATGGGATGAAAAGAAGTACATAATTATAGCCATGGATACCTGTTACAAAAAGTTGGGACGAACAATTCCACAGCCTATTCTGGGAGAAAATGTATGCGACATTTTGTGATTGTGGGGATTTTAATCCTTGTGGTTGCTTCCCTTACTTATATAGGGCTGGATGCGGCTGAATTGTTACCTACCCAGGCTAGCGCCGAGGCGATTTCGATTGACTGGTTGTTGAACCTGAATGCTATTGCCATCTCATTTCTATTTGCCCTTATTTTAGTCCCACTTTTTTACAGTCTGATTGTCTTCAGGCGCAAAAAAGGGGATACGAGTGAAGGTGAGCACATGGTTGGGAATACAAAATTGGAAATCACTTGGACGGTTATTCCCCTTATCGTAGTAGTAATATTTGCATATCTTGGAACATATTCGCTCGCAGAGATAAGCCGCGTTAACCCTCAAGCCCTGGAAATAAAGGTACTTGCCCAGCAATTTTCTTTTTCATTTGAATATCCAGCCTTTGGTATTAAATCTAAAGATTTTTATGTTCCGGTTAATAAACAATTTGTATTAAAGATGGAATCCAGGGATGTCATCCACTCCTTCTGGGTGCCGGAGTTTCGGGTTAAACAAGATATTGTGCCCGGCCGGGTAACCGAACTTCGGATTACACCCATCTTACTAACTCCCCCAGGTGAACCTTATCGGGTGGTCTGTGCAGAATTATGCGGTGCCTCACATGCATATATGTTTTCTTCTGTACATGTTGTTTCCCAGGAGGATTTTGATGAATGGGTTGCAGAGCTTCAAAATATAGCCGCAGCTACTGACCAAACACCGGAAGGGCGCGGGGAGGCTTTAAGCGCCCAAAACGGTTGTCTTGGCTGTCATTCCATAGATGGGTCACAATCGATTGCACCAACATGGTTTAAATTATTTGGATCCAGCGTAGAGCTTACCGATGGCACCACAGCGAATGCCGATGAGGAGTACTTAGCAGAATCTATTCTGCTTCCAGGAGAAAAAATTGTAGCAGGATATGAAACAACCCTAATGCCCTCAATGGAGCAATTGAATGAGGATCAGATAGCAGACATCATTGCTTATATTAAGACTTTGAAATAGGTGGAGTAGTACCTTATGAATAAATTGAAACCCATTTGGCGCGCCTTGTTATTGTTATTAATGGGAGGATTTGTAGGCTACGCCCTAGGAGTAGGGTTAGATGCATTGATAGGAGGCACGGTTGACTTTGTTGCTCCAATAAGCGGCGTGTTCTCACTTCTTGGCTCTGCGACGGCATTTTTCTTTGGCCTGATAGGTTACCGGGGAATAACAAAAGGACTTGTTTATCAAATCATCGGTACCTTTGTCGGGGCCGGCTTCGTTACTGCTATCCGAGCATTTATGGGTTTGGAAACCTTTGGTAGTTTTTTCTTTACAGAACCCGCTTGGGTGTTCGGAGGGCTAGTCGGGACTCTTTCATTCCTTAGTGGTGTGGGCGCTTTCGCAGATTGGTACAAGTGGGCCAAGGGTGAGTCAACTCCTGAACATCATCAAGACCCTGAGGGGTTTATAAAATATTTCGGTGTCTCACTGGATCACAAGATAATTGGAATTCAATATACTGTCACTTCCCTGTTTCTTATGGGAGTAGGTGGCACATTTGCGATGATCTTTCGCACGGAACTAGCTGCCTCCCGATTGCAATTTCTTACAACCACATTCAAGGCCTTTGACCAGAATGGGCTGCAATTTTACAACACCTTAATGAGCTTACATGGCATGGTGATGATCGCTGGGATCTTGCTTGGAGTTGCAGGCATGATTAACTACCTGGCTCCAATGCTCATAGGTGCGAAAGATATGGCTTTTCCACGCTTGAACGCTTTCTCCTTTTGGATTGCAGTCCCCGGTGCTTTATTGTTGCTTTCCGCGCTATTTTTGGGTGGATTTGATACTGGCTGGACTGGTTATCCTCCGCTTTCCACGCGCTCACCACTTGGTATCCAAATGTTCTTTTTGGGTGTCTACATGGTAGGTTGGTCTTCTATACTTGGAGGCCTTAATTTAATTGCTACCGTCGTGCGCTTGCGCGCCAAAGGCATGACCCCATTCCGCTTGCCCATCTTTGTGTGGGCTGCGATTGCAACCTCCATTATCTCGTTGACCGCTACCCAACTAATTGGTCTCTCTTTTCAATTGGTGATGTTCCAACGTCTGTTTGACATGGGTTTCTTTGACGGGACACGAGGCGGCAACCCAGTACTCTATCAGCACTTGTTTTGGTTTTATTCTCACCCAGCTGTTTATGTATTCGTTTTACCGGGATTGGGTATTATATCCGAACTTCTGCCAGTTTTTGTGCGCAAGCCGTTGTATGGATATAGGTGGGTTGCAATGTCCTCTCTTGGGATAGCATTGATCGGTTTCCTGGTCTGGGCACATCATATGTTCGCATCCGGTCTGAATGAATATCTGCGGGTACCATTCATGTATAGCACATTGTTGGTTTCGATTCCGACTGGAGTAAAATTTTTCTCGTGGGTGGCGACGTTGTGGAAGGGAAAAATTTCAACACCCACACCAATGCTCTTCGTATTGGGAGGTATCATAGTCTTTTTGATAGGGGGTCTAACCGGGCCTCCAAGTGCTACCGTCTCTACGGATTTGCACCTACATGACACCTATTTTATCGTGGGGCATTTCCATGGCACAATATTTGGCGGATATGTATTCCCATTTTTTGCGGCTATCTACTTCTGGTTTCCCAAAGCGACAGGCCGTAGAATGAGTGAGAAATTGGGTAAGCTGCATTTCTGGATTATGACACCCTCATTCTTGGTTATGACATTTGCTATGATGCGGGTAGGTCTGTTGGGAATGCGCCGAAGAATTGCGGATTATGATGCGATGCTTGGATTTGACCTAACACATTTGATCACTACAATTGCTGGGTACCTGATCTTTATATCGGTTGCCATCTTTCTTTATAACCTTTTTCATAGTATGAATCATGGTGAAAAAGCCGAGGGGAACTTGTGGAATTCACGCTCGCCGGAGTGGCTGGTGCCTTCCCCAATGCCCGTCCATAACTATGATCAGGCCATTGAGGTTGTTGGTGAGCCCTATGATTATGGACTGGCTGGATCAAAATATGTTGATTTTACAAATAATAAATAGGTGAGGTAGAGGAATTTCGTTCATGGAACACACAGATAAGAAGACTGCTTTTAATCAAGGTCTGATCATATTCATTTTCCTAGCCGTTTTGACGGCACTGGAATTCTTTATTGCAATTGTGATGGATGCAGTTGTTCTCCTTATTTTCATCGCTTTGATCAAAGCCGGTCTTGTAATTTATTACTACATGCATATTAATCGTCTGAACCGCGAGGATGACGGGCCTGAAGAATCGTATTCGTTCAAAACCAATACCAATCGATTGGGGATGTGGTTGTTTCTTCTATCCGACTCATTTATTTTCGGCGGATTAATGGTCGCTCGGATTAACTTGTTGGGACTCACACGTCCTCACCTAGATCAGTCCCTCGGTCTGGTTGTGACTGCAGTGTTGCTCATCTCTTCTTTCTTCATGAACCGAGCGGAAACAGCCATGGAACATGGTGACCGCAAGGGGTTTCTGGTTGGAACTTCCCTTACACTGATACTAGGGATTGTGTTTTTACTGGGTGTTGTCGGTATCGAGTGGCCACAAGCGATCCATGAAGGTATTACGGCTTCATCAGGAGCTGCGGGTGCGATATTTTTTATGATGACGGGCATGCATGCTTTCCATGTCTTGACAGGCGTGATCTTCCTTGTCATCATTTTACGCAATGGCGCACGCGGTCTGTATAATGAAGAAAAGCATTGGGCTGTAGAAGCTGCTACAATCTATTGGCATTTTATTGACGTGGTCTGGATCTTTTTCTACCCGGCGTTATATTTGATTGGTGAATTGTTATAGGTTGATGTAGGTTATGCGGCGGATAAAGACCCGCTTGAAAATAGAAGGTAATTATGAATAGAAAGGTATTGCAGGTCGGGCTAGGGCTGTTGTTATTGATTGGGGTGGCAATTACAATAATATTATTGATACCAACTACTACTTCTTTTCGGGGTACAACATATGAACCACCTCATCCCGCTCCAGAAATTGTATTAAAAAAGAGTAATGGGGAAGAATTTCAGCTGAGTCAATATAAGGGCGAAGTTGTTATTTTGTTCTTTGGCTATACAAACTGTCCAGATGTTTGCCCGACACTATTGTCTGATTTGAAGACGGTGAACACAGAGCTTGGAGAAAATTCAAATTATGTACAAGTTGTGTTTATAACCGTCGACCCGCTACGAGATACGCCTGTAAAGACCCAAGAATATGTATCGCTATTCAACTCGGATTTTATTGGGCTGAGTGGCACAATAGGGGAACTTGAACAAATCTGGCATGATTATGGTATTTATAGTGAAACGGATCACCCAGAATCGACTAATGGCTACCTGGTGACGCATACAGCCCGTACTTATGTGATCGATTCAGATGGAGATTTGCGATTATCCTATGGATTTGGAACACCAACAGAAGACATTGTGCATGATCTTGAAATTTTGCTGAATTAATTACTAACAATATTTCGAATTTTTATTGGCTTTTACAACTGAAGGAGGACTGGCTCTGAATAATAATGAGATAATTACATAATAAGGTGGATTTTTGTGATGGGGAGGGTATTATAAGTATATATATCATTTGTCAGTTCAGGAAAAGATGAAGGCTTTTTATATAAAACGAATTATTATCTCATTATTGTTGGGATTTGCTCTTGCAGCAATTACCACTGAAATTTCTTATCAAGTTCTCAAACGTGAAAACCGCGAACCACAACGAATCGAAATAATTATCCCTCTTGGAACAGCCAACCTTGTTGCTCGTGGAGAAACTCCCCCCGATCTCCCAACTGATATGACTTTTGTCGTTGGCGATATATTGGTGGTGACCAATCAAGATGATACTAATCATGAGCTTGGACCGCTTTGGATTCCCCCATTAACCACTGTGAGTCTTAATCTCGATTCTGTGCAAAATTATATTTTTGATTGCTCCTTCCAGCCTTCCCGTGTTTTTGGGATCGACGTGCGCGAGCCTGTAACGATTAGCACAAGACTTACAGGGATCTTCTTTGCAGGATTTCCGCTGGGAGCTTTATTCGCGGTTTACAGCATTTTATTGCCTTCTAAGAAAAAGAAAAATCCAAAAGCGTGAGTTCATTTCGAGCTATGTTTTCACGCCAGTGGATTGTCACAAGCCTGCTTGTGTTGGCCGGGACAGCATTGTGTGTTCGCCTGGGGATATGGCAATTAGACCGCCTCGAGCAGCGCCTTAGTTTTAACTCTCATGTCGAAGCTATGTGGGCTGCCGAACCAGTCATCCTTAACTCGGGCAATATTTTGGGCGACCTTACAACGATGGAATACCGGGGTGTACGTGTCAGCGGACATTATGATTTTGAGAACCAAGTCGCTCTACGGAATCGTTATTTTCAAAATCAATTCGGCTACCATCTACTTACACCGCTTTTGCTCATAGATGGATCTGCTGTGTTGATAGACCGAGGCTGGATCCCAGCCGATGGTAATGAGAAACCGGCGGATTGGCGCAAATATGATCTATCCGGTCCGGTCACTATCAAAGGCCAAATCCGGCTTGGTGACGACAAACCTGACCTAGGTGGAGTCCCCGATCCGACATTAGCTCCAGAAGAATCCGGACTCGACTTTTGGAATATTGTTAATTTGGAACGCATTCAACATCAAGTTCCATATATTTTGCTGCCCGTTTTCATTCAACCTGATGTCGATTCCCAAGATATTAACCCACCCATTCCCTACCAACCGAAAATCGAACTAACCGATGGGCCGCACTTTGGATATGCAATTCAATGGTTCATATTTGCGGCTATTCTCGCATTGGGATACCCATTTTATTTACGCTATACGCTGGGTAGGCTAGCTTGAAATTCTCTGATGTCCCTCCTAATGTACTTTTTAGGCTTGGCGACTCAGCCCAAAGCGGGTGTTGTTTTACTGGTCTTTTCGAAAAATCATAGTTTTTTCATTTTCAAAAACCAATTTAATATTCGAATTGAGTTTCAACTGTGCACTCAGGGGATACCGCTCAGAACTGTTTCTATCCCACAAATAAATATATTCGAAGGGCAAAAAGTTTTTATTACTCCAATTTTCCAGGCACGATAAATCTTTATAGGAACATGATTGTAAGAATCGGTATGCCGCTATCCGGTTATTAAAATTTCCATCATTAACCCACTCATATCCAAAAACAGTTGCCTGGCTGCGGCGATCTGTCAGGACCGGGAACCACTCAGACCAGGCGTCCCGTAGGGGCTGTTGGTTTGTTATTAATAGAAACTCACTTTCTATTGGGGTGTTCTCGCGTACCCACGCAAAAGCTTCTAGGTCCATAGGTTGCAAACTAATTTCATTTTTGATTTTCTGGGTGGCTATGTAAGCTGACAATAAACTGTATGAAAGAAGAAATAAAATGAAATAGCGCGTCACTTTTCCACTCAGGATTTGTTCCAATTCCTGCTTCAGATTCTTTGGAGATCCAGAGTCTTCTTTTGACCGCAGAGCTGGTAAGATGACATATTCGATTGCGATACCAATAGACAAAGCCAGTGGAATCATCATGTACAATGTACCGCCGCGGGGATCGAACAAGTGCAGAAGGAGTATCCAGGCAGGTAGGAGGCTCTGTTTACGGGCTAGGCCAGCGAAAATACCAATAAGGCCTAATATGGATAAAATAGGCAGTAAGGGTTCATCGGTAAACATGAAGCGGAAGAAAATTAACAATCCGACCAGTGGGTTGATGCGGTCTTGTTGGGAGGCGGACGATATGGCAAGAAATGGGTCTAACCCGTATCGGCTGATAACAACTCCCCACCAGGGCGCTGTCAGTGCCAGGATACCTGCTGCGATGCCAATCGAGAGTAGGAAGCCTTTCAAGGATCGGTCTTTCCACAAGTAGAATATCAAGGCTGTAATGGCAGTGTGTACAGACGCTTCGGGGTGTGTCAGTATCGTCAGTGCGCCCAGCAGAATACAGGCCAGAAGATGACGCGTTTTATAACCGGTATATAAGCGGTATGCGCTGGCCATCGTCAGAATGGCAAAGAGCAAACCAAAGGAGCGTGTGATCCCGCCACCCATGATCAGCCAATTGAAATCGCGCGGAAGCAATGCAAACGCAAGTACCCCGAAAATAATTTGTATCTTGGAACTTGTAATTTCCCTGGCGAGAATATAAAAGGCTGGGATGGTCAGTGCGCTTACCAGAGCTGGAAGTATACGGAGGAGATCGATAAGAGTTATTTGCAGGAAGTCAGACAACAGGCCGGTTATGTAAAAAGCTAAGGGAGGGTAGGCGAAGGGAATATCGGCAGCGTTGTAGGTTGTAAACGGGGGCAGTGCATAATGCGATTCCTGCAGGTCAACTATCATGGCGTAAAATAAGCCGCCATCGTTTAGGGGAAAGCTTGCCTCCAATGGGGCTATCAGACGGATGACTAGGCCGATAAAACTGATAAATAATACTGTTGCAACCAGAACAGATTCATTATTTTTCCATGCGGTTGATTCTGATAAATTAATGTTTTTCATAAAGATATCAACAAGGTTTTAATTAGCTCTTAATATAATGGCGTTTTCATCAATGTAAAGTGTTTCCCAGCCTTTGCCTGTTAACGCGTTCACTAGCTGGGATGATGACGGGAGGATTGCCCATTCAATTTTATATTTATTCAACGTTGATTCCCAACTATCTGAGGTCGTGATGACCTGTTCGTATTCGCGAGTAAGTGTTTCCCCATAAATATGAGTGTGGCCGTCCATGAAAATTTCATATTTTGGCCAGGTTTCAAGGAGGATATAACCGCCCCAGTTGAAATCATTAAGCATATGACCGGTTTGTGGATGATCCTTGAGCCAATTCACTGCAGTGACCGGAAACACATTTTCATCGAAGGTATTGCCCTTATTTTGGGGATCGATTGTAAAGCCAAATGCTAATAATAGTGTAACTGCTAAGGCTGTGACCCATACCCAAATTATTCCACTAAAATTGGCTTCCATTGAACGGAGAAATGATTCTAGCTGTAAAAATTTCGAGCCTTGTTTTTTGTGGTTAATCCAATTTGTGGTAAGCCGTGCAACTATCGGAGCTGTTACGATGGCAAATATTGGGATCATGCGACTTGAATAAAAAGCTAAGATGGAAAATCCTAACAGCATCAAAAAATGACTTGCGGGAATTTTCTTTGGGTTAAGTACCAATCCCAAAACCATCAAAACAATCATTAAAATAAATGGCCAGGTGCCAGGTAGAAGAAAGTTTGCGGTTTGGTATTCTGATATGCGCGAAGTGATATAGGTGTTACTTCCTAATTCAAATATTACTTTCCAGATTCCCGGACCGGAGGGGGATAGAAATGTGACAGGAATAGATATTAGACCGCCGACGAATAGAGGCCAGTTATTTGTTAGCGCAGCCTTGGTCTTAAACTTATGATCGTATATCTTGCCAACAATGTATGCCAACCATATTAATATTCCTAGGATGAACATACCATGCAGGTTGACCCAGATAAGCATAACAATTGGAAAAATCCACCAAGCTCGGCTTTGCTTGAGACGTACCTTTTCTAAAAGAAATATCCAAATAGCGACCATTAAATATGTGAAAATATGAGGCCGAGGTAGTATGTGGATCGTTGACGCACTCAAGGCCAAACCTGTGAAGATCAGGGCAATTAATGGGGAGGCTGCTGTCCGAACGTTTTTATAGACGACTGCGAATGTCAAGGTGATGAGTATCGACACTACCAAAATCACACCATTGAGTTCAAAGATAATGTAACCGAAAGTCAGAAATACTTGCGCAAGCCATTCATGGGGGTAGGACGGGAGGCCCTCCGTGCGGAACGAAAAAATGTCAATGGTTGAAACGTTGAGAGATTGAATAGTTTGTTGACCCACAAGAAGATGGCGAGGCAAATCACCATCAAAATTTAATATACTTGGTCCGCTAGCGGCAATCCCCCAAAACACTGCAGCCAAAAAAATATATTCTAATCGAGGAATCAAAAGGCGTTGTAAATTCATATAAGATATTTGTTCATTATCAAATATTGACTGAAATTATTGTATTACAAGGGATATAAAAAACGGAGCGTTTTTTGCTCCGTTTTTGGTTTTCTTACTCTCCTAAATAATCGCGCAGTTTTCTGCGGATTATTGGATGTCGTAAACGGCTAAGTGCCTGGGCTTCGATCTGGCGCACGCGTTCACGGGTCACACCCATTTTACGACCTACTTCTTCGAGGGTATATGCTTGACCATCTGACAAGCCGTAGCGTAATTGCAAAATACGGACTTCGCGCGGCGGTAGATCGTTCATAACCTCTCTCAGATGCTCACGTAACAGGTTATATGTGGCAGTGACGTCCGGCGGTGGCGATTCGTCATCCTCAATGAAATCGCCTAGAACCGAATCTTCTTCGTCATCGGTTGGTGTTTCTAGTGAAAGTGGACGCCGGGCTACTTGGATCATGTTTTCAATTTTCTTTGGAGGTACTTCCAACGCATCAGCGAGTTCTTCAACAGTTGGGTCACGCCCTAACCGCTGAGTTAATTGATGCTGCACGCGTAACAATTTATTGATCTGATCTCCCATATGCACAGGCACACGGATCGTCCGGCCCTGATCAGCTATCGCACGGGTCACTGCCTGGCGGATCCACCAGGTAGCGTAAGTGCTGAATTTGTGGCCTCGACGGTAATCAAACTTCTTCGTAGCACGGATCAAACCGATATTACCCTCTTGGATCAAGTCCAAGAATGGCACACCGCGTCCCATGTATTTTTTTGCAACAGAAATTACCAACCGAGAGTTGGCCGTGATGAGATGCTCACGGGCAGCCCAACCGTCCTCAATTTTTTCCCGCAGCCCGGTACGTTCTTGTTGATTAAATTTTCCTTTGGCTAAATCTTCGCGAGCGATACGTCCGCGTTCAATTCTTTGCGCCAGCTCTACTTCTTTTTCTGCGTTTAGTAGGGGTACACGACTAACTTCTTTGAGATAAAGTCCAATCGTATCATCTGTGTCAATATTAGCCAGATAGTCTTCTAATGCGAGGCCGTCCTCTTCTTCTTCAGTTTCTGCTTCGGATTCTTCAGCAGCTAATTCTTCCTCACTTGGCTCGGTCAAGTTTGCATCTTCCACAAACGGGATGCCTGCGCTTAGAAGTGCCGAAAATGCTTCCTCTAGTTTCTGAACATCTTGTTCAGCCTCGGGGAAGAAATGCAGAATATCATCTAAAGTTACATACGATTTCTGACGACCCCGCTCTATTAGGCGCGCAACCGCAGGAAATTCTTCCTCCTCTGCGATTAACAATTTTTCCATATCCATTTATATATCTTCCTATCTTTATTTAGTTACATCCAGAATACCCTTTTTTTATAAGGAATTCAATACCCTTAAATAATTTGCAATTTATTAAGGGATGGGTGTGTTGATATAAGGCGGAGTTTCAAGCAAGTTCAATAGTGCCTCAATTCCGCTCTTGTTTATTATGATCGTTGATTTTGTACCAACTAGATTGGCGTAGTACCCACTACTTGTTGGGGTAAGGTCGCCAATTCTGATAATTATTTCGGACTCGTCGGAGAATTTGACGGTAATATAATAGGATGGCGATTTTAAGCCGACCACATCGGAAGCAACTTCAAGCTCGGATAAGATGCGCAGGGACGAAACTTGAGATGCCGCCGCTTCTGCCGATCCCTGATTTGCTTCCGCTTCAATTGGCTGATATAACACCCAATCCCCAGCTTCGCTTCGCTCAATTCCAACTTTGTCTCCAGCATTGCTTCTTATGTTGATATTTGTTGGTACACCCTTACTTTCGGAGAAGAGAATTTTATCAGGCTGCGCAGAAGGAGCTACATCCAGGTCAACAGCTGCCGGCTTGCGTTGATCGAGATAAAACAAAAGGCCGACCAGAATAATAAATACAACCGAGATGAACAAGGTAGACCGTTTCATGTTCTACCCTCGCCGACGACGTAGAACCCAGGCATACGTCCCAGATATTATGATGGCCAGGGGGATTATGCAAGTGATGCTGACAACGGTCAGGATCAACTGTAGGGAACCGGGAGGATTAAAGGTTCGAACGGTTGGGGGGCTCTTGGTGATTCCGATTAGAGATTCTTGTTCGACGGCCCAGTCAACCGAATTTACAAACAAATCAGCGTTGCCAGCGAAATCAAAATTGCCATCCAGGGCGAAAGAAGAACCACCAAATACAACCACACGAGAGTTCGTTTCGGTGTTTTCAGCCGCAGCCGCGAGTATCATTGGACCTAGAATATCAAGATCTTCATCGAATGCTATTTGATCTTGTTCTAGGGCCTCAAAATCGGTTTCTCCCCATGATTGATCAATAGTTAAAACAAGCGGTGTTGGGGAGACATCAAGGTTCTCTGTGTTGATCGTTATGCTGCGAGTGTTTGGAAAGATCGCTGCAATTCCCTGCATTTTTTCAGTGATGGGGTGTTGTGCGTACTGTGCTCCCACGGCAGAAAATGGTGAATATGGTGAGTTTGTATCTATTACGATATCGTTATTTAATGCGATACCCCATTCAGAATTCAAGTATTCAACCAGCAGATCGGCTTCCTCCCCTAAATCTGTAATGAAAACCGGATTTGTTAACACCAACATACTGCCCCCGGCTTCCATGTAATCCTTAATCAAAGCGACAGACTCTTTTGTGAACGGCACCATTGGACCCGCCACAACGACGGCACGTGCATCTTCGGGGATCATATTTTCGGCTTGCAGGTTTAGCGTTTTTACAATGTAATTTTTATTTTCAAGTACTTGGCGTACATCAGTGTATGATCTATCTCCTGCAGTTTCTATGTCATGCTCACCTTCGCCTGTTAAGAAGTATATGGTTGGTTGGTCTGGGTTGAGTAGACGGATCAATCCGCCTGTTAATTCTTGTTCTGTGGAAATAGAAACAATTTCGTGATTCTCACCCATTTGTAACAAAATTTTACTATCGCCTGTGATCCCAAATTTATTGGTCACACCAGGATTGTCATCCGGATTCATGAACTCGTAATCAAAATTACCAGCGCTGTTTACTCGGAAATCTTCTAGCAACTGCCCAGCGGATTCCCTGCTCACCCGAAAACTATAAAATGCGATCGCATTTACCGGCTCAGGTAATTTTTGTAAGGCTTGAATTGTTTCCGGAGCCAAGGAGCGTTCTTTGTCCTCGGTCACATCCCAGCGTTGCGGGTACCGGTAGGCAAGGATGTTTAGTACAATTAATATTCCAACAAATGCAACCAACAGGATTAATGAATTGCTCCCATACCGAATTTGGCGCCCAGTTAGAAATTTTCGGACACTATTAGGGTCGAGAATAGAAAATAGGGCCAATCCTATGATAAACACCGCGGTTGCTATAATAATAATTTGATCGAGTAGCTCAGGATCAAGGGCTGTGTATAAGTTTGCAGATATAAACCCGCGCACAATGAGAACGCCGATCATAGTAATAGTAGCCAATCCTGAGAGGATAAGACCAATAGGTGCGAAGCGCTTCGAATTATTTTTCATTATCTCCACCGTCGCGATTCGATCACAATACTGCCTATGAACAAACCTAGCGCGGTAATGCTTAGAAAATAAACAAGATCCGATAGGTTGATCACGCCTCGATTTAGTGAGGAATGAAATCGGGAATTCATGTTCAAGTAATTAAATAGTTCGCTCCCCGAGCTAAATATTTGTGCCGGGATACCAATTAAAAACCATAAACCAACCAGAAAACCCAGAGTTAAGAAAAATGCGGCAAACTGATTATTAAACATAGAAGATATGGCGACCCCAATCGATAAAAATGCAGCTGAAACTAAGATGATGCCTAAATACCCGGATAACATTTTTTGCTGGTCAATACCGGGTGTGATCAGGCTGTTTAGTATGAGTGGAAATATCAATGAGACCCCAATTATTGTTAGTATGTAAAGAAACGAGCCAAGCCATTTCCCAACAATCAATTCCCAATCTCGCACGGGAGCAGTCAACATCAGCTCCAGGGTACCCATCCGCTGTTCATCAGCGAGCAATCGCATGGTCAATGCAGGGATTGAAAATACCAGCAAAAAGGACATCGGCCCCGTGACGATGCTTATATCGGGGGGTTGATTAACCCCGAAGGGATTGTTTGCTAACTGCATTATTGCGTTCGATAGGATGAGACCAATAACACCTAATATGAACAACATTACAATATAGGCCAATGGGGTGGCAAAAAAAACTTTATATTCTCGTTTCGCGATTGTCCAAATATTTCGCATTATTTCCTCACAATTTCTTGTTATTCTGTTCTTCGCGGGTCAACTGCAGGAAAATATCTTCCAAGCTCATCCCAACAGACCGCATTTCCAAAAGGTCGAATTTGGCTTTGATAATTTCCCGTGCAATCTCAGCCCGTACATCTGTTCCGGGAGCAAATTGAAATTCCAACACGCCTTCTTCTTTTGGAGTTACGTTTTTTACACCTTTTACTTTTTTTATGACCTTGATCAAATTGTCCGCTTCACCCTTAACGCGTAGCATGCCGCGCTCAGAGCCGATCAAGCTTGCTTGAAGATTTTCAGGAGTGTCCTCGGCTATAATTACCCCTTTGTTAATAATCAGGACACGGTCACAAATCTGCTGGGCTTCCGATAGAATATGTGTTGAAAGTAAGACCGTCCGTTCTTTGCCAATATCACGAATCAACTTCCGGACTTCAACCACTTGGCCTGGATCAAGGCCGATTGTGGGCTCATCTAAGATCAGGACTTCTGGTCTGTGCAACAGAGCCTGTGCCAAACCCACTCTTTGACGCATCCCTTTTGAGAGATTGCCTATGTAGCCCTTCGCTCGCTCTTCCATATCAACAAGTTGTAGGGTTTCATTGACTCGCTCATTCCCATTCGGCAAATGACGTAAATCTGCCATAAACTTGAGGTAATCAAATACCGTCATGTCGTTGTACAAAGGGACGGTTTCGGGAAGGTATCCTACACGGCGTCTTACCTCAAGTGATTCTGAAACAACATCATAACCAGCTACCGTTGCTTCTCCGTCTGTAGGAGGCATGTAGCCGCTCAGGATGCGCATGGTGGTAGTTTTCCCAGCACCATTTGGTCCTAAAAAACCTACAATATCACCTTGCTCGGCTTCAAAGCTAATATTGTCTACAGCGCGGCGAGTCCCATAATCTTTGGTAAGTCCGCGTACTTGGATCATCAATAACTCCTTGGTGATGAACTGACGAAACAAAAGGCACAGGAGCCGATCTGCGACTGTGCCAATGGGTAGTACTTGTGTTTACTATACAAAATTCAACGGGTATTGTCAAGCAGGAAGCATCTTTCTAATGTAACCCTAATCTTTGTTGTGCGTTTGGTGTATTTATTGTACACTTGAAAATAAATGTGGATAATCCTTTTTGACCAAATTATTGTTTCATACCGATGGCTGGCTCACAAATATTGAAGCAATGGGTACAGAAACTGATCAAAATTCGCCTGTTAATGAGTTAGATCAAACTACTTTTTATCCTTGCGCGGGGATCAGCCAAATGACATAAGACACCATCTTGGGTCTCAGAGGAGCACGCCTACCAGCTTAAAAAAGTAAAAAAACAAAGATTAATTGAGGCCTACTTTTTGGGTGGAGATGCATGAGTACCTATTGTTGGAGAAAAGATTCCGAGCATAAAAGACTGGCACAATCGTTTCAAACTGGTTGTGGCATCCCAGTTCGGAACACGTCTGAAGTAGGCAAGCTAAAGTATGTAAATTTCAAGAACAAAGGGCACCTGGTGTATTGGTTTAAAAATGTACAGAACGCCTCCCTATTTCTGGCGCGATCATAATTTGAAACTTAATAGGAGATAAATGAAAAGTAAAATATCTGTATTGTTTGCAATTATCGCATTAATAATTACTTCATTGGCCTGTAGTGTCGGCGTTAATGAAATGAGCCTGGAAAATGTAAGAACTGCATTTGATAGCTCTGGTAATGTTCCTGCGACCATTTTTTCAACAGAAGATGTATTTTTTGTCGTTGCTGATCTGAATAATGCTCCTGCTGGCACGATTGTAGAGTCCAAATGGCGGGCTCTGCAGACAGAAGGATACAACCCGGGAGACCTGATCTCAGAACAAGTAATTGATGACTTTACCGACGAAAGCTTTTCTGGGCTAATATATTTCGAACTTTCAAATGATACCAGTTGGCCTACAGGTGAGTATAAGGCGGACATATATCTAAATGGGAGGTTTATAGAATCTGTGACTCTTAATGTTCAATAACCGAATGACGTTTTTTTGGCTATGGAAGATTGGATAGGAAGACTTCAGAGAAATAAGATATATTTATTTACGCTGACAGCTTAACAATTTGGTGAACATCGATGAAAAAAAACAGTCAAGCTAACATGAACAAAGCCATTGAAATTATAGAACGCTGTTTGCCTTTGAACAAGTTGAAGTTCAAGGAAAGTTCTAAATTCTTTGACAACAAGATATTTCCAACTGTTATTTATGATTCTGATACGTGCCGAATCAGGTTTTTTGATGATGGTAAGGACAGATATGGGGATCATCATATTTTTGTCCATTATGGCAGGTTGGAAGTTCCCGATGATGCAATAGTGCTCGTCGGGAAAGATGCTGAGAACTTCCACTTGTACTGGCATAGTGTCCGCATTCCACTTTGGTTTTTAGACGGGAAGTCTCCTTTAGAAGCTGTTAATGAAAAAGACCCTCGATTTATGAAAGAATATAAACAATTAGAGTTGGCAAAAAGATTCGAGACTCCAGAAAGATCTCTGGGTATGCATGCGGCAATATGGGAGACTTATGGTCGACAGTTTTTTGATATTTTTGATACTAATAATTCCAATTTCAAGTGGTACTAATTATGGGAGCTTGACAAATTGTGAATGAATTGATTTTATTAATTACTCTAAATTGGCTTCTAGGATGAGTATTTTATTTTCTTAGTTCGTAGATAACAATAATAATGCATCTTTGCAAGCTCGCCAAAACTGATTTAAAAGTCTCTCCGCTTTGTGTGGGCAGCATGCAGTTTGGCCTCTGACCCAAAAACAATGCTGCAATTTTAGCAGCACTTTGGCCCATAAATTTCTTGAGCTTCCAAGACGTTCTGAGAAAAAGCCGTTACATCGGTATATCATTAGGGATTGATGTCAATTCAAGATTTTCAGAAATCTGAACGCGATTCTAATCGGCAAGTTCTTGCGGCCCGGTTACTCATCGGCATTATCTTACTATTGGTTTTATTATCAATAGTAGCCGCTAATTATTATCTGGTTCCTTTCCTTCCAGAAGGAGCTGAGTTTGCCCTATTAAGGACGAGTAGCCAATCGTTTTTATTTAACGGTGAGAATCCATATACAGGTGATATTCCAGCGCGAGTACAGGCACAAGTATATGGTCGCAGCGCTTTGCCTGGGGAAGACCAATATATTTTAGATATTCCATTCTATATTTTGATAGGTTCCTTTCCATTTGCGATTATTTTGGATGCTCAAATCGCTCGAGCGCTCTGGATGACCCTAATTGAAATTGGGTCGGCTGGTTTTATATTTTTAAGTTATCGAATACTAAATCGGAGCATTCCAATAAAATATATTGCTTCTCTGATGATTGCATCTTTTACCTCTTTGTATGCCTATCATTCCTTAATTGAAGGATCACTTGCAATATTCCTTGCTCTTGGTTTTGTTGGAATATTAGTCTTATTACGGAACGGTATGGATGAGTTTGCAGGAGCGCTGATTGTTTTATCCAGTTACCAATGGGAAATTGGAGCCTTGTTTCTATTATTCATATTAATTTGGGTAATTTGGGAACGCCGCTGGGGAGTTTTTATTGGTATTGCAATGTTGATGTTTATCTTTCAGGTGATATCATCTTTTTGGTATCCAGGCTGGATTATGCCATTTCTCCGTGCAGCTTGGCAAAGTTACCGAACAGGCTTCGGTTATTCGACCCACGAAATCATTAAAAATCTCTCACCAGAGTATGGAGCTATTGCTGCATGGATAGTCACTGCTGTATTGGTTGTAACATTACTAATTGAGTGGAGCTTAGCACGGAACGCAAAATATAATCGGTTTCTTTGGGTTGTTTGCCTCACATTGGCAATTACACCATTAATCGGGTTTTCAATTGACTTACATCAACTTGTTATTTTGATACTGCCGTTAATGCTGGTTATTACTATTTCAAGGGAACATTGGTTTAAAAAAGATACATTTGCAGTCATTTTTAATATTTTGATATTTTTTGGCATTCCGTGGTTGCTCTTATTGTTAGATCTGCCAGATAAAAATACCCTTATATTTTTATTCCTCCCCATTTCCTCAGTTATTGGATTATATTGGATCCGCTGGTGGATGCTTCGACTCCCCCGAAATTGGTCGGACCGCATTTCCAGCATCGAATAATTATGACTTGGCGTAACAATACTTTCTTATTTATTTTAGGCTTAACCGTTGCATTGGCTGTGGCTTCGTTGCAATCTTCTCCAGGGTATATGGATTCGGGCTATTACTATGCGACCGGGCTTCAATTGGTGGAAGGTAAGGGTTTTACTGAGCCGTTCTTATGGAATTATCTTGACGACCCAGATGGAATTCCGCACCCATCCCACACATATTGGCTACCCTTATCTTCAATATTATCAGCACTTAGCATGCTTGTTGTCGGGCAAAAAACATACACCGCTGCCAGGTTGATATTCATACTATTCGCAGCTTTTGTTCCAATAGTTACAGCGCACCTAGCTATGGATATTTCAAAGCGACGCGATCTTGCAATGATCTCCGGATTGCTTTCAATTTTTTCTGTTTACTACGCACCCTTTATGCCTGTTACAGACAATTATGCCCCATTTATGTTACTGGGAGGCATGATTTTTATTCTGGCGAATAAAACTCAGTGGTGGGTTTATTTGATCCTGGGATTCCTTGCCGGTTTAATGAATTTGGCCCGCACCGACGGGATTCTCTGGTTGGGTTTGTTGGGTATCCTCATTTTGTGGCGGTTGAATGACGCTGATCAGAAAAAAATAAATAAATTAAAGTCTCTAATTATTCCAGGTGCGTTGGTTATAGGTGGATATATGCTTGTGATGGCTCCCTGGTTTATCCGCAATATTAACATTTTTGATTCTCCAATGGCACCGGGCGGTGGACATATTCTTTGGTTAACCAATTACAACGATACATTTGCATATCCGGCTGATCAGGTCAATTTGCAATCCTGGTTGGATGCAGGCTGGCAGTCAGCCCTCAAGGCTCGTCTTTGGGCTTTTTCAATAACACTAGGGAATAGCCTAGGGGTCCAGGGAGGCATCCTAGTTTTCCCCTTTATTCTGATTGGCTTTTGGGGGATTAGGCACGATATTCGTGCAAGGTTAGCATTGGTTGGCTGGTTGATATTAATAACCGTTATGACTTTCATTTTTCCGTTCGCCGGTGCGCGCGGTGGATTTTTTCATGCCGGGACGGCATTTCAACCCTTTTGGTGGGCAATCGCCCCGTTAGGTCTTGAACGTGTAATAAAGGGGATCCGGTCTCGAAAATTACTTGACGATCGCGCCTACAAAATATTTCAAGGAGCCCTGGTAGGTATCAGTATAGGGTTAACTGGGCTCATTATCTGGCTTCGAATTCTGCAACCAGGCTGGCAACCAGAATCACAACTGTATACCAAGGTGGAGGAATTTTTGGTTAAACAAGGCGCCTCTCAGAATGAAATTGCTGTTGTTCGCAACCCACCAGGATATTATATTGTCAGTGGCCGACCTACTATTGTTATACCTCCGGGAGGTCCCTCCACAATCCTTGAATTGGCAGAACGCTATGATGCTTCTTATTTAATTTTGGAGCCAGGCGGGGTTCTCGAAATATATCAAGAGCTATATGATCTGTATGAAGAATTCCCCAATTTCGAATACCTCGGTGAGGTAGATGATGCCCGAATTTATGCACTTCATCCTTCCGAATAGGAGAACCATCTGGCTGCTTGGGGCGGCGAGTCTATTTAGCGTCTCGGTATATCTCATATTAAGTGCGTCGTTGTATCAGGTTGGATATCCACTGGACGATTCCTGGATACATCTCACTTATGCCCGCAACCTTGCGCTATATGGTGAGTGGGCCTTTATTCCCGGAAAGCCTTCAGCCGGTTCAACTTCCCCGTTATGGACCGTATTATTATCAATCGGTTTTCTCTTAAGGCTTGGGCCATATATTTGGACCTATTTCATGGGCGTGGTGATTCTCTGGGGGTTAGGTTTGCTCGGTGAGATGAGTGTCCGAAAATATAGCTCGGCTTATCAAGCTTCAATTCCCTGGGTGGGATTATTTTTCATTCTAGAATGGCATCTTGTCTGGTTGGCAGCCTCTGGGATGGAGACCTTATTATTTGCTCTGCTGGTTACGCTGGTATTGTCCATGGTGATGAATGGATCGCGTCAGTTCCTGACCTTAGGCCTGCTGGCCGGATTGAGTGTTTGGGTGCGTCCTGATGGTCTTACACTACTCGGGCCAATCTTTGTCCACCTGATAATAACCAAAGGGTCCGGAAAGAAGCGCTGGAAGGATTTTAATCTGATTCTGCTCGGGTTCACTGCACTCTTTATTCCATATATATTATTCAATCTTATCCTAGCTGGATCGCCATTCCCGAACACTTTCTATGCAAAACAAGCAGAGTATGTGGCGTGGCAAGCACGTCCGTTTATCAACCGATTCGGAGAATTGTCCTTGCAATATTTGGCTGGTCCAAGCTTGGCATTGTTGCCCGGTGTTGTGGGTTGGTTTGTAATCTCGTATCGAAAACACGATTGGAGTACGATAGCGGGAATGGTTTGGTTAACCGGATATTTACTCATGTATGTAAATCGATTGCCTGTGTATCAGCACGGGCGCTACCTTATGCCAACAATGCCAATATTCTTTGTTTGGGGGTTGGTGGCGCTATTTGAATTTTTAAATATTAAAAAAGGTGGTCGATATCACAGGCTAGCCTCAACGGGCTGGAGTTATCTAACTGGTGTTCTATGTTTGGTATTTTGGATTGTTGGCGCAAGTGTATATTCAAAAGATGTTGGTTTAATTGAAACAGAAATGGTTGTCACAGCCAAATGGGCTGCGAATAACATTCCTGCCGATGGTGTAATTGCAGCCCACGATATTGGTGCATTAGGATATTTTGACACGCATGAGCTTATTGACCTCGCCGGACTGATTACTCCAGAGGTAATTCCTATAATTCGTAACGAAGAGAAGTTGGCTGAATACTTAGATGACAAAAACACGGATTATTTAATTGCATTTCCCGATTTTTATCCGGTCCTTAGCGCTCAATTGCAGCCAGCGTTTGTTACCGATGGTATTGGGCGGGAACTAGGCGGTGAAAATATGACAATTTTTCATTGGCGTTAGGTTGCAAACGAATCGCAAGTTTTTCTATTGTGCTATACTTTTATAAGGAGATTCCGCTATTGGGGATATTATGAATGATATTACTTTGCTCATCGTAGATGATCATCCGCTGTTTCGGCAGGGTGTTGTAGATGCATTAAGTTTCGAACAAGGTTTTCGAGTGGTTGGTCAAGCTGCAGATGGGAAACACGCATTGGAATTGATTCGAGATCTTGACCCAGATGTGGCGGTATTAGATGTAAATTTACCTGATATAAATGGACAACAAATTACACATCTTGTAACCCAAGAAAAACTCCGCACCCGCATTCTTCTGCTTACCGGGTATGATGACAATGAACAAGCACTCCATGCCGCGCACGCCGGAGCTGCTGCCTATTGTGCTAAAGATATTCAACCGCAAAAGCTGGCAGGGGTTATCCGCGAAGTTGTTAATGGAAATTATGTGATGAGTGGCAATGTTCTTACCAGGAGTGAGTTGGATGATTGGATGTCAGCACAAATGGAAGGCTCAAGGCGGTCCTATAGTGAGCCAGGAAGTCCATATCATCCCTTATCTGATCGAGAGATGGAAGTGCTGTCTTGTGTTGTGAAAGGGATGAGTAATAAGGAAATTGCTGGATTACTTGGGATAAGTCATCAAACTGTTAAAAACCATGTCACCTCAATTTTGCGTAAATTTGGTGTGGAGGATCGCACACAGGCGGTAGTTTATGCATTAAAACGGGGTTGGGTTAAGTTGCAAGATACTGATATAAACAAACCACTGGAGTAATACAGGTATGTCATCTGAACCTGAAAATGCTCAAGAAAATAATCAGAAAATGAAGGTGCAGGCGGTTTTTGATATTAATGCCGAGTTGGCTGAAACCCAACGTGACTTACGCGATACCAAATTGTTGATAGAGCAAAGTCAAAATGAAATTGAGAAGTTAACCCAACGGAATGCAGCAATCACATCCCATTTGCAACAGGTAAATAGTCAGAAAGAAGAGATGCCAATCGAAGAAATCCGGATGGCGTATGATTCGGCTTTGGATGCCCAACAAAGACTGTTCGTTATGCGCGGGCAATTAGATAAGTTACAGAGCGATAAAACCCACTATGAACGCTATAAAGTTGCCCTAGAATTTATGCAAAGTGGCAATTCAAGTTCGGCGGACGGCAGCCCCAAAGCAGCAGCTGGTAATGGCGGCCTTGCAAGTGTTGAAATGCTGATAAATGCACAAGAATCAGAGCGACAACGGCTCTCCCGTCAAATGCACGATGGACCTGCTCAGGCACTTTCTAACTTTATTCTTCAAACTGAAATTGCGATGCGTTTATTTGATATTGATCTTGCGCAAGCAAAAGAGGAACTTGATAATCTTAAATCATCAGCTATGGGTACTTTCCAAAAAGTCCGTAATTTTATATTTGAGTTACGACCAATGATGTTGGATGACTTAGGGTTGATCCCAACTATCAATCGATATTCGGATGCATTTAAGGAACAAACCGGTCTTGAAGTACAAATTACAAATAGTGGCAATGAACGTCGCTTAGAATCTTATCTTGAAGTAATGATATTCCGTGCAATTCAAGAGTTAATGGGTAATGCGGCTCGCCATAGTCAGGCAACAACAATCAAGTTAAATACGCAATTATCCGATGAGCTAATTCGAGTTACAGTTGATGACAATGGGAGAGGCTTTGATACTGACACACTCGATCCGGCAAAATATTTGGGTATCAAATTGATTCGTGAGCGCACTGAAATGTTAGGAGGGACATTTGAGATTGATAGCACAGTTGGCAAAGGAAC
Organism: Anaerolineae bacterium; assembly: GCA_030123675.1. Classification (GTDB taxonomy): domain Bacteria; phylum Chloroflexota; class Anaerolineae; order Anaerolineales; family Villigracilaceae; genus JAABUE01. Next base: position 23,776 of record JASJYH010000009.1, on the reverse strand, counting down.
ACGTGTTACATTTTCGATGCCTGCTGGGAGTGTGTAAAATTCCCAGAATAATTATTATTTATCACATGGCCTTACTAAAATAAGGTTTCCCTTTTTATCCATCACACAGGTAAAACATAGTATGTGGGGTCCTGCCTATTACCTATGTACCAATCATGGTTTTGTCATTTATCCTGTATAATCGATGTGATAAGGTTACAATCAAATTGCAGGTATAAAGAGGAGTCAATATGCGTCGGGGACGAATTTTCATATTTCTAGCTTTGCTATTAGTCGTTGGCTTGGTTGTAGTTGTAATTATTTTTAACACTGTTATTAATACAACTTCTCAAGCCGAAGAGTCTGTACAGATAGATGTAAATATTTTTATAGCAGGTCAACCAATCCCGCAGGGAGCGGTCATCACTAACGAAAATTTGGGCATAATAACGATTCGCCAAGAAAATTTAACTGGCGTAATGTTTGCTGAGAATCAACGCGCACAATTAGAGGGAAAAATCGCGAAATATCCGCTCGATCAGGGTGTAGTCATAACAAGCTCAATGGTTTCGACGGGTACCCTCGCTGAAGGCGGCCCTCCATGGGCCGCACAAATTCCAAACGGGATGACAGCAATTGCCATTCCCACATCGAGATTGGCATCAATGGCCTATGGTATACAGGATGGTGCCCATGTCGATATTAGTGTATGTTTCTTTTTCATAGATATAGATCCTTCTTATCAAACTGAACTCCCGAATTTGATAACGCCTTTGACAGCGCCAACCAATGTGCTTCCAGCCGAACAACCTGGTTTGACGTTGGGAGTAGGTTTAGATGGGTCTAAACAAGCTCAGGGCCGTACGGAGGTAGAATCCGCATTTCAACAGGGGATTTATGTAATCCCTTCAGAATCGCAAAGGCCCCGGCCGGCGTGCCAAATATTGGTACAAAATGCAGTGGTTCTGAAAATGGGATCTTACTTGGACCAGCCAACAACTGTTGAAGGCGAACCGGCAGCTCCGCCGATCCCGGATATTGTTTCCCTGATCGTCTCACCTCAAGATGCAATAACATTATCATATTTAAATTTCACAAACGTAAACATTACGATGACGTTAAGAAGTGCATCGGATAATTCTCGTGTCGCTACGGAAGCAGCCACATTGCAATTTCTGCTCAGTCAATATAATATTCCTGTTCCGGCGAAATTACCTTATGCGATTAAACCTTAGTAAGTAGAAAAAAAAGGAACCATATAATGGTTGCAGGAGAGAAAAACCGAGTTCTCATTGTTGATGATATTGCTGAAGCCCGCGAAAACATTCGCAAACTACTTCAATTTGAACCAGATTTTGAAGTGGTCGGTGCGGCAAAATCAGGCCAAGAAGGCATTGATCTCTCAAAAGAATACGATCCTGATGTCGTATTAATGGATATTAATATGCCTGATATTGATGGCATCACTGCAACAGAAACTATCCTTAAAAATCAACCCCATGTACAAGTTATTATATTATCGGTTCAAGGTGATCAAAATTACATGCGCCGAGCTATGCTTGCAGGGGCGAGAGATTTTCTAACTAAACCACCGGTAGCAGACGAACTAATTACAGCGATACGTCGTGCTGCTCAAATTGCTCAACAAGAAAGAAATAAAAGATCTCAAGGATATGCCACGCCAGTTACGCCTGGTGGCCCTGCTGCAGCTGGCTTATCCTTGACAGATGGAAAGGTAATTACTATTTATTCCCCTAAGGGTGGCACTGGATGTACAACGATTGCTGTAAATTTAGCAATAACAATGCATAATGAGGTTACACGCGCTACCCTAATAGACGGAAATTTTCAATTTGGTGATGTAGCCATATTTATTAATGAGCAGGGAAAAAACACAATTATTGATGTTGCCAAACGTGTAGATGAACTTGATCCTGAAACTGTTCAAAACGTTATGATTAATCACGAACCATCCGGTCTGAACATTCTCGCTGCTCCTTCTAAACCTGAAGATGCTGAAGAAGTAAGTGGCGAAAATTTTTCTGCGTTAATTGACTACCTTAAACAGATGTATGCTTATGTATTAATTGATACTAGTTCTTTATTGACAGACATCACACTAACCGCCATTGACAAAAGTGATGTAATTGTATTAGTAACCACACAGGATATACCTTCTATTAAAAATGCCAGATTATTCTTAGATTTAATCCAAACTTTAGGAATTGATCGTGAAAAAATATCGTTTGTAATGAACCGGTATGACAAACGAATTGCGATAACTCCTGACAGAGTAGGTGATAATTTAAAACTACCTGTTTCTGCTGTAATTCCTCTTGATGAAAAGATTGTAGTACCTGCTGTAAATCGAGGAGTTCCATTTATCCTCGAGAATAAAGCGCAACCTTCCGGCAAGGGAATTTTGTCTTTAGCCGAGAATGTACGCGATATCCTAACATCAATCGAGAAAGACGAAACAGAAATGGTGAAATAATTTGAAGTAAATATATTTAGGAGAAAAGTATGTCATTACTCAAACGAATTGAAAGTGGCCAGGGCCTAGAGGCTGGTTCTCAGGAAAATGGTGACGGCCAATCCGAGGGCGGATCAGATACTTCACGCTTGTCTTCACTGCAAACAAGACGAACAAATGCACCAAGTACAACTCCTCAAGCTGGATCCTATTTTGACTTAAAGACCCGGGTTCAAAATAAACTTTTGGCCGAGCTTGACCCCTCTATAGACATCTCTAGAACCGAAGAAGTAAAACGGACAATACAAGAACTATTTGAGCAAATACTTTCAGAAGAAAACATCGTTCTTTCCCGACCCGAACGTGCTCGGCTCTTCGAACAAATTTCTGCTGAGATATTAGGCCTCGGTCCTTTGCAACCGCTCATCGAAGATGACACGATTACAGAAATAATGGTTAATGGGGCAAAAAATATTTATATTGAACGAAAGGGGAAACTTCATAGAGTCCCGGTTACATTTGAGAATAACGACCATGTATTGCGTATCATAGAACGGATAGTAGCTCCATTAGGCCGACGAATCGATGAATCTAGTCCATATGTTGATGCTCGATTACAGGATGGTTCTCGTGTAAATGCTGTAATACCTCCCATTTCTTTAGTTGGACCAATCCTCACAATTCGAAAATTTTCAAAAAACCCCATAACAGTTGAACAATTGATCCAGTTTGGGTCGGTAACCATGGAAGCTATGCAATTTATGAAAGCCTGCGTAGAATCACGATTAAATATATTTATATCAGGCGGTACGGGTTCTGGAAAAACAACCCTTCTAAACGTTATGTCTGGATTTATCCCAGACGATGAGCGGATTCTCACAATTGAGAACGCAGCAGAACTCCAATTACGTCAAGAGCACGTTGTTACTTTAGAATCTCGGCCACCCAATATTGAAGGCCGAGGAGAAATATCAATAAGAGATTTGGTAATCAACTCCCTTAGAATGCGCCCAGATAGGATCATAATAGGGGAATGTCGTGGCGGTGAGACATTGGATATGCTGCAAGCGATGAATACCGGTCACGATGGATCAATGACTACTGCTCACGCAAATTCTCCGCGTGATGCATTATCTCGAATCGAGACAATGTGTTTAATGGCAGGTATGGATTTACCTGTAAAAGCTATTCGAGAACAGGTAGCTAGTGCTATTGATGTAATCATCCAGCAATCTCGTATGCGTGATGGTACTCGTAAGGTTGTCTCTATTACTGAAGTAAACGGAATGGAAGGCGATGTTATAACAATGACAGATATCTTCACCTTTGAACAAACCGGGATCGATGCGGGGAAAGTAATCGGTCAGATAAGGCCGACCGGATTGAGACCTAAATTCATGGATAAATTTGAAGAATTTGGTATCAAGCTGCCACCATCGATATTTGGTATAGGCGGAGAACGAAGACGAATTTAGGATGATAAACTTATCTAGGTAATCATGACGTTAATATTATATATTGGTGGTGGATTGGCATTCTTGTTACTGATCGTGGGGGTTGTAGTAACTATGAATAGCGAACGGGGCTTAGTAGAGGAAAGGCTAGAACGATTCTTGGATGATGGTGATTCAAATTCTGTTGAAGAATCTGATAGCGAAACCTCAACACTTACCGATTGGGTAAATAAAAAGGTAGAAAAATCATCACTTGGAGATCGTATTGCCCGTGATCTTGCGCGTGCAGATGTAAAATTAAAAACTGCTGAATATATATCTTTATTTGGAATAACCATTTTTGGTGGTTCGGTTTTTCTTGGTTTTCTCGGTGGCTGGCACCCGGTCTCATTCTTAATAGGCGCTGTTTTAGGGGCATTTGCGCCTCGTTATTATATAAAGTTTCAACAACGTCAACGGTTAAACAAATTTAATGACCAACTGGGTGATATGTTAAATTTGATGGTTAATGGGTTACGTGCTGGATATTCTACACCACAAGCAATGGATGCCATCAGCAGGGAATTACCAGCACCAATTGGCTCTGAGTTCCGGCGAGTTGTACGAGAAATGCAAATTGGAATAACAATGGAAGCCGCATTGGATAATTTGCTCAGGAGAATTCCGAGCGATGACCTGGACTTTACTATAACTGCAATTAACGTCCAACGCGAAGTTGGTGGTAACCTTGCTGAAATCTTAGATTCGATCTCTTTTACAATTCGAGAACGAGTTCGTATCAAAGGTGAAATTCGGGTAATGACAGCGCAAGTGCGTGCATCTGGAACATTGTTATCACTTATCCCGCTAGGATTAGCGTTAATTCTTTGGTTTTTAAACCGTGAATATTTACTCTCCTTTTTTGATGGCCCATCTCCATTATGTGGATGGGGAGCGATCGGGTTGATTGTCGTGATGATAACTATTGGGTACTTTGTAATGATGAAAATAGCAGATATTGAGGTGTAATAAATGCCTGTTTTTATTTGGATCGGAGTCGGGGTTTTTATTGTTATAGGAGCTATTGCGTTAGTTGTAGTGGGGTTGAGAACGGCTAAGTCTGATCAAAACTCGGAAGACCCTTTGTTTGCGCGACTGGCAGAATTTACAGAGCGGGGAGAAGTGGTCTCATTAGAAGAGTTGGAATTATCCCTACCTCTGAGTGAAAGAGTACTGATACCCCTTTTGCGAAATATTGGTGAGTTTTCATCACGATTTACTCCGCAAAAGGTATTAGAGCAAACTAATTTAAGAATGGAATTAGCGGGGAATCCTATTCGGATCGATGCTGCGGCATTTCTCGCTTCTCGCTTTGTATTAGCTGCCCTGTTTGGTGGTTTTCTCGGAATAGTATTCCTGATTTCTCCAGGCACACCCAAAACTGGGACGGTTATTCTAACCGTTTTACTATTTACAGCACTTGGCTTTTCATTTCCGCAGCTTTGGATCCAAGGGAAGATTAATAGTCGGAAAAATGAAATAAGGAAAGCAATGCCAGATGCCTTGGATTTATTAACGATATGTGTCGAAGCCGGATTAGGATTTGATGCCTCGATGAAAAAAGTTGCTGAAAAATGGGAAACCCAACTCTCACTTGGATTTTCTCGTGCTATTCGAGAGATGCAGTTAGGGAAAACTAGGCGGGAAGCCTTACGCGATATGTCTGATCGAATGGGCCTTCCTGAAATGACTAGTTTTATTGCAGCAGTTATTCAGAGCGAAATCCTAGGTGTTAGTATGGCAAATGTTTTACGGATCCAATCTGACCAAATGCGAATGAAGCGCAGACAGCGTGCCGAGGAGTTGGCTCACCAAGCACCCATAAAAATGTTGTTACCAATGGCATTCTTAATATTCCCATCTATTATGATCATATTGATGGTTCCAGCACTCTTTCAAATCATGGGTGCATTCGGTGGAGATACAATAGGAGGAGGCTAGCCCAGTTTAAAATAGATTCTGATGAGGCATATATCAAGTAAGAATCCGGGGATCCATTGAGTGAAAAGTGGAAATTTAAATATTATCAAGGCGTTTGGGCCGGGCTTGATTGGCTTTTTCCACCTGATTGTGGGGGCTGTAGTATGGAAGGAACTCGCTGGTGTGTAGATTGTCAAGAAAAAATTCAAGAATTATCAAAGCCTGTATGTGATATATGCGGGCTACCCCAGTTTTACGCTGGGACGTGTGTTAAATGTTTACATAAACCTCCGGCTTTTAAGATGCTTCGATCTTGGGCGTCCTTTGCGCATCCAATTCAGAAAGCTTTGCACCGATTGAAATATCGTCGTGATATCGGTTTAGGTGAGGCTATATCACGTCATATGACAGGATTTTTAATGAAATTGGCTTGGCCTGTTGAAATTTTAATTCCAGTTCCATTGGGAAAAAGACGATTGAAAGAGCGAGGATATAATCAAGTTGGCATGATCGCAAAGCCCTTGGCTATGCAAGTTGAATTAGATTACAAACCTCATTCATTAATACGATGCAGGGATACTAGAACGCAAGTCGGATTAACAGCGATCCAGAGGCATAATAACGTAAAAGGTGCCTTCAAAGCCTTTACGAAGAATATTGAGAATCGTACTGTCTTGTTGGTGGATGATGTAGCCACAACTGGAGCGACCTTATCATCGGCTGCTGAAGCATTAAAATCTTACGGCGCACGCGAAGTTTACGCAGTCACCATCGCTCGCGCGCTACCAATTAAAATGGCTCCAAAGTATAGTTGAAATTATTCAATGGGACCTTTATTGAATAATTCCGAGGAGGTTTTATGTCACCTGAATTAGAAATTAAAGCCCGTAACATGGATGTGACCGATAAAATCAGAGATTATATAAAAACAAAATCCAATAAACTTAACAAGTTCTTGCCGGCAATTGATGAAACCCGAATTGAACTATCTTTTATTGAGACTGCTCGCAATGTATCTGATCGGCATGTGGCTCAAATAACAGTTCGAGGAAAACACTTGTTGCTTCGATCAGAAGAGCATTCCGATGAAATTATTTCTGCTTTTGATATCGCCATAGAAAAGTTGCACCGGCAAATCGACCGATTTAAAGGAAAACATTATCGTGGGCGGGGAGATGGTCGCTCGGCGGCTGATATTGCGCCCGGACCGGAAATCGAAAATTTTGACGACGAAGAGCCAGTTGTTGTTCGCAGGAAAAGATTTAGAATTTATCCAATGAATGAAGATGAGGCGATCGAGCAAATGAATTTACTAGGACATAATAATTTCTTTATATTCTTTGATGCAGATGATAATCAAATTAAAGTTCTTTATCGCCGGCGAAATGGAGCATATGGATTAATCGAACCAGAATTGGATTAGTTCAATGGGGTCCATAAGATAACGAAGCCTGACAATACGCTGGGTATCGTTGTTGATGGTAAGTTATTTCCTGCTGCGCTTTCTTTGCGCAATTGACACCTTTGAAATATTATTTATCCCACCGCCTAACAAAAATAAGGACATTGCGAGGAAAATCCAAGCGACGACTTGTGCCAGTCGTAATCCACCTAAGATAATGACGCTATCTCCACGAAAGGCTTCGAGGAAGAGACGGGCACCAATTGTCAATCCAATATAATTTAGGAAATATACCCCGGGATGTTGCCCCGGTTTTTGAAACCAGAGCAAGCTCAAGATCAGGAGAGCGGCGATGATCTCATATATTTGGCTGGGATGACGTAGGACTCCCCAAAGTTCGACTCCCCATGGAAGCGATGTCTCTTTACCAAAGGCGCTGCCTGAGGCCAAGTGGGACAAAGCTATCCCAACGGCAAAAATCGCTAGGACTGGAGTCAGCGCATCCAATGTTGGCCATAATGATAATTTTTTTCGTTGTCCATAAATCAAAGCGACAATCCCGGCAATAAGGAGGCCGCCTGATGGGTCAAACAAATCTAAATTAAGAGAGACCAAACTTTGTGGGTTTTTTGCAAATGCCGAAAAATTTTCTATGGCGAAAAGAAGCCGGCCTCCAATAATGTACCCAATCATGGGCAAGAAAATGATATTGTTCAAATCGTTTAGTTTGACACCATGTTTTGGGGCCCATTTTTCTGCAAAATATAGACCAACCCAGATGGCCGCTACAACAAGGATTAGATCACGGGGTGGAGCGAAAATATTTAGAAATTGTGACATATATTTAATTCTCTAGGAGGGCCTCGATTCGGGTTCGTAAAAGTGCCTCCGACATGGGTCCGCCGATGATGACTTCCTGGATGATTCCATATGAGTCAATGAAGAAGCTCGATGGTAGCGAACGTAGTTGATATTTTTTTCCCACCTCTCCAGTTTCATCGAGTAAGATTGGGAATGTCAAATTGTGTTCCTTTACAAAAGGGACAACTTCGAAAGGATTGTCTTGATACGTCATATTGACAGCCAAGACTGTAAATCCTTGAGCTTTATACTCATCATATAGCTTTTGGATCGCAGGCATCTCAGCGCGACAAGGTCCACACCAGGTAGCCCATAAATTGACAAGTACAGACTGCCCCCGCAGGTCAGAGAGAGTAATGCTTTCCCCGAGTGTCGTATCTAACGTGAAATCGGGAGCCAGAAAATTTTGGCGGGGAGCGGGTATCTCCCCAGCGGTGGGAGTGCCGCTAGAGTCTGCGCTGATAAAAATCCAAGCTAGGGCGGTAATCAGGACTAGTGTATATGACAAGCGTCTTTGGATATGCTGCATAAGATCCTTTTTTGGGCTAAATTATTGTGGCGATATACCTACTGTATTGTTCGTTTTATAAGACAATATCTTACTATAATTATGAAAAACACATTGTTTATCGGTATAGATCCTACCTCAGGCACTAAAGAATTTGGTTATGCTGTTGTTGATGCAAATTTAAATTTGGTCAAAATAGCGAATGCAGATATGGATGAGCTAGCCGATTTTCTTGCCAATCAGGAATCAGCTGTTGTGGCAATTAATTCACCGGCTCAGGTCAATAAGGGATTGGTCAAAAAGCATTTAGAGAATATTAATGAATCTCCAGGACATTCGTTTCGTGGTGTGGATATGCGCTTTTCTGAATTTGAATTACACGCTCACGGAATTTCTATTGCCAGCACACCTGCAAGAGAAGAGCTCTGTCCATCCTGGATGCAGGTTGGATTTAAATTATACCGGAAACTTTCAGAGTTAAATTATAAATCCTATAGTGCGGAATATAATTCAAACGTTTATCTTGAAACCCATCCATATGCTTGTTTCTGTGTCTTGTTAGAAACCATTCCATTCCCCAAGCCTGCATTGGAAGGTCGCCTTCAACGACAATTGGTATTGTTTGAACATGGACTGAAAATATCGGATGCTATGGATTTTTTTGAAGAGGTGACGCGCTTTAAGCTTTTGAAAGGAAACCTCCCTTTGGATACACTGTATGGACCAGATCAGTTGGATGTATTGGCCGCGGCGTTCACCGCCTGGCTCAGCGTTCAGCGACCAGATGAGGTTACCAGCATAGGCAATAAAAATGAGGGAGAAATTATCTTGCCCGTTAAGAAATTAATGGAAAAATACAGTTAACCTTTAATCATCTCCATGAAAATTGTGGCACAAAATATTGTTTTGAATGATTTCAATCCAATTGGTTAAGTCTAGTTTCGGAGTTTTGGTAGAGGCTCGCCTTCAGGAATGAATTTGAGGGCTAATCCATTATTACACCAACGCTGACCCGTGGGTTGCGGTCCATCATTGAAGACATGGCCTTGATGCCCTCCACAGCGAATACAATGGTATTCGGTTCTAGGGAGAATTAATTTTAAATCTTTCTTTTTCTCTAAATTTCCTTGAATAGGACCTGAAAAGCTCGGCCAACCAGTTCTGCTATCAAACTTAGATTCGGAGCTGAAGAGCGGTAAATTACACGCGGCACAGACAAAAGTTCCCTTCCGTTTTTCATCGTTGAAATTGTGTGTAAATGGCCGTTCGGTGCCCTCTTCAAATAGGATATTGAAAGGCTCAGGTGGGATAAATTCGCGCCACTCAGATTCTGTTTTCGTTATTCTTTCTTTTGAATTTTTGTCCGTACTCATCATAACCTGCTCCTCTTGGAAGGTTAATTTAGTTGGTTGATCAATTGCCTCATAATGAAACCGAAAATATATGCTTATCTATTTATACTACACGGGTAACATGATAATTATTTATGCGTGATAGTATAGAAGACATTGTATAAGTTAGGAACAAAATTTATAAGGTGAATAGTATTGTTTAATCTTTCCGGCTCCACCATTTCGGTAAATCAGCGATGGATTCAAGTACAGCAGCGGGTTGGATACCAGACTCCAAATCAGACTGGCGAAATTTTCCGGTTCGAACCAGCAACCCTCGAATTCCGGCCTGTTGCGCTCCCTGTATATCACTGACTATGTCGTCACCGATCATAATCGCCTCAGATGGTTGGGATTCCAAAGTTTGCAAGGCTGTCTCAAAAAAAAACCTTGCTGGTTTACCCAAAATAATAGGTTGACAATCCGCGGCGAATTCAAGGGCTTTGATAAAAGGTCCGACGTCCAAATTTAAGCCATCAGACCCACGCCAATAGCGCGACATTCCTAGTCCGAGGAGTGCAGGTTTTGGTTCGGCCATGAGCAAGCGGAAGGCATTGTTTAATTCGGATGAGCTCCATTCCATCTCACCGATCACCACAAAATCTGGGGAAATATTATTGGAGCCATCCCAAATCTCAAGGCTTTTAAAGTCTTGGCGAGTCTCATCTGATACGAATAAGGCTGTCGAGCCCGGGGCGTGCTTTGCAATCCAGTGGGTAGCTGCAACGGGTGGAGTCAAGATCATGTCCTGAGTCACACGTAGCCCGAATTTTAATAATTTCTTGAGCAGGGCCTGCCTAGGAATTGAGGTTGTGTTTGTCAAAAACAGGAACGGTATATTTTCTTCGTGTAGCCATCTTAGCGTGTCAACAGTTCCAGGAATTAGATTGTTGTTTTGATATATAACACCATCGAGGTCAATCAAGACTGCCAGCATATCCGAAATTATATCAAAGAGCTATATTCCAGAAATTGGGGAGTGCCAGAGATTGTATCAATAGTGTATTTTGACCCAAATCTCATCTGTCGTGTTTCTAAATTTAGCTACCTTACACTTGTCAATGTAGACTCTGATTCACGGATGTTTGCAATATTATTATTGTATTACTCAATTATAAACATTGAAAATATAAATTTTAACGACCTGGCTAACTATTACAAAACGGGTCAAGGCTAAGAGAAAGTGTCACACTGCTAGGGGGAGTATTGTGCAAATGGCTGCTTTCCTCAATTGTGGACTTAGCCAACTTTTATATAGACTATACGTATAGCTTAGGTTGGAATTCCATTCCGGTTTCTGATTTCATTCCGCACAACCGGGGCCACTTTTGTCCCGAACAATTCAATCGCATGCATCATCTTTTTGTGGCCAATGGCATTGCTGCCCATCGATAGCAAAAAGCGTTGATGTTTGAAGATTTCATGTTGATATAAGATTTTCTCAATGATCTCATCTGGTGTGCCTACAAAATCAGAGCCAGGTAATTGTCTTTGCTTTTCCAACTGTGCTTGTGATGACGGTGCCCAACCGCGCTCGCGACCAATTTTATTCATCATCGCAGTAGCAATCGGGTAATGTTCGTTGACAGCATCTTGTGCCTTATCCGAAATAAAACCGTGCGAATTAACACTTAGTGGGATTCGCGTAGGATCAAATCCAAACTCTTTTGAGGCTTGGCGATAAAGATCGAAGAAAGGAGCAAATCTTTCAGACATACCCCCAATAATGGCGAGCGCCACTGGTAACCCCATTGACGCTGCGCGGGTGACAGATTCAGGTGTCCCGCCAACCGCCACCCAAAGAGGGATTCTTTCTTGCACCGGTTGCGGATAGATATCCAGACCGTTTAGGGGCGCACGGAACTTGCCCGACCAGGTGATATTTTTTGTCTTTCTAAGTTGATCTAAAAGTTTTAGTTTTTCTTCAAAGAGCTCACCATAATCATTCAAATCATACCCAAAGAGAGGAAACGATTCAATAAATGAACCACGACCCGCCATAATTTCGGCGCGCCCGTTTGAGAGCAGGTCGACTGTGGCAAAGCTTTGAAACACGCGCACAGGGTCATCAGAACTTAATACGGTGACCGCAGTTGAGAGCCGAATATTTTTCGTGATTGCTGCTGCAGCGCCTAAAATGACGGCTGGAGATGAAATAAGAAATTCCTCGCGGTGATGTTCACCAATAGCGAATGCATCTAGCCCTGTTTGGTCGGCGAGTTCTATCGTTTCCATTAGGTTGCTTATGGTGGTGACAGGATCTTGTTTTTGGCCTGTGATTGGATGTGTACCATTATCGACAAAGGTGTACAGCCCCAGTTCAAATGGGCGATCATGATTCGATAGTGGTTTATTCTCTGTATGTGCCATAAACGATTCCGTTAATAGGATTTGATATAGTTTATTATAATTTTACACAAATACACAGACACGCTGGGATATCGCCGGTCTTACGGCTTCATTTTTAATATTTATCTAAAAATTTACCTTTTCTCACCTTTAGATAGGCCATTAAAGTTCTTTGTTGATAAGCGCTTTTGAAACGATATTATGTCTTTCTAAAATCACGGGTAGATCGATTGTTGTCAAATGCCCCTGCTCAACCACCAACCGTCCGTTAATCACTGAATAACTCACATTTATTGGATGACAAAATATGAGAGCCGCGACGAGATCAGCCGAGGTGCCAATAAATCCAATTTGATTCAAATCGAAGGCTATAAAATCAGCGGCCATACCAGGAGCGAGCGTGCCGATATCATCGCGACCAAGCACTCGCGCACCGCCCAAGGTAGCCATTTCCAATGCTTCTCGCGCGGTAAGTGCAGATGGACCACCCAAGACGCGCTGTAAAAGAAGAGTTTGTCGGGCTTCGGCCAGCAAATGCCCCGCGTCATTGGCAGCAGCCCCATCTACGCCCAAGCCGACAGGTATACCGATATCCAACATTTTACGGATCGGTGCAATCCCGGCCCCCGTTCGCATGTTGGAGTTCGGACAATGGCACACTCCGGTTCCCGTACGGGCGAACAACCTCATTTCTTCCTTGTTCAACATTACGCAATGCGCATGCCATACATCCTCACCAACCCAGCCCACATCTTCGGCGTATTCCCCCGGACGCATGCCAAATTTCTCGCGGCAATAGACGATATCTTCGGGATTTTCTGCCAAGTGGGTATGCAAGCGTACACCATAACTTCGCGCCATTTCTGCCGAGGAACGCATCAGGTCTTGGGTAATACTAAAGGGTGAACAGGGAGCTAGGCCAACACGTAACATAGCGAAGCGTTCAGAGTCGTGATATGTCTCAATTAAGCGGCGCGAATCGTGCAGGATGTCTTCTTCATCTTCCACGATGCTATCTGGCGGCAATCCACCTTTACTCTCGCCCAAGCTCATGCTTCCTCGCATAGCGTGGAAACGAATCCCAATTTCCTGAGCCGCTTGGATCTCATCATCCAAGCGGCAATCATTGGGATATATGTATAGGTGGTCGCTGGCCGTAGTACATCCAGACAGAATTAGTTCGGCCAGGCCGGTAAGGGTCGAGACGTAAATCGCCTCTGCAGTAAGACCGGCCCAAATAGGATACAGCGCTTTAAGCCAGTCAAACAATTCGGAATTTTGGCCGGCAGGAATTACGCGGGTTAGCCCTTGATAGAGGTGATGATGTGTATTTACTAGCCCGGGAAGCACTATATGGCCGGCGAGGTTTATTATGGTATCTGCGTTCGCTGGCAAATCGGTTGTTGGGCCAACTTGCTCAATGACGCCCTCTCGAACAAAAAGACCCCCATTTACAATCTCCCGCCGATTTTCGTCCATAGTCACAAGAATCTTTGCGTTGATCCCTAACAAAGTTGCCAATTGATAGCCTCCAAAATTTTACCTGATATTCATTTTACTGAAGGATTATGCTCAGAGTTGTATCATCAGTTGCGTCCCTTTCGTCGCTTTGCTTTCATCTTATACATTAAGGCGTCTGCTTCTGCGATGGCCCCTTTTAACCCAAAGCTTGATTTGCGCATAGCCATACCCCAAGATACGCTTACCCCATCGCTTGATAAGGTTTCGTTGATGCGCTTGATTATTGTTTCGGAAACTTGCTTCCCGGTTTCAACACCCAAAATCGCAAATTCATCGCCTCCTATGCGTGCAACCTTATCATGAGCCCTCACCGTACTTTGCAGGCATTCTGCCGTTCGTATGATTAAGTCATCTCCAGCTGAGTGACCATACTTATCGTTGATTTCCTTAAGCCCATCCAGGTCCAAAATTATGATACAAGTTTGGTGTTCGTAGCGTCGGGCGCGACTTTCCTCGCCAGCAATGCTCTCTTCCCAACCGCGCCGATTGAGTAAGCCCGTTAGCCCGTCTTTTCTCGATAATTCCTGGAATTTTTTCTCAGACTCGCGCAGCATCAATTCCGTGCGTTTGCGGTTGGAAATATCTTGATGTGTGCCAAACATCATCAGTGGCTTGCCGTCATCCGTCCAAGAAAAAACTCTGCCTCTATCCAATACCCAAACCCAATGGCCGTCTCTGTGTTTGAGCCGGATTTCACTCACGTAATAATCTATTTCACCTTTGAAATGCTTTTTCAATTGATCATCACTAGCTTTTAAATCATCGGGATGCACGAAATCGGCTAAAGTTTCAGCGGAGACAGGGGATATTTCATCTCCTGTATATCCAATAATTTCTGCCCATCGCTCGTTGTATTCAATCTCGCCTGTTTGGACATTCCATTCCCACGTGCCGACATTGGTGCCCCTTAGGATGTTTTCTAAGCGCCAGCGTTCTTCATTCAGCGCATCTTCCGCTTGTTTACGGGCGGTGATGTCCTGAATAATTCCAGCAACTCGAAAGACTTTTCCATTCTCATCGCTGACTGGGTAATGTCGATCACGGACCCAACGGATGGAACCATCCGGGCGCAATATCCGGAATTCATCCTCAAAATATTCTCCCTGGGCTAACATTTGAGCCCACTTATCCAAGACAGTTTGGCGATCATCTGGGTGAATACCTTGATCCCATTGGTTGACATCTTTGTATAACTCTTCCAAAGATCGTCCCCAAATATTCTCATAGGCCGGGCTTGCGTACAATACAGAATTTTTATTTATATCAGAAATGACGAATACATCATCACTCGCATCAGCAATTTGCTTGAAGCGCTCCTCGCTCTCATGCAAAGATTTTTCTGCGTTTACTTTTTCTGTGATATCCTGGGCAATACCTACGGACCGATAAGTTTTCCCTTTTTCGTCGTGAACAGGGTAGCCTCGACTTAGAACCCAGTGTACGGACCCGTCGGAGTGGATAACCCGGAATTGCTCCTCGAACGGGTCACCCTGGACCAACATACGTTTCCAAGATTTCAAAACCCACTCGCGATCATCAGGGTGTATAGCCTCGTACCACACTAGGATATTATCGTAGAGTTCCTCCAAAGATCTTCCCCAGTGCTTTTCATAAGCTGGGTTGGCATACAAGATTGCCCCGCTCTTTAAGCCATTTTTGACGTCTGGTATTACATCAGAAATTACAAATACATCATCTATCACATCGGCAATTTGTTTAAAGCGCTCCTCACTTTCTTTAAGCGCGTTCTCCGCCTGTTTGCGCAAAGTGATATCCTGCACTTTTCCGGCAATACGGTAGATCTCACCGCTCTCATCGTAGATAAGGTAACCCTGATCATGAACCCAACGAGTAGTTCCATCCGGACGCATCACCCGGTATTCTTCGTCAAAAATGGATTCGTCCTTCACCATATTCAAAAAGGATTTTTGGACGCGCTTAAGGTCATCTGAGTGGATAGCCTCATCCCAAATATTAAAGTCGTCATAAAGCTGCTGTACTGATCGTCCCCATATTTTCTCAAATGCTGGGCTGGCATATAAGACAGACGATGTCTCAATGTCAGAAATGGTAACTACTTCATCAATCGCTTCAGTAATTTGCTTGAAACGAGTCTCACTTTCTTCCAGCTGCGCCTTTGCCTGCATCCGTGCCGTGATATCTATAACGATAGAACGCGACTCTACAATATCTCCCTTCCCGTTCAGCACCGGATTAACATTGAGTGAGATCCAGATAATCTTTCCATCGGCTCGGCGCATTTGTAACTCCACGTCATGGGTGGGCTCCCCGGACATGAAACGTCGAAACACCTTGCGGGCTTTTGTTAACCCATCTGGAGTATCCGCGTAAAAATCGAAGATCGGACGACCGATCAATTCGTCAATGTCATAGCCTAGCAAGTCTGCCGTTCGCTGGTTTACGCGGTTAATTAGCGTGTTTTTACCAACTGCAATATAGGCGGCTGGGGCATGGTTGTATAAATCCCGAAATCGTTCCTCACTCTCCTCAAGCTCCTTCTCAGTACGCTTGCGATCAGTAATATCTGTCCCTATCCCACACAAATAAGTTTGACCATCACTCAATTTTATTGGAAATTTTTGTGACCAATAGGTATTTATTCCATCAGGAGATTCTTCTAGTTCTACCCTTTTACCACTTAATACCTGCCAATCGGTAACATCGAATTTTAATCCGAGTTCCTCTCCGAACAGCTCACGATTGGTTTTTCCGAGTGCTTCATTACGATCAATTCCAGTAGCTTCCTCAAATCCTTTACTCACCCATACATGAGATAAATCCTCTGCCTTTTTCACATATATAGACAGGTTAGATTCATCCATAATGGTCTGGAATAGTTCTTTATTGAGTTCTAGCTCTGCTTTTATTTGGACTTGTTGAGTGATGTCCTGGACAACCACTGCGACGCGATAAACCTTTCCACTCTCATCCCGGATTGGGAAGCCTCGCTCTCGGACCCAATTTGCTACGCCATCCGGGCTTATCACCCGGTATTCTTCTTCGTAGACCCCACCTTGCACTACCATTCTGTTCCAAGATTCTTTGGCACGTTGGCGATCATCGGGGTGAATAGCCTCATTCCACAAACTGGGATCTTCATAAAGCTCTTGCACAGAATGACCCCAAATTCGCTCGTATGCAGGGCTGGCATAAATAATAGCCCTGCTCTTCACGTCAGAGATGGCGAACACGTCATCAATTGCCTCAGCAAATTGCTGAAAGCGGGCCTCGCTCTCTCGCAACGCTTCTTCCATCCGAACCCGTTCACTGATGTCAATCACGATAGCGCCCACCGCCCGTGCCTCTCCATCTTCTCCAATGATAGGGATAAAAGCATCTATAAAATGACGATCCTCCTGAGGGTTATTTGGTAAACGCGTGCTGAATTCTCGTTGCGGGCTAGGAACGCCCCTCTCCATAACCTGACGCAGTCCTGGCAATATATCAGGAGCTGCATCCGGGAGAACCTCAGCCAGGGTCTTGCCGATATGATCTTCGATTGGGACCCCATTGATCTCAGCCAGTAACTGATTGACCCGAAAATATCGAAATTCCGGACCTTCAAGGATGGCTAACCCAACAGGCATATTTAGAAGAAGGGTATCAAGATAATCCCCGAGATTACGTCGTTCCATCTCCTCTGTATCAGGTTCCACAACTTCGGTTTGCTTTTCTTCATTTATTATCGGTAATTCCCGAATCTCCGGTTTAGAAATTTCCTTAAGATCTGCCGCAAATATAGTTCCAAGCAATCGTGCAATCAATTCAATTAATGGTATATGATCGATAATTGACTCCGGTTGCGCATCTGGATCGATTGCCATGAGAGACCCTAATAGTGTCCCATCTTCATTGGTTATGGGTACCCCGACGTAAGCACCGACCGATAATTGTTTTCCACTCGGTGAATCGATCGAAAGCCCGTTGAGGGAGGGAACTATCCTTGGACCATCTCCGGCAATATATTTTGAAAAGAAGGATTCCGCCCATGGAACGATTGACTCATCATCTACATCATATCCAAAATCTTCAATGTGTAGAACAGACCAGTCATCGGCCTGTACTCTTCCAATCATCCACAGCCGAAAACCTAGTATTTGATGCATGTAAGCAAGCGTGCCTTGACAAGCACTTTCAAGGTTGGCGAATGGTTGAAGATTGTTTATAGTTTCTTGCATGGCAAAACTCCATTTGTCTGACAAATGTTTATAGAGCATATATACCATTACGCGGGTCTTTCATACATATTAATAACAGAATTGAAAATTTAGCCCTGTGAGTTGATATTCTAGACTCAAACGAAAATACAATACTAGAAAAAAGGCTGGCATGATATAGTGTTTTTCAATCAGAAATAAAGAAAAAAATACCTTATCTCCAACATGGATCTTACAACACGCACTCCTGAAATGATAGCTTTGCTCAAAGAGTTGGTAGACATCGGATCCCCAACCCATGAAAGGACAGTTGTTAATAGGCTAGGTGCGATTGTGGCCCGTGAAACAAAAAAATTAGGGGCGGAAATCGAGATTGTTTCAAAATCAGATGTAGGTGACCAAATCATCGCGCGTTGGGGCCAGGGGCCAGGCGCTATATTACTGATTGGCCATTTAGATACAGTCTATCCTTTGGGGATTTTGGCGAGTATGCCCTTCAAGGAAAAGGATGACAAGATTTTTGGCCCGGGTGTTCTGGATATGAAAAGCGGCCTGGTCATCACCTTAACCGCAATCGCAGCGCTTCAAGAAGCTGACCAAATGCCTGCTCGGCCAATAACAGCATTCTACAATACTGATGAAGAGGCAGGCAGTTACGAGTCGCGCGAAATTATTGAGAAGCTGGCGAAAGAAGCCGAACTGGCGTTGGTGCATGAACCCTCTGACCCCGAAGGCGACTTATTGACCTGGAGAAAAGGGACTGGAAAATTAAAATCAAGGTCCAGGGGCGTGCTGCCCACTCTGGCGGCGAACATGAAAAAGGTCTTAATGCGATTGCAGAGTTGGCGAAGCATATCGTTGCCATCCAAGATTTAACTGATTATGAAAAAGGCACAACAATCAAAATCGGTGCTGTACATGGCGGGCGGGCAATCAATGTTGTTCCGGCCTATGCTGAAGCAGATGGTGATATTCGTATCATGCAGGTCAGCGAATATAGACGAGTTGAAGAATTTTTGAACTCGATTACACTCGCTTTAGAAGATATTCTAATTGAAATAAATTGCAATTTGAATCGCCCTCCTTTGCCGTTTAACGACATAATAGAAGCTGCATTTGATAAAGCATATGGCATTGCCAAAGGAATTGGCCAGGAGATCAAAGCGGGCGGTTCTGGCAGTGCATCCGATGCAAATATTATTGCACCACTGGGAGTGCCTGTCCTAGACGGGTTAGGGGGCTGTGGCGAAGGATTTCATTCTGGACGATGAGTACGTTTTAATCAAGAGCTTGCCTGAGCGTGCTAGTCTCACAGCTGCATTGCTGCGAGATTGGTAGGCAAATTATTAAATTTGTGAAAGAGATGCCATGGCAAAAATATTGTATGTTGAAGATATCGAAGATAATCTAGCCCTCGTTAAAAAAATAACTACCTCACAAGGGCATGAGCTTATGGGGGCTAATACTGCCAAAAAAGGATAGGAATTGGCGCTCAGGTTCCAACCTGAATTGATCCTGCTTGATTTGGGCCTGCCTGACGCGGATGGACAAATACTGTCTGGGTGGTTGCGAAATGAACCCAAATTGAAGAAAGTCCCGATTATTGTGTTAACTGCTTGGCCTGAAGAGGTCGCCCGAGATACAGTCAAGGCCTATGATCTGGATGGCTATTTATGTAAACCTTTTAGACTGGTGCAATTGGTCGAAATCATAGACACCACACTCGAAAAAAGCAAAGCTGCATGACAGTTGAACTTTTATCAGCTGCTGAATATAGCATAGAGGAACTAACCGATCTTTATAATCAGACCAGGGTGGACTACTTGGTACCCATGCCCATGAACGCTGAACGGTTGCAAAACTATGTGGATGATTTCGACGTTGACTTGGGGCGTTCTTGTGTGGCACGGACTACGGACCACGAAGTTCTTGGCCTGGGAATGTTAGGTGTGCGCCAGAATTTGACATGGATTACGCGCTTGGGTGTGCTACCAGTTACCCGGCGAGGGGGCGTAGGCGAAGCGATGATGAATTATATGTTAGAGAATGCTGATGCACTCGAGCTGGGTGAAACCCACCTGGAAGTCATCAGCAACAACGAACCTGCGTACAACTTGTTTTTGAAAAAAGGCTTTCAAGTTGCAGATAAATACCTTGTCCTCCGTCGTGCGCCGCAGCCCATTACTGAGCCACTATCCGGGAGAGTGAAGTAGTTGGAAAAAGATGAAGCTGTACAAACATTGCAATCTTACCCCAATCATCTTTCCTGGATCACAGCCATCGCATCGATGCGAAACGCTCCAAACACAATGGGTCTGCGCATCCGGATGCCAGATGGAGGCGCTGGCTGGCTGGTGTTTCGTCTCCATAAATTCTCCCTTAGCCATCTAATAATGCATACAGAACAAGGGAATGCAGTCGAAGTCGGTACGCAGCTCTTGCGGCATCTGGATAAGCAGTATCCAAATTTAGACACGTATGCGGAAAATATCCATGAAAGCGATCCGCATTTACCTGCCTTTAAGGCACTCTCGTTTTTTGAGAATTTCTCACGCGTAGAAATGCGCCGTCCAGCGATGAACCCTTTTCAAAATAAATACTTCCCAGAATTACATAAAAAGAGTAATCAATCGGCCATTTGATAGAGCAGGTTTCAACTTCTAGAATTTTGAATCCCGCTGGAAATATAATTACACAACTTAGATTCCCCTCATCTACGGTGAAAGTTAAAAACGATTTGACGACGACTGGATAACTTATGGCAACCTTTATCGAAAAACAATTCAAATCTATTCTCAACTAGAAAAAAACCATCGATACTTGGATTTAGAAATGTTATTGCATCAAACCCTATAACGGCTGAATGTTTGGCTGTATTTACCGTGATGCGCACAGCATTCAATATTATATGCTCACATATTTTCAGAACAATATCGTTGTCAAGCAAAATGTTGGAGAAAGGCTCGACAAATGTCTCAGCCGTGCATACACACTACTCCCCGATGTGGTCGGATTGGGCGACAATACAACCTCATTCGGGTCATTAGTGGCCGCTAGCATAGATTCTGGTGGCAGATTACTTGCTATTTGGAGGCATTATGTCGCTGCTTGATAGCCAGGCGTGCTATTTTTTAGACAAACTTAAAGATCAATAATCCGCCATTTAAGAAAAGTGTAAATCTTTGTATCAATTAGAAGATAGAAATGTATACACCGGCCTCGAGTCACCACCCGCAATATATTTGCATTCTAAACCCAAGTTGCTTTTGGATTTGTGTCGCGAGTATAAACTTCCCTTTCACGTTCCCCGCTTTATTCCCAGGGATTGGCGCCAGGGTGACTACCGAATTTCTGAACGGTTATTAAATGCTAACCATGAGCGACATATGCAAGGCAAGGATTGGAAAAATTTATATTGGGCGGGCCAAAGTATTTAATATTTGAAGGAGCCCATTGATAAAATTGTTGCACACGGTGTATTGGAAAGGGTCGGAAATGTCCACGGAAATATTAAGGGTATAGGGATGGATAAACTTGCCAAAAATTCAAAGACTACTATCTAAATGGTGGACGCCGGAAGGCATACATCACTTGTTTTTCCCGCTTGCGAATGTAGGATGGAAATTCCTGGGTTGTTCTCAATTCTTCA
This sequence comes from Anaerolineae bacterium, assembly GCA_030123675.1. Lineage (GTDB taxonomy): Bacteria > Chloroflexota > Anaerolineae > Anaerolineales > Villigracilaceae > JAABUE01. Next base: position 2,052 of record JASJYH010000009.1, on the reverse strand, counting down.
CTCGAATGAAAGCCCAATAACTCTAAGCCTGCCGCCCTGGCGTCCGCCACGAGTTCGTCATGTTGATAAATATGATAAAAAATTTTTCCCGCCGTCGCCTTTAAACTGACTTGATTAACTTTGGTGTCACCAACTTCCCCTCGAATTAAATGTAACTTACGGCCTAAATCGATCAAATGGTTCCACGTTCGCCAACGGAGAGTACGTGCTACACCGCGAAAATGCCAGGCTATTGAATTCATCCCACCGCGTTGGGAAGATAATAGCAAATCAGCTTGTGTAGATCCTTTACGAGCTCCTTCCAACAGTGCCGAAAATTGGCTGGTTTTATTCTTTTGCTTGTAACTTTTTATGGTTGAAATAAGCTTTTGCCACCCCCAAAACCAATAACACCAGAGTGCTGGCGCTAGGTTGTCTAGGGCTAGTAGTAAGACACCCTCTGGCTTTAGCGCACGTGCAATTTCGGCAAAAACATGCTGACGTTCATCTCGATTTGGTATATGTTGAAGTGCCGCTATAAAAATTAGAGCAAGGTCGTAGTGTTGACTTGAGTAAGGGAGGTCACGCATATCCGCTTGAATTAAACCTGCTTCTATATTTTGTTGACGGCACAAATCCTGAGCTGCGGTTAGCATTTCCAAGGAGATATCAAGCCCAATGACCCGAAAGCCGCGAGGTGCGAGAGATAAGATAGCTCGACCACAACCACATCCTAAATCCAATACCTCTCCAGTAATAGGGGCATAACGTCGTAACATTTCTTCTTCCCCCGCTTGTAGTCCGTGCAAACTAAATTGTCGCCAAAAATCGACAACTTCTGGCTGGCGATATTTCTCTAACACACTGAGCTTTGTCATCAAGACTTCCAGGTTAATAGGGCATGGCGAGTGAGAAAATGTTAATAAAATACTTCCCTAGCTAATTATAGGGCAAATATTCTAAAACCCTGAAAATAATCCAATTACTGTGCTGTTCGTGGGGTTTGATAACAAATTAGCTTTTAGCGAAGAATACCTAAGGCTTGACTCACAAACGGCCAATTAGTAAAGATCAGAACGACCCAAAGTAAAATCCAAGCTGCAATAGCAATACGATGATGGGTAGCGCTTATTAAGGCAAAAGAAATTGTAAGTGAATATGGTGCAAAGTAGGGAGCGAGACAAAGAGTTGCCAATACTCCGTATATTTCGCTATTAATGGATTTGAATTTGATAATATAGAATAGTAGTCCTAAACCAAGGGGAATTGACCACGGAAATAAAGAGTAATTCCAACTTGCCAACCCTTGTTCTACGCCTTGTAAATGTTGAATGTTTGCAAGCATTCTTACTGGCCAGTTTCCCCAAACAATAAAAGACATGCTAATAATTAATATAGTGGGAACAAAAAATGATATATGGTTATTTCTAAGTGAATCCCAAGACATTATGGCTAATATGCCGGTTTGGGGTTTTACCAGCAAAAGAGGGAGACCCCATTTGTCTTGGAGAATAAAACCTAGAGCAGGAATCCATTCAATGTTGCCATTTGCAAGCATTGAAATAAATGGATACGATGTCAATGCTAGAGTGAGAGATAAAATATTACCTTTTCTTTTGATTACTAATAATCCAATAATAAAAAAATTAAGGCTAGAATTAATTGCAAGGCCTATATTTTCCGATAAATAACGAAACGGATATATAAATAAGGCCATCCAAGGAGGATTAATAAATAGTTCTATATCGTATGGATGGAAAAGGTTTTGAGAAACTTTATAAAACCCAAGATGCCAATCTACGGCTTGGGGAGGAAAAATCAAAAATAAAACTGTCAAAAGTATAAAAGAAGTTATTCCGAAAACGGCTTTTTGAGAAAACAATTTCTTGGAAAAGGAACGAATTTTTACGATATCAAGCATATTATTCTCGTCAATAAATGGATTTTTAGGCTTGGGAGCGGCATAAGGGCTTTTTTAGGCCCTCATGCTATTTGCCGGGGAACCAATAGATGTTAACGATGTCAATTATACGGTAAACGTTCAAGTTCAGAGTCTTCTCTTTTTATAAGGAA
>JASJYH010000099.1 GCA_030123675.1 Anaerolineae bacterium | reverse complement strand
AAAATCCAGCCTATTAGCATTTAGACCTGTTAATGCGTGCACGCATGCCCCCGCATCTGTCTCAATCATGTTATTACGATTTTTGAAAGCCGCAACCCAGATAACGGCATTCTGGCCAGCATTTTCATCAAGCCACTGGATTGCATCCATATCGCTATTCCTAACGAAATTACAGCACTCATCTGGATACACCGAATCGGCTGAATAAAAACTAAAAGTTATGACCATCAAGTAGGTGAGTCCGGCAGCCAGTCTCATAGCAGGCTGCGGGAGACGATCCAGCAATCCAGCGAATCCCACTCCTCCAAAAATGGAGAGTGGGATGTATAACAAAATCTCAATAAATGGCCCATCCAACAGGGTTGTGCTATACGCTCCAGAAAAGACAGATATCTGAGACATAAGCCAGACACCAAAGATAAATAATGTGATGCTCAATGAAAATCGAGGCTTTAGATAAAAAGCGAAAGGAAGCAAGAATAAGACTGAGACAATCGCAAGATAATGCCCATTTCCGTAATACAAAGATATATACTCCTGAAAGGGAACTAAGGCCAAAAAGGAAAGCGTTCCGAGCATACAAGCTTTCCAAAAAGACATATCTCTTATGTAGGAAAAGTTTCGGACAAGAAAAAAACTCGTGAAAGCTAATACCAGACAGACTGCCAGTCGTGTATGGACAAATATCAACACAGCTGTAGCAATAATCAACACAACGGTGGCCACAGGCTTCTTTTCGGGGTTGCGCCAGTGTAATATCCATAAACCAACCACTGCCGGGAAAAGTGACAAACCCACAATGGCAGGATATTTTCCCCAGTTGGAAGCGAATGCGGGCATCCACCAGGCGAACGCAGACAACAACATAGCGACCAAGCCAGCCCTAATATTCTGGGTGGCGCTGTATGCTAAAAGAAACACTGAACTCGGCAGAATAACGAGGAATAATTGCCCAAGCAATCCGATTGAATCGGCCGGGTCTAGCTTCGAAGCGGAACTGAACCATGCCGCGAGGCTATGGAACCCAAAGTGATAGTAATGGCTTGTTATGGTATCTAATGAATAAAACGAGTTATAGTTTTTTCCAGAATCGAGAAGATCTTGCACGATTATGGTATGCGTTGGAGAATCAAAATATGGTGGAAGAATGATATCTTTCAAGAAAGCCAGCCGCACGAATAAGGTGATAAGTAAGATTAAAATATAGAATAAAAGGGCGGATCGCACCTTAACAGACTTATTCTTGAGAATCCAAATCACGAACGCCACGGATCCGATAATTGGGATCACGAGACTGAAATTTTGCAGAACGGGAACCCAGATTCGCCCAACAAAAACTAGCGTGAAAGATAGTAAGATCAAAATTAGGCTGCCCAAGCTGAGTGCCACAGGCAATGATGGCAAAAAGGTTCGCTGATTATCAACCTGGAAGTATCTTATTCCCCATGCTCCGATCCCTAATACTGAAATAAAAAAAATAATAATACCCACCTTATAAAAATTCAGAATATAAAATCCATCCAAAAGAATTTCCATAAACATTCTCGCTTGTGCCCGTCCAAGTTGATTTTGTTTGGTGAAGGATTATTTTGCGTAGGGCTATTTCACCTATCATTATCATGTTGTCCGGGTATTAGTGCCGGTGATACTTCTTTATTTGTAGTGTCTTGTTAAAAATACTACATACCTGATAAGTTTAATAAATGGGACGCTGACCCTGGCACCGTTCGTCACGAGCGACGAAGATCCAGTCAAGCTCATCGTCCCGATGTCCTTCGGGAGGACGAAACGGTGCTACGCGAAAACGGCAGGGTGGGTGGATAACCCGGAGCTCATGATTTATTTTCGGCCAGCCACCATTCCTTTGTGAAACTTTTATTTCAAGGTTGCTTAGCCCAAGCCTTAATGTGTTCGGATGGACTTTTTCAAAAAAACCGGTACCGAGAGAACTATAAACAGCAAAAAATGCGACGATAATTTCTTTGGTTAACTCGGAGTGTTTGTAAAGCACTCCATTGTATTTCATGTCACAGGCTTGAGCAAGCGAGCCGGTCAGTGGTGGCACTCCAGATACTACTGCAAATGCATCAATGTCGTTTGTCTTAATCTCAGCGCTGGTTAAGAAGACAAATATCTGCAGACCATATTCATGTGCAGTCCGTTCATGTACCCTGTGCAACCGATGGTCTGCACGCCGCGCAAGTGATGATTGTGTCCACTTGCGCGCCCTACGCGAGCTTGCTGGCCAGGTCCACGGCTTTATAGGTAGCGATACTACCGGTGAGGCCCAGGAGATATGTTTATGTTTTGAAGATTTTGGATCATGGTAAACTTCACGAGAGTACACGCATGTGCCCGGAAGCTGCCTATTGGGCTACCAATCCACGGGCATTGTCGCTATACTCGCTCCCACTGAAAGGGGATCGTGTCCATGAAAGTAACGACCAAAATTGCAACGAGTGCTGCTGCGCTCGTAACCATATGTGACTTTTCTCCGCCGCGTGGTGCACAGGCGCGCACAATCGAAGACGCCAAACTGCTTGCGCAAGCAGACTTTTTGAGTGTCGCTTATCTGCCGGGACGTGTGCCGCGCGTGGATTCTGCCATGCTTGGCGCGGCGATCCAGCAACGTACGGGCATCGATGTCGTTTTCAATCTCGCGACTCGGGATATGAACAAGCTGGCGATGCAAGCTCATCTTCTTGGCGCCCAGATGCTGGGATTGGAAAACGTGGTGGTGGTCAAGGGAGACGATTTTTCCGAAAAGGATCAAGCGCGTGTGAAAGATGTGAGTGACTACACACCCACGCACTTGTTGCGCGCAATTGGGGCGATGAATGAAGGCAAGGATTTCAAGAATCTCAACCTAATCGAGAATACTGATTTCTGCATTGGTGCCACGATCGACCCAAACCGGGACGTGGAATTGGAAGTGGCTCTCACGGCTCGCAAAGCAGCAGCCGGTACCGAGTTCTTTATCACCCAACCGATTTGGAGTACACAAGAGATCGAATTGTTTCACGAGACCTACGCTCGCACAGCCGGCGAAAATCTCACACAACCCATCTTCTGGGGTGTGCAGATATTCGAACAAGGCGGTGTGATCTTTAGTAACATTCCGGATTGGGTGCGCGCCGATCTGGACAAAGGACGGGCCGGGACGGACATGGCGCTGCAAGTGCTCGCTGAGTTACGCGCGGCTGGGATCAACACTGTATATCTAGTCGCTCCAATCATCAAAGGTGGGGCCCGGAAATATGAAGCTGCCCAGGAAGTTCTCGCCCGCGCCGACTAAAGATCCCCAAGTAATGCGCACGATCGTATTAAAATCCTGCTGCCTGGTCTACTCGCCGCTATTGCCTGTGGGCAACCCGTTTCTCCCGTGACACAAGCGCCGATTGCAACGCAGGAGACGTCAATTCAACCGTCTTCTCCGCCCGAAGAAGCTGCAACGGAAACGGAGCAACCGCCCACATCTGTACCCCCACAAATGTCGGTTCCCGAACTGGTTGATGACTTTCACCCACCGACCGGCCTCGATCCCGAATCGCCTTCTGAAAGCCCAGGTCGATTCCGCCTGCTCCCGGCCAATTCAACGGATGGGATGATCTGGGTACAGGAGTACGGCCTGCGCATGCAACACGATCCGAATTCGACTGTTGAAGGCTCTAACATTAAGGACCCGGCCGTTTTGCAATTGGCAGATGGTTCATACCTAATGGTCTACGTGTCTCGCATTCCAAAATAATTATTTGGGTGACTCAACAAGTCAAATCTCATACGATTATGAGCTTCAAGGCATAATATTTTTTATCATTATTTTTTATAATATAATGCTCGAAATAGTTGGGGAACTTCGCTTCGCTCGTACGATCGGAGCTAATCCGCCCGGTTATGAGGAATTGGGTAGTGTTCCCCATTAATGAATTTTGCGTGGTAAAAACAAAAAAGCTTAAGGAAAAGGGCGAAATCAAATGTATTTAAAGGTACGTACCCCTTAAGGTTTAAGGCATGCCATTGAATCTTGAAGAGAGAATTGTATTTGAATTTGCCCACGAGTGGCGAGACGAAAATTATCGTCCCGATTTGGGTGGCATTGATTGGCCTCGTTTTGCCAAGGTGGTAACCCACAACCGCATGGCTGTGTTAGCTTTGTTGATTCTCAAACGGAATAAGATATCCATTCCTGCGGAAGCAAAAAAAGAACTGCAGGAACAGGCCGGCAAATATAAACGCTCAGCATCCCAGCTAGGTGAGGCATTGGTCACGTATCTAAAATCTGCCGAATCACACAATATTAAGACGATCGTGCTGAAAGGCTTGTGGCTGTGCGAGCAGGTTTATCAAGTGCCACACATACGCCCCGGCGCGGATATTGACATCCTTGTGCCTAAAAACAAAGACGAAGCTTGTTTGCAAACCCTCGAAGAGCAAGGCATCGGTGAATTTTGGCCCAATTTGCTAAAGGACGAATATTTCACCCGCCATCATCTGCATCAACAACGCTCAAATCCCGACCTCAGCATTTGGTTTGAGATTCATTGGGCCTTTGACCACCCTTATACCTTGCTGACTGTTGATTACGAAAGTATTTTTGAACGCGCGAGAGCCTCATCTCTGCTCGGGGCGCCTTTTCACGAAATGTCCCCACCCGATTTAATTCTCAGCCTGGCAATTCATTTGGTCAAACATGCTTATTATCTTCCTAGCCTTTTGGATTTTGAGACATTGCCGCGCATCATCCTTGCAGATGGGATGTTGATGTATTTTCTTGATATCCTTGAAGTGCTCAAGCAAAACCAAAATTTCGAGTGGGATTTAACCATCCAACTTGCACGGGAATGGGGAGCAGTGGATATTTTGGGCTCGGTGTTGCAAACCTGCACACGATATTTAAACGCGCCCATCCCAGAGCAGGTACTCTTGGCCCTACCTGTCGCTAGCCCCCGACGATTCGTTCAAAAAGGGATGGCCGCGACTGCCGACCAGAAAATGGCAGAGTTCGATAACCGACCGGTCAACCGTTTCTGGCACATGCTCATGGCTTCAAACGGAGCCTTTATCTTACGACCCATTCGCATTTTGGAAACCTCCGCCTACCTCTTTCCACCCGCCGATTTCCTTCTTCGTCGCTATGCAGGCTCTAACCTGTTAACTAGCGTTGCTCATTTTCTCAGGGCCTTAAAGAACTCGATTCTGTTTGGCTGGGATACCTTAACCTTTGGCCTGGAGAGATTTATTCGACTCAAAAGATTGCGGTTGCGGACCTCTTTATCCAACAAATTGGACACCCCCCTTTAGAAAATAATGCGGCTAACTCAACTTCGGACTAGGTTTGGATTCCAAACCACATCGCTATTTATTCTTGATGGCCTCGCTAACGTTATTGATTTTGGTTTCCATTTCTGGATGGGTCGTGTTTTGATTCCTGCTGATTTTGCAATTTTGCAGACCTTGAACTCGGTTTTGTTGGTTTATATAACCGCCAGCAGTGTCTTTCAGCCTGTTGTCAGTCGCTTCGTCACAGAAGCGCGCGGCAAGGGAACCGAAGATTCAATTCCCGGGATATTTCAGTCATTTCTTCGGGCTGCCTTATGGCTCGGAGTTGGCTTGGCAATTCTTATTTATTTGTTTTCAACCCAAATCGCCCAAACCCTTAATCTGCCTACCTGGACGGTTCAAATCAGTGTCGGGCTTATTTTTCTAAGTACCTTGCGTCCAATTGCGTTGGGCTTGCTGCAAGGAGCTGAAAGATTCATCCCTTATGGTTTTGCGCGTTTCGCCACGGCATTGGGAAGATTGTTGATATCCATTATTCTAATTGCCTTTGGCTTTGGGTTGCAAGGCGCGCTGGTCGGATTTCTGGTTGGATGGCTGATTGGGGTGGTGACGGCATTCCTGTTTCTAACCAAAAATATGTGGATCAAGACCAAACCGCTCGAGAGTGGCTATTTGCGAAAAGGCTTACGTCTCTCGGGGTATGCCCTGCTGGCCTATATTGCTTTCATGTCGTTAACCAGCATCGATCTCATTTGGGTCCAGCGCAATCTTTCAGGCGATTTGGCGGGCGCATATGCCAGCCTGGTAGTCTTGCGACGGGCTGTGGCCCTGCTCCCGGGTGTGGCTGTGGTGGTCATGTTTCCACGGATAGTTAAGCACTTAGCTGCAGGCCAGCTTCCCGATCGGACCCTGATAAAAACTGCCGGCTTCATCTTCGCGGCAGGTGGTGCAATGACATTCTTATTCTTTGTTTTCGATGAAGAACTCATTTTATTGATATTTGGGGGTGCCTATCTTGTTGCCTCACCCTTATTGGGATGGATGGGCTTCGGAATGATCGGCTTTTCACTGAGCGCTATTTGGTTAAATTTCTACCTTGCTCACAAACCGCGCAATTTTGTTATTTTGCTTGTTATGGCGCTTGGATTAGAATGGCTTCTTTTGACTCATTCGCAGCCTTCCATGGCTAATGCGCTCATCGTGTTCGCGCTGACAAGTTGGCTTTTGTCTTTCGCTGGGCTGCTACTTTACCTTTTCAAAAATCGTAATGAAATAATCTATGCCTGATAAGAATAAACTTTATCTCAAATATAAGGATCAAATGGAGGACTTTTGGTCGCGCCGATTTAATACGCCCAAATTCGAACAGAGCATTCGGATCTTTGGACATCCGGTAACGTTTCACTCCAACCACGAGCAGGTATTGAAGTCCGCAGCGCTTGCAGAGCAGATGTATTCGACTTCGGCCCCGCAACCCGATTTGGACTGGGACGTTTATCTCACGGTTCACAACCTGGACCCGAAACCTGCTGCCGCTCCCAAACGATTGGTTGACCAAGTCAAATATTCCGGCGCAGACAATTGGCTCTCGATTGATTTGGGTGAGTGGGGCAACTGTTTTGTGGATATGGAACGCGGCCAAGCATACGCAGTATTATCCCCAGCGCTTGCTGAAAAACCGGAACAAGTTTGTCTGTTATTGCTAAACACTATTTTGACGAATTTCCTGACCCGGCATGGCTATAGCATGTTGCATGCAAGCGCATTAATTTATGATGAAAATATTCTACTCCTGCAAGCCTCGCACGGGACCGGAAAATCCACGACAGCCTTACGATTGTTGGAGCATGGATATAAATTGCTGTCCGATGGCCAGGTGTATATTTGTCAGCGTGAAAACAAATTATGGATGGGCGGATTCCCAGCCGGGAGCATTAAACTGCGCTCGGATATGCTCCCGTTTTTTCCCACGGTAGCAACCTTGTCTAGGGAAGAACCGGTCCGTAGCGAAATTAAGCACAGAGTTGATATCAAAGATATAAATCCACTGAATATCCAAAAAGAAATGATCCGTATCAAGCGTATCGAATATTGTCTGCTTGAACGTTGGGATAAATCTAAAAGTGTCATCGAGCCATTGTCCGAGGCCGAACTCTGGCCTGAAATTATGCTCAACAGTTTGCTCTATGACACACCTGAATTGTGGAATGAAAATCTTAATCGGATTGATTTGATGTTGGGGCATGCGAATTTGCATCGCCTTAAAATCGGTACATCAGAAAATGAGATTATCAAAACAGTGAACGGATTGTGGTGAACGAAAAATTCTGGCTCAGGCTAATATTTTCGCTATATTTCTTGATGGGATTAAGTTACAGCTTGATCATGCCAATGTGGGAGGGACCGGATGAACCTGCGCACTATCAAATTGTTAGGATTACTGCGCGTAAAGGGCGCGAGGCCGTTCCAAAAAATTATGAATACCATCAACCGCGGGGCTATTATGATGTTGCGGCATTTGCAATCCGGTTTTTAGATAAGATCAATCCAAAATATTCTGATTATTTCAGCCCTTATACATATTATCGCAACATTGGGGCACCCATTCGTATCTTTGATTGGGAAGATGATAATTACCGATTTCTAATTGGTCCGCATATCCTGCGTTGGCTAAACATACTGCTAGGGGGTGCTGCTTTATGGGTGAACTGGAGAACATTTCGTTTGATCTTTCCCTCAGAGCCCATGAAAATTCTGTCTGCGCTTTCATTGGCAGCATTTACCCCGCAATACTTGCATACCATGTCCACGATTGGGAATGACGCACTAGGCACATTTGCCGGAGCGCTTCTCTTTTATTTGGGAACGCGAGTCATATTGAATAGAACAAGCTTCCTGGTATTGGTCTCTTTTATCTCAGCTATTGTTCTGCCCTTGATCACTAAATTGACGGCACTACCAGTTGCCGCAGCACTACTGTGTATATTGATAGGGCGTGAGGCGCAGCGTGTTCAACGATCACGCCGAGAGGTGTTGATCGGTCTTAATTTATTATTTGGATCTTTGCTTGCCTTACTAATTTTAAACCCAGAAGTTGTTTTCTCTGCCGTTGATCAGCTGCAGTGGCGTTTATTTAGTTATAAAGCGGAAGCATTTACCAACGATTATCTGAATTCCATGCTTACCCAGGTATTATGGAGTTATTGGGGTTTTGTGGGTTGGTTGGCAGTCAGATTACCGCGCTTTTTATTAATATTCCTGACTGTATTTGGTTTAATAGGGGGCCTACTAAGTGTCTCCAGCCGGGTTACGAAAAAAACCATTAAAACCCAAAACTCCCTGTGGGTGTATCTGTGGCTGATTGCGTTATTTGCTATCCTTGCAGTGCTGAGAAATGGATTGACCACCATTTACAGTCAGGGCCGTTTTCTATTCCCAGCAATCGGAGTTTTATCTTTGATAATGGTGAATGGTTGGTTTGATTATTTGCCGCAAAAATCTAAGCGCTATTTGCCCCAGATTGTACTTATATTGATGTTATCTGTAAATTTAATCTTCTGGCGATCGGGAATATTGCCCGTTTATTATCAACCCTTTTTAGATTGAATGTCAGATAAAGTGAAATAAAAAAGCTGTAATTATTCATTGTGAGGGCTGAGTAAAACCAAAAACATTTTTAATATGTACTCGTTATTAGGCACTCCCCAAAGCCAAAAAAGATCAACTTATTGACATTCACATTAATTAGTTAAGTCATGCTCCCGTAAGACACCGCACCGTCCCGGCATCCCCGTCTAGTATGTTATGTTAATAGAAACAGGGCACGGCAGATCGTTTCCGTCTAGGTCAATCACAGACCGCCGCGAAGCATGGTCGCCGTGCCCCATCAGGGGGGTGCCCGAACAGTTGAGTGGGCCAAAGAGCCCGGATCCAACGCTAGAATGGGCCTTTCTATTATAACAAAAGGAAATGAGAGGTAAGAAAATGACCAAGGAAGATGTGTATGTAGGTATTGATGTTTCAAAAGACAAGCTTGACATAGCAATTCACCAAAGCGATGTGTTTGGGACTATAAACAATGAGGCTGAAGATATCCAAGCCTTCGTAGAGAAGATCAAATCATTATCTCCAAAGCTGATTGTTCTTGAAGCAACTGGCGGATATGAGATGGAGGTGGCAACCGGGTTGTGTCTTGAAGGGCTTCCGGTTTCTATCGTCAACCCGAGACTTGCCCGCAACTTTGCTAAGGCTCTCGGACACCTGGC
>JASJYH010000098.1 GCA_030123675.1 Anaerolineae bacterium | reverse complement strand
TTGCATATGGCTTTAATTTTAGTGTACAGCTGTCTGTTCCAAATAATAAGCCGGATAAATATTTGAAACAAGTTTTAATAAAAGACCCTGATCAATTAGAGAGAAAACTAGATGGAACTTTGGAAAGCGTAGAAGTCTCAATAGTTATCAAAAGAAAAGAGGAAAAAATAAAATTTGAATTTAGCCCTTCTGATGAAACACTGCAAGCTAAAATAAACTTTCACTTTGGCGATGTGGATAAAGTGCCAACTAAAGTAACTATGAATAGGTCTTTTCAAAAGTCAATGCAGACTGCGGAAGAATTACTAAGTAAAATTATGAGGATCAATGATGGTAAGAGATAAATTTTCTACCTCCGGTGGTGAAGAATTTAATAATATTTTTAATCCTAAACTTCCCACTCGCGTGGTTGAGGCAGGTGAATCTACCGATCCTAAACCATATTTTTGGCTGCCAAAATCTAAAACAAGTACAGAATATATTACCCCATATGTAATTAGTCAACTACAAGATCAATTTTCTGGCATGGCAAGACAAATTATGGTATTGACAGAGAACATTCAACGATTACGTTACGAACTTCACAATAGAGTACAAGCAACCTCACTACAAATTAATAACCTGGACGATTCTCTTGATGTGTTACTGCCCATTTCTCTTATTGTCGAAGAGAATGAAGAAGAAGTTCTAGTGAGGTGGCCTGAAGTACGTGCCTCTGGCTTAGGTGGATCGTTACCTGAAGCATTACAGAATATAAAATATGATATTCGAGATATATATTTAGATTTGAATTCGAGAGAACCTAATACGCTAGGTAGTATAGCAATTCAAACTCTTAACACACTAAAAACATATATTAAGATACGTCATGGCTAGTTTATTAAACATTACCGCGAAGGAAATACGCAAAAATGTACGAAAGAAACTGAAATTAAAAAACATTCGAGAGGGCCGAGAACATTATGGTGATTATTACTTAGATGGCCAGTTTCAATTTCAAGTAACTATGCCCAATAACCATGGGGGTAAAAAAACAATAACTCCATTACTATTAAAAGGTTGCAGAGAAAAAATGTTTTTAAATACCAAGCAGTATTATGACCTTGTTAAATGTCCAATGAGTGCTGATGATTATGATGCATTAATCCGGGAAAAAATCAATAAATTTGACTGATAAATAACTTTATCGGTATTTATCCAGCCTACCGTATTCGTTACACATCGGTATCTTCATTAGATGCTAGCATCCTTTTCCTCACTACCCATAAAATACAACCTGCCAAACCAGACCAAGAGGGGGATCGCAACGATTAAGTGCCCAGCCACTTGATGCCCTGTCCAAAAACCAGGGAATTACCATATCAGCTACACCAGTGCCAATAACGAACAAAACGAAAACTATCGCGAAGGCAGCAACTTCAACATCGTGTTGAAATTGCCGGTCTGTTTTTAAGCGTTAGAAAATGGCGCGAGGTCGATTGAATTGTTTAATTAATATTTATTATAGTTTATTCTTATACCCTGTTGGTATAATCTTTCACCGATGAATTTTAAGAATTTTGAAAAATACCTTAGTACTACGATTATCTTTTTCATTACAGGCGGTATTCTTGTCTTGGCCTTTGGGGGCTATCTGGGTAGAGCCTCCCGAGGGTTGAGTAGTTCCCTTGTTGATACCCAAACTTGGTTTGCAACACGTTATATTGCAATTCAAGATTTCTTGGGTGCACCTCGTGATATAACTTCCCTGCGACAGAATAATGCTGAATTGGAAGCTGAAGTCTCTCGATTACAAAGTCAGCTCATTGAATTGCAACAAAAAGTGGGTGAAACAGAAATTTTAGCGGCATTGTTAGATTTTTCGCGCTCAAATCCAGAAAGCACGTATAAAGGAGCAGCTGTTGTAGGACGAGACCCAAGTCCGTTTCTTCACTACATAATCATCAATCGGGGCTCAAATGATGGTATTCTCCGGGGTATGCCGGTTGTTGACAGTCAAGGCTTAATCGGCCGAGTTGATGCGGTTGTGGCTGATGCCTCAAGAGTCCAGTTGATTACTGATCCAGCCACTGCCATTAATGTTAGGGTCCAAAATGCAGATACCGACGCGATTCTCATTGGCTCGGTTACTGGTGATTTATCTTTGGATTTAATTTCCCAAGAAGTAACCGTAGAACCAGGGGATGTTGTCTTAACTTCAGGTCTTGGAGGTGGTTATCCGCCCGACTTGATCATTGGCCAGGTCCTTAATACTAGGAAACGGGATATTGAGTTGTTTCAACAAGCATCCATCCAACCAGCAGTAGATTTTGCTCGTTTAGAAATAGTATTAGTAATTACGAACTTTCGTCCAATTGATATCGAACCCTTAGTCCCCGTATCAAACCCTTAAAGTGTTTCGAAATTTAATTGCCTTTCCGTTGCTTGCATTAGTTGTCATAGTGCAATCAGCAGTAATAAGCAACATAACCCTTTTGTCCGGGTATGCAGATATCATGCTGGTTGTACTGGCTGCCTGGTCTTTGAAATCAGAAGCTCATACTGCTTGGTTATGGGCGATATTAGGAGGTGGTATGGTAGCCTTTGTTTCAGGGATTCCATGGCCCATAGTGATTGTTGGGTATTTATTTGTAGTGTATTTATCAAATTTATTGCGTAATCGGATTTGGCAAGCACCCCTGCTTGCATTAATCAGTGTAACATTCCTTGGATCATTGGTAATGAATTTGTTTGTATTAGTGTCTTTAAATTTGTTAGGTAGGCCGCTACCCTTTGGTGAATCTATTGGATTAGTTATCCTGCCCAGCATCCTTCTAAATTTGTTGTTTGCAGTACCTGTTTATGTCATAATACGAGATTTGGCTAAATGGGTGAATCAGTTGCCGGAGAAAGAATGAACACTCTTCGCTCCTCAAATGATAGAATTCCTCCCTACCGCTTACGTGTCATATATGCCATTGTGTTAATCGTTCTAGGAGCTTTACTTTTTCGGTTGATAAGCCTCCAGATAACACAAGGAGAAGTTTGGTTAGATCAATCTATTAAGAATTTCACCACAACGGTTTCTATTCCCCCAGCACGTGGGATTATTTATGACAGGAATGGGTTTATTTTGGCGAGGAATATCCCCTCTTACAATGTTGTTATCACCCCAGCAAATTTACCGGATTCTGATGCGGACACACAAAGTATTTACCGGAGCTTATCACAATTAATTGATATACCAGCCACCCAAGGAACAATAGAGGATGCAATACTTGTTGCGGAATGTGTTCCAGGACCTGGAATTGAGCAATTGGTAGCATTGGGAGAATCACTGGCGCCATTTCGCCCAGTTAGGGTAGGCTGTGATGTTGACGATGAAATAGCCAGAATTGTAAGAGAGTTGGCAGTCGATTGGCCTGGTGTGTCAGTTGAAGTCGATCCTATCCGAGACTATCCGACTGGCTCATTAACCGCAAATGTGGTTGGTTTTTTGGGACCGATTCCGGCCTCCTTGGAAGGAATTTATCGTGACCTTGGGTTTGTACCCAATAGGGATAAAATCGGATACGCCGGTGTTGAAACTTCCCTTGATGATATTTTAACGGGAACTCCAGGAAGACGGACAATACAAGTAGATGTAGCTGGTAAAGAATTACGAAATTTAGAACCACCGATAGCACCTGAGCCTGGTGAAAATTTAAGGCTAACAATAGATTCTCGATTACAGGCTGCAACTGAAGCCGTTTTGCTAACAGAAATTCAAGCCTGGAATGACTTTTTTGGTCGCATTCGTATTTCAAGTGGGGTTATCATCGCCATGAACCCAAAAACGGGCGAGGTTTTGGCGATGGTAACCTACCCAACTTATGAAAACAATCGCATGGCTCGTTTTATTCCAGCGACTTATTTTAATCAACTAAGCCAAGATCCACGCCGACCATTATTGAATAACGCGATCCAAGCTGAATATCCACCGGGTTCGGTATTTAAGATTTCCACAGCAGTTGGTGCCATCAATGAAGAGATCGTGACCTTGGACCAAGAAATATTCGCGCCAGGGCAATTACTATTATGTGAAAAATTTTCACCAAACGATCCTTGTACTGACAGAAATACGCGTCCATTTGTAGATTGGATATTCGAGACAAACCCCGATGGCTTTGGAATACTCAATTTTTTTCGATGTATTGCTTATTCCAGCAATGTTTGTTTTTATAAACTGGGCGGAGGTTTTGAAGAAGAGATTGAAGAGGGCCTGGGTGTCGAAAGGTTGGGAGAATATGCACGTGCTATTGGATATGGAGAAAAATCAGGAATTGAACTGATTGGTGAGCAGGATGGTTTAATTCCTTCACCCCGCTGGAAGCGTATAAACCAGGGCGAAAATTGGTCCACGGGTGATACCTACCTCGCTTCTGTCGGACAAGGATATGTGCTTAGCACGCCTCTCCAAGTTCTAATGTCCGCAGCAACAATAGCAAACGATGGGAAATTGATGCAGCCCACAATTGTACGTGAAGTCACAGACAGCGATGGCAGAGTGGTCGAAAGATGGTTCAACCCAGAAGATTTTTCAGTAACGGAGCGGCCAACTCCGGGAAGTTATCAAATATCCCCCTTTATTCCAAACACGAAATGGGATACTACCGTTACCCCCATGATACAGGGTTATAGTTGCTTTGAAAGTTATTGCACCTTGACTGAGGATGTCAAAGTTGTGCAACCCTCCAGCATTAATTCCGTACAAACGGGTATGCGCATGGCTGTAACCGAGGAGCTAGGAACACTAAACAAAATATTTGGAGATTTTCCTATTGCCGTAGCAGGCAAAACCGGCACGGCTGAATATTGTGATGATGTGGCGTTGAAAGCCAACCGCTGTCAATTTGGCCAATGGCCCACCCATTCGTGGACATTGGCATACGCTCCTTTCGATGATCCAGAAATCATCATATTGGCTTTTGCGTATAACGGTGGTGAAGGCGCGAGCGTAGCCGGCCCGATGGTCTACCGCACTATGGAAGCCTATTTTGAATTAAAATCGATTGATATTGCCCAGGGAGGCGGCGGCTAACTAAAATTGGATAGTATCTTACTCATGCTATAATTCAACAAAAATTAACAAAGAAAGGTTTATTTTCTTTTTCGTGTAGCAATGGATGAGCAAACGATCCCAATTCAAATTAAAGGCCTGCGAGATGGCCTTCTTATATCGATAGGTGATGGCGAATGGGCTACACTAGAACCTGCTTTGTTTGAATATATTGACTCGCAAGATTCATTTTTTCGGGGAGCACGAATTGCTCTGGATGTTGGCGCTCAAAAACTGAAGGTAAACGATCTTGTATCGTTACGCGACAAACTTTCTGAACATGAGATTTCACTTTGGGCCGTAATGAGCGAATCTGCGTTGACTGAAAAAACAGCCCAATTATTAGGGTTAGCAACCCGAATATCTAAGCCGCGGCCAGAACAACTAAACCAATTTAGCGTTGACGGTCATAATAATGAAACAGCCCTTTTTCTTGACCGCACGCTTCGTTCGGGAATGCGGATTGAGTATCCCGGCCATATTGTAGTAACTGGGGATGTTAATCCTGGCGCTGAAATTATTGCCGAAGGCAATGTGCTTGTTTGGGGACGAGTACGGGGTATGATACATGCAGGCGCCAAAGGTGATAACTCTGCTTATATTTGTGCCTTGGCGCTTGCGCCGACACACTTACGGATAGCTGAAGTTGTCTCGGGGAAGCTCAAAAAAGGTGAAAATCAAACCCCAGTAATTGTAAAAATAAGTAAAGATGGAAAATTGAAATTTGTTCCTTGGCAGCCAGAATAATTATTACAGGATGATTTAATGAGTGCAAAAATCGTAACGATTACAAGTGGAAAAGGTGGGGTGGGAAAGACAACAGCTGTTGCAAATATTGCTGTTGCATTAGCCACCAATGGAGCAAAAGTTTGTTGCATAGATGGCGATATCGGCCTTCGGAATCTGGATGTTATTATGGGCCTAGAAAATCGGATCGTATATGATATTGTAGATGTGATCGAGGGCCGTTGTCGTTTGCGTCAGGCGATGATTCGAGACAAACGATTGCCTGAATTATTTTTAATACCAGCGGCTCAAACCCGCGATAAAACTGCTGTCTCCCCTTCAGATATGGTCCGGCTTGCAGATGAATTGCGTGGCGAGGTTGATTGGGTATTGATCGATTCCCCGGCTGGGATAGAACGAGGCTTTAGAAACACTATTGCTCCTGCCGATGATATATTAATAATTACAAACCCAGAGGTATCTGCTGTCCGCGATGCAGACAGGGTCATTGGTCTCATTGAAGCGGAAGAGAAAAACAAGCCTTCCCTAATAATCAACCGGATTAATCCCGTTATGATCAAAGCCCACGACATGCTTTCGGCAGAAGATGTTCTCGATTTACTTGCAATTCCCTTAATAGGAATAGTCCCTGAAGATGAAAATGTGATTGTAAGTGCCAATCGTGGCTCACCAATTGTCCTTAACTCAAAGAGTATTGCTGGAATGGCATTCCGTAATATTGCCCAAAGATTAGAAGGCCAGGAAGTCCCATATCTGGATTTGGATAACCATGGCGGCTTGTGGAACCGAATCCAACGGATTGCTGGAAAGAACTAGGATGGGTAACCTGATTGATCGTGTATCTGGGCGGAAAAGGAGCGCAATAAGTGCCAAAGAACGGCTCCAGTTGGTGCTAATACATGATCGTACGGATTTAACTCAAACTGCCTTGGAAGAGTTGAAGGATGATTTAATTGCAGTAATTGCACGCCATGTGGATATTGATCCTGATGCAGTCCGAATTAACGTCGAACGAAATGGACGCGAACAACGCTTGGTGGCGGATATTCCCTTAAAGGGAGTTACGCATCACCGAGGAGGCTAAAATTCGTGCTGCGCGATATTTCGTGGCGGAACTTTGATTTTTGGCTTCTGGGCGCAATTGTAATTGCAACTGCGTTTGGGACCACGATGATCAGATCTGCCATAGCGGGGAATGAAGTTTTATTACCCCTCATTAATCGTCAAATACTTTTTGCTAGTGTTGGGCTATTAGTTATTGTTTTCGTTGGGGCTATCGACTATCGATATTGGATATCCTTATACACTCCAATATACATTGGTATGATGGCCTTTTTGCTGTTGTTAGCGCTCCCAGGCCTTGGGCTTGAACAATTTGGGGCTCAACGATGGTTTCAGGTTGGGGTATTAAACCTACAACCCACAGAGTTTGCCAAAATCGTCATCATTTTAATATTGGCGCGATATTTTGAAAAAAATCAAAATAAGCCCCGAAACGTGCGTTGGTTTGTCTTCAGTCTTATTTGGATATGGGGACTCACTATTTGGATATTATTGCAACCCAACCTGAGTAACGTTGTTGTCATTATGGTCATATGGTTGGTTATCATTTGGCTAAATGGGTTTGAAGTTAAACATCTGATTGGATTGGGCGCAGCAGGCTTGGTATTGTTTGGATCCGTTGTTGGCCTATCTTTTTTTAAGATTCGAATTCCATTTTTGCAGCCGTATCAACAAGATCGGATAGCCAATTTTATTTTGCCAGACCCAGAGGCGACGTTTGGCGCGACCTACAATGTCCAGCAAGCATTGATTGCCATAGGCTCAGGGGGCTTATTCGGTAAAGGATATGGTCAGGGCTCACAGACTCAACTGCGATTTCTGAAAGTCCGACATACCGATTTTATCTTCTCAGCAATTTCAGAAGAGTTTGGCATGGTCGGCGGAATTCTCGTGATCATAATGCTGGCCTTTATCATTTGGCGCTGTGTCCGGATTGCCCAGCGGGCGCGAGATGTATCCGGCTCGGTAATTGCTTTTGGGGTTGCGACCTTAATTTTCTTCCAGGGAGCTGTAAATATCGGTGTAAATTTAAACATTGTGCCCGTATCTGGCTTGCCGTTGCCTTTCATTAGTTATGGTGGCAGTGGATTAACCTCCTTAATGCTAGGAATTGGCCTGGTAGAAAGCGTGGCATTGCGCCATAAAACCCTCGAATTTTGAAATTGGAGAAGTATGACTGATACCCTAAAACCAGTGCGTGTGCGTATGGCCCCCTCCCCGACAGGTAGTTTCCATCTGGGCTCGGCCCGCACTGCTCTTTATAATTACCTATTTGCTCGAAAAACCGGCGGGAAATTTGTTTTGCGGATCGAGGATACCGATCAAAAACGCTTTGTAGAAGGCGCAGAGCGTGAAATCATCGATAGTTTGGATTGGTTAGGCATTTCTCCCGACGAAGGCCCGCATCTCAAGGGTGATTTTGGCCCTTATCGTCAAACAGATCGAATGAAAATATATCGAGAGCATGCTGAAATATTATTGAATAGCGCGCATGCTTTTGTTTGTTTTTGTTCCCCCGAGCGGCTTTCTCAAGTACGAGAGCAGCAACAGAAACGAAAAGAAAAACCCCGCTATGATGGTCTCTGCCGTGATTTGGGATCTGATGAGGTTGCCCAAAGAAAAGAAAACGGGGAAAGGCATGTCGTTAGATTCAAGATGCCAGAAGATGGATCTACCAGCGCCCTTGATCACTTGCGTGGAGAGATTGTCACAGAAAACCGATACCTCGACGATTATGTTCTGCTAAAATCGGATGGCATGCCCACCTATCATTTGGCCGCAACAGTCGACGATCACCTCATGAAAATCACGCACGTGTTCCGCGGCGCGGAGTGGCTGGCAACCTTTCCGTTACATGTCCAGATCATTCGGGCCTTTGGCTGGGACGAACCCATCTGGGCCCATCTTTCGGTCTTTTTGAAGCCCAGTGGCAAAGGCAAGATGAGCAAGCGTGAAGCCGCTGAAGCCATAAAGGACGGCCACTCGATATTCATCAAAGACATGGGTGACCTTGGCTACACTCCCGAAGGCGTCTTGAATTGGATCGCATTGATGGGCTGGGGAGTAGCCGAGGATGACGTCATGAGCCTTGACCAGATGGTGGAAAGATTTGATATAGATAATTTGACTCCCTCGCCGGCTGGCATTAATTTCGCAAAACTGGACCACTTTAATGGGACCCACATCCGGCTCCTTTCGCCCGAGGAGCTTGCTACCCGCATCAAACCTATCTATATCCAAGCCGGATACTCCGTGGACGACTCAACCCTAATGGCCATTATCCCGCTCATTCGAGAGCGACTGGTGACCCTAGATGATTGCCTTGCTTTTGGGGGATTTTTCTTCAAAGAAAAAGTTGATCCGGTTCCTGAAGAATTGATCGCAAAAAAAATGGATGCGGCAGGTTCTGCGGAGATCGCGCGTAAAATACTTACCATCCTTGAAACCTTGCCAGAAATAACCCATGCCAGCGCCGAAGAGCCCCTGCGCGCGCTTGTCGAAGAGCTGAGCCTAAAGCCCAACCAGGTCTTTGGTATCTTGCGCGTAGCCATTACGGGCCAAAAAGTCAGCCCCCCGTTGTTTGAAAGTATGGAAATAATTGGGCGCGAGAAGGTGTTGGAGCGCGTTCGGAATGCGATCGGGATTTTAGGAAATATATAACGGTGAAAGCATTATTTAGCTTGCTGGAATCAACACGTCTAATTCCATTTAAATTGGAAGTGCTACTCTAACCAAAAGCAGCCTTATTTTACTAGGCTGCTTTTTTTATCCTCTCGACCGCACCCGGACCTTG
>JASJYH010000097.1 GCA_030123675.1 Anaerolineae bacterium | reverse complement strand
CCCAAAGGAAAACCTTCAGAAGCTTATTATTATTTAGCAAAGATCGTGACCACCTGGCTCAAAGATAACAAATCTAGGAGATAATTTAATTATTGGACTTTGTTTGAAACACGTAAATCTTATTTTCATTGATAGGTATTTGATAGTCAAATTGTTCCCATTAATGTTTGCATAATTTGCCATTTGCATCTATACTTCTGCCAATTAATATTACTTCTGGAAATGGAGGAAATATGCCCGACGCCCGCAAGAAAATTACATTGCCCTATTTGTTCAAAAAAGTTTTGGATGACGAACCCATCAGTTGGTTAACTTGTTACGATTATCCTACAGCATACTTACAAGAAGAGGCTGGCATTGAAATGATACTGGTTGGGGACAGCCTGGGAATGACCATGCTAGGGTACGACTCGACTTTACCCGTCACGATGGACGACATGATCCGGCACACCTCTGCTGTACGGCGCGGCGCTCCTAGTGTATTTATTGTTGGCGATATGCCATACATGAGTTATCAACCGAGCATCGAAACTGCTATTCGAAATGCCGGCCGTTTTATGTCGGAAACCATGTGCGACGCTGTAAAACTTGAGGGCGGTGCTTCTATGGCAGACCGCATTAAAGGAATTGTTGATGCGGGTATTCCAGCAATTGGTCACCTCGGGCTGACTCCTCAATCGGTTAGCGCCTTGGGTGGATTTAAAGTTCAAGGTAAGGACGCGTTGATGGCGAAAACCATTATTGACGACGCCAAAACGCTTGAAAAATCTGGTGCTTTTGCAATTTTATTGGAAATGGTTCCTGATCGCATTTGTAAAATAATAACAGAACGGGCCGAAGATTGTATTATTATGTCTCTGGGCTCTGGACCAGTTGCGCACGGTCAACTACTTATCTATCATGACATGTTTGGGCTGTACCCCAAATTCAAACCCAAAATGGCCAAAGTATTTGGGAATGCCGGAGAAGTTATATTAAATGGACTGAAGGCCTATCATACTGAAGTCCTCGACAAAACCTTTCCTGCCCGAGAAAATTGGTTCATTATGAAAGACGAGGAATTTAACGAATTGAAAAAAATCTTAGACTAAGAACCAAAAAAAGAGGCGCTGAAATTAGCGCCTCTTTTTTATTTAATCAAACGTATTGACCCAAAAGAGGAAAATTTATCAATTAGGTTTTCTCGAACTCATCCAAGTCAACATTCCGGCAACAATAATTGCAAGTAGAAAGATACCGATAGCAATTCCAGCCATATTGTTATCTTCTTTGGCCTCTGAAATTTCGGTCTGCGTGGGGGTTGTAATTTGTGAATTCGTTGGAAACCTAGTGAGGGTTTCCTCCTTTAATATTTCGGTGGATGTACTAGGGATGAAAGCTTCCTGTGTAACCGTGATTCGGGTAGAATTTTTACGAATTAGGAGCCGATCCCCTTGAAAAATGTCAATTCCGACTCGCAAATTATTTATATTACGGATGTCATCAACTTTAACTTCATATGCAATTGCTAGAGACCAGAGAGTCTGACCATATTGAACTTCGTGATAGATAAATCCATTGTTGTCAGGAGTGCTAATTGAAATTGGCACAATAAAATCACTCGGAGCTGATGTTCCAGCAGTTGGATCATCTGGATTCGGAGTATACGATTGAGGCTGTCCGCTTGTTGTTGGGCGGGCACAATTAAGAACCATATAATAATAGTCACCCACCTTGGCTACTCCAGCACCAATTTCTTGTAAATTGGGAGAGAGCATGGTATTTAAATGTGGCGCAGATCCGGCCCACTGTTGCACAGCTTGTGCTGCTGTTTTATTCGATCCACCTGTAATGTTTTCTGCGCGAAATCCTCCGAGCGAAAGGTCTCCTGCCAAGGGATAGCCAGCATTCAACAAGCGTTGGGTCACTTGAATCCCACCCGGGCCTGTGTGTGTGATACTACCTATAGCGGCCATATAATCCGCTTGCGCTTGAGCTGTTCCCATTAATATTGGGCTGACAGTATAGGCTGGCAAACCATTTGCAGCCCGGAGCTTATTGACCTCAGCGATTAGGTCAAATACGCCACTCTGATAAAGATTGGATGGCGCTGGTAGCGACGACATTATTTGCTGGGAAACAATGGCCAATACGGCTATCATTGAGGTGATGATAAAGACAGATAAACTTCTCATTATTTTTTCTCCATACCCACCTGAATTATAATTGCTAGTAAATAAATATCACAAATCGACCATAACCTGGATAGGCCCTGCTAAAAAGAATAGTTGCCTAAATAATATTAACCGATGCCTGCGAGATCATTTGAAATACGTATCTGTAACAACTGCGGACTACGTTATCCATTGACGGAAAATCATCATTTCGGAGTGCGATGTCCGGCTTGCCTGGGTGAAACACAAATTGCCTTAAAGCACTCTCTTTCTAAGAAACAAAATAATACCCAAAATTCAAAATTTGAGGGACTAGGAAACGGGCCAAGTAAGGGCTTGGGGTTGGCCCTGCTTGATAATATCCGCTCGGCCTGGAAATGTAGGCTCCATTTTCCGGACCGCAGACGGATTAGGTGTGAAAAAGCTTTTATTATGCGGTATCACTCCTACGCCAGATAATGAGGCGGTAACCAAAACTTCGCTTGGTGCAGAAAATTTTGTCGATTGGGAGTCCGCTAAAAATGCAATCTCTATTGCTTTATCAATAAAAGATAAAGGCTATACTTTAATCGCCCTTGAACAGGACAAACGTGCAATCCCAATAAGGGAATTTGATGAGGCTGGAACAAATCAATCAGCGATCTTAGTGGGAAATGAAGTTACAGGTATAGACCCAGAACTTCTTGATCTAAGTGACTACATACTTCAAATTCCTATGCAAGGTGACAAACGCTCGCTAAATGTCGAAGTTGCCTTTGGGATCGCAGTCTCGCAGCTTAACTTGAATTAGCTATGAGAAACTGGGGGACAGGTAATTTCGCTCTATATCAATGCCTTAAGCTGCTGGCAATATGGACAATTGGATGTTGTACTGAAATATTCACCCCGTCCGCAATCTGGGCTCGGCAGGAAACTCCGGGAGCCAATATAAGGGACTTATGATTTTCTACACCTAATTTTCGAATATATGGAAATAGAATCAACTCCCCCACCTGCATAGAAAGTTCGTAATGCTCTGCTTCATACCCAAACGCGCCAGCCATACCGCAGCACCCAGAAGGGATAATTTGCACCTCATATCCCAAGTTGCGCAACATCTCTGCACTGGCATTTTGGCCAATTGGAAATCCATCTATATGCGGTGGTTGAGTCTTCTGGTAACAATGCCCATGAAGATATATTTTAGAATTATCTTCAGGTTTAATAGTGTTTGATAAATTGGCTATACGAATAGTATCTGATTTTCCTGGCCTTACGAAATACTCATCCAAAAGCCAAGACCGGGCTGATAGCGCTGTAACCTCATCGGCACACTCCGGTAATAAATCATGGAACTCATCTCGGAAAGTATAAATTTCGGATGGCTCTACCCCAACAACATCCAACTGTCCCTCCGGGTCAATTTTTCGAATCTCGTCAAGCACACGTTCGGCATGTTTTTTCGCCGCTGGTAGAAATCCTTTAGAAATTAACGTCCGCCCTGCACCTATAATCGGGAGAATTTTCACCTGCACCCCACAAGCGGATAATATCTCTAAAGCGGCCAGTTCCACCTCAGTCTCAAAGTAATGTGTGTACACATCTCGTAAATAAATGACTGATTCTGTTGAAGTGGTTTGTTTAAAATGTGAATCAAAAATGGTAGTAAATTTTGGCAGTCGTCGCTTCTCAGCCAGGCCAATCAATTCTCTCCCCAGCTTTCGCGTTATCGAAAGCCCATTAATCCAATTAATTAACTTCCCCAATGGAGCGCCCCAGCGTGCAAAAATATCAATATATGCAAACAAATAGTCTCGCACTCTTCGACGGTGAGACTTATAATATTCATGCTGAAACTCATATTTCAACTTGGCCATATCCACACCGCTAGGACACTCGGCTTTGCAGCCTTTACAAGCCAGGCATAAATCCAATGCCTCAAATGTGGCTTTTTGAAGTTCGATTTCTTTACTTTTATGGCCCGCTGGTTGGGTTATTAGAGCCCGCAACAAATTGGCCCGTCCGCGGGTTGAATTACTCTCCTCGCGTGAAGCCTGAAAGGATGGGCACATCACTTCAGAATCTTTTCTGCATACACCCTGACCATTGCATTTCTCGATAGCACCTGCCAGCCCGTTGCTACCCTTGAAACTTATTACCGACTCCCAGGGTTTTGTCTTGTAGGAATTGCCATACCGTAAATTCGAGTCCATGGGTGGTGCATCCAGCATCTTCCCCGGATTTAGAAGATTCTCAGGATCAAGTGCTGATTTCAACAGCCGCATTGCCTTTGTAACTTGAGCGCCATAAATTTGCTCTAAAAATTCTGCACGCGAAATCCCATCTCCGTGTTCTGAAGACATTGAACCGCCTAATTTCAAGGTTAATGCGAGAACAGCCTCGGCAATGGAGCGTAGGTTACCCGCACCTTGCTTCAAATCCATCATTGGACGGATATGCAAACAGCCCGCCGAAGCATGGGCATAATATGCAGCAAATGTGTTGTGAGCTGTTAATATCCTGTCGGTTTCCCGAACGAATTCACCCAATTTTTCTATTGGGATAGCACAATCTTCAATGAATGCCACTGGCCTCTTATCAGTGGGTTGGGAGTCAAAAATACCTAATCCAACCTTGCGGACATTCCAAATATTGGCTTGTTGTTCTGCAGTTTCGGCGACAAACACTTCTGATCCTATTAACTTAACCGCATCTTTCACGGCCTTCAAATTGCTTCCGCTAAATTCAACAACGAGCACCGCTGCTGGTTCCCCTCTTACCCATTTTAGCTGGCTAGCATACGTTGGAATATTTTTCGCTAATTGAATCAACAACTTTGGTATTAGCTCAATCGCGGACGGTCCAATTTCTAACAATCGAGGTACATCATCACAAGCATCTTCTACGCTAGCATAGGGCAGCACGCCCAAAATTGTGTTTTTGGGTTTGGGAACCAATTTTACTTTGGCTTGACGCATGACGGCCAGAGTACCTTCGCTGCCTGCCAATAAAGCGGAAAGATTTATCTTGTTTGAATTTAGGCTTGACGGATATTTTCCCGCATTCCAATTTGGTGGTGAAGATGGTGACCATGGCAACAGGTAATTCAACCGATACCCCGCCGAATTACGCCAGGTCTCAGGATAATTATCCATGATCGATTTTGAATACTTATTTCGAATTTCAGTTACTGCTAAGGCAATCTTTGAAGTTTGATTTGGAAGACTTGATAAATCGATTTCAGCCCATGTCGCCAGGCTGCCATCTGCTTGGATAATCTCTGCCGAAAGAATATGATCAACTGCCATTCCATATGTTATAGAATGCGCACCAGTCGCATTGTTCCCAATCACCCCACCCATTGTAGCGCGTTCAGCGGAAGCTGGATCCGGACCAAACATTAATCCATATTTGGCGGCAGCAGTATTGAGCTGAGATAGAACGAGCCCCGGTTCAACGGTGGCAGTCTGGGCTTTGGGATCAATATCAATTAATTTGTTCAAGTAACGTGAACAATCCAAAATCAACGCTTCACCAATTGCCTGCCCTGCCAGCGAAGTGCCGGCTCCACGGGCCAAAATCGGTACTTTATTTTTCGAGGCCAATTCTACAATGGCATGTAGTTCCTCTTGTGTGCGAGGAAACACAACCCCTAAAGGCTTGATCTGGTAAATGGATGCATCGGTGCTATATAAAATTCTCGTACCGAGGTCGAAACGCACTTCGCCATGAAATTGTTTTTGAATATCAGCTTTAAAGTCGGAATTCAGGGGGACTCCATTTCTATCTATTGTTAAAGACAAGGTCGATTTGCATTTGCTAAATTATCGAGCATTTCTTTCCTCATTTGTTCAAATGGTGAAACGTCCTTTATTACCAAATTATGCAACTCACCATAGTCAGTCACAAGATCATAGAGCTCATTTATTCTATTTTTATTATGATTTAACAAAAAAATAATTTGCCTATATTGCAATAAATTATAAATTTTTCCTTTTATGCGATTTCTTAATTTAATTTACCTTGGTTCGCTACCTCACCGGCTTTCTTCGTGTTCTCTTCAGGATCGCCAAGATAGTAGCTTTTAATGACATCCAAAGTTTCAGTTAGCTCATAAACCAGTGGGACACCGGTCGGTATATTCAATTTGGAAATCTCTTCATCCGAAATATTATCTAAGTGTTTAATAAGGGCTCGTAGACTGTTCCCGTGGGCTACAATCAACAATTTTTTACCTAAATTGATCTCAGGGGCTAAAACAGTTTGCCAGTAAGGAAGAACCCGATTAAGAGTGACCTTAAGGGACTCAGAGGCGGGCAAATGCTCAAGTGCCAAATGTTTATAGCGGCGCTCAAATCGTGGATGGCGTTTGTCTTCCAAATCCAATGCAGGAGGGGCAATATCGTAACTTCGTCTCCAAATTTGAACCTGTTCTTCACCAAATTTTTTGGCTGTTTCAGCTTTGTTTAATCCTTGGAGATTTCCATAATGCCGTTCATTTAACTCCCAGGCTCGATGTACCGGCAGCCACTCCAAATTCATTTCTTCTAAAATAACCCAAAGGGTTTTTACTGAACGTTTCAACACAGAAGTGAAAGCCACATCGAATGTTAAGTTAGAACTTTTTATAATTAGACCGGCATTTCGTGCTTCGGCAATACCTTGTTCTGTTAAACCTACATCTGTCCACCCTGTAAACCGATTTTCCAAATTCCAAACACTTTGTCCGTGTCTTATCAAAACTATTTTATACATAAAAATTGCTCATTTGGCTTCACTTTTGCCTCGCAAATTATAGCCTAAGTCAAAGGCTCATAGTAAAATCATTTCATGCCCAACAAGGACATTTCTCCAATTCGGAAACAGTATCTCCAAATTAAGCGTGAATATCAAAATGCTATTTTGTTTTTCCGACTTGGAGATTTCTACGAAACCTTTGATGAAGATGCCGAGATCACTGCCCGCGAGCTTGATATCGTCCTGTCTTCCCGACCTGTTGGAGGTGGCACCCGAGTCCCCTTGGCAGGCATCCCATATCATGCAGTTGAAAATTACCTGGCCCGCCTGATCGAGAAAGGCTACCATATTGCAATTTGCGAGCAAATCGGTGAAGCACCTAAGAAAGGTTTGTTTCCCCGGAAAGTTGTGCGCGTGGTTACTCCCGGGACAATTGTTGAACCGGGCATATTACCTAGCGACGCCAATAATTATCTGGCTTGCATTATCACGAATGAACAGAAAGCAGGATTCGCTTATGTAGATATCACGACAGGAGAATTCGCAACTACGGAGCTGTCACCGGAGATTATTAAATCTGAATTGGCTCGTCTGCATCCGGCAGAAATCCTACACCCAGACGACCTTTCACTCCAGAACGGATTATCGGGTCATTCTACGCCCTGGCCTGCGTGGCGCTTTGAGCCTGGTCGCTGCCAGGAAGCTCTCCTCTCCCATTTCCAGAGCTCCACTCTAGATAGTTTTGGCCTTAAAGAACACAGCCTAGCCCTTTGTGCGGCTGGAACCATTCTCCAATATTTGAAAGAAACTCAAGCTGATTCGCTCAAAAACCTTACCAGCCTGCGCACCTACAGTCTCTCCGAATTCATGACCCTCGATAGCGCCTCCCGCCGCAACCTTGAGCTGACGGAAACATTAAGCGGCCAGCGAACAGGCTCTTTATTACACGTGGTCGACCATACAGTCACACCGATGGGCAAACGCATGTTGTATCAATGGATCAGTCAGCCCCTGCTAGACATAAATAAAATCAATAAACGGTTGGATAGTGTGGAATATTTTGTCGATCAGAGCTTGGATCGCGCAGAACTAAGGGTTGTCCTCAAGCCCATTGTCGACATCGAACGGCTGACCAATCGCATCACCGCTGGTTATGCTCAGCCGCGGGATTTAGTGGCCTTGCGGGAAACACTACAAAAACTCCCAGAAATACGCCAAATAGTTGAGATCGGAAAAAAACAAGAGAAAAGTTTGCCATCCATTCAAGTCCAAGAAAATATTTTGGAATTGCTTGACATTGCCCTTGCTGACGATCCACCTGCTACAACCCAGAACATTGGGATCATTCGCAGGGGGTATTCTTCCGAACTCGATGAGGTCACTGGTGCATCTCAACATGCCCGGGACTGGATTGCCAATTTGGAATCGCTAGAACGCGAACGTTTGGGCATCAAATCGCTAAAGGTAGGGTACAACAAAGTCTTTGGGTATTACATTGAGATCTCTCGCGGTGCAGTAGATAAGGCTCCGGATGAATATATTCGAAAGCAAACCTTAGTGAATGCAGAACGGTATATCACCCCTGAAATGAAGGAATATGAAAACTTGGTGTTGAATGCCGAAGAGCGTATTCGAGAGATCGAACTGCGTCTGTTTAAGGTATTATGCGTAAAAATAGGAAAGTCTGTCCAGAATTTATTAGCCGTAGGTTCGGCACTTGCTGAGTTAGATGTACTTTCTGCTTTAGGGGAGGCGGCGGCTCACGGAGGCTATAGCAGACCCAAAGTGCGGGAAGATGCGGAACTGGATATTCGCGAGGGCCGACACCCAGTGGTTGAACAACTTTCGCAGAGTGAGCGCTATGTGCCCAATGACGTCACATTTGAGAATGGCGAAATTATCCGCATTATCACGGGCCCAAATATGTCTGGTAAATCAACATATTTGAGGCAAACAGCTTTGATTGTTCTTATGGCACAAATGGGATCGTTTGTTCCTGCTGCATCAGCAAAAATTGGACTGGTCGACCGCATCTTTACCCGCATTGGCGCGCAAGACGAGATCCACGCCGGGCAGTCCACGTTCATGGTGGAAATGATTGAAGCTGCCAATATCTTGCATCACGCCACAGAACGGAGCCTGCTGATCCTGGACGAGATCGGGCGTGGCACCAGTACGTATGACGGCGTCGCTATCGCTTGGGCCATGGTTGAGTATGTACACAATCATCCCCAATTACGAGCCAAGACTCTATTTGCTACCCACTATCATGAGCTTACCCAAATGGCCGAGCTGCTTCCGGGTGTTCGGAATTACAATGTATCCGTAAGCGAAGAAAATAACAAAATAGTTTTCCTGCACAAAATTGTCCCCGGCGGCGCAGACAAATCATACGGTATCCATGTAGCTCAGTTAGCTGGAATGCCAGCCCCTCTCATACAGCGCGCCAATGTAATTATGAGTAATCTTGAGGATTCCTCTGGAAAAGCTATAAAGATCAATCCTAATGCCCCACAACAAGGGGCCTTATTTCCAGAAACAAATCCTTTGCTCGATGAATTGAAAGAAATAAATGTTGATGGTCTGTCACCAATTGAGGCTTTGAATAAGTTGTTCGAGTGGCAGAAGAAATATTTAAAATAACTTCCTCAGAACCAGAAGATTTAGTAAATCCAAAAAAGTTTATATAATCATTAATACCCCTTACCCTACGTTATCATTACGTGGAATAGAGGGATATGTTATATGCAATTGGACAAATAGTAAGACCTTTATTAAAGCGTTACAGTATTGAACCAAAATTTAGCAAATAAGGATATTTATGTAAAAATGGTCAAGGTCATATTTTAAGAACATAAACTGGGCTTCAAAAGTCAAATGCCAATCACCTCGAAGCCAAACAATACTGATATCTCTTAATGATGAGTGAATTACGATTAAAGACAAAAATTTCTGGGTAGAAATGATAGAGTCCAAACGTGCTGAGGATGCAAATTGGTAATTTAAGGTATCTATATTTGTAG
>JASJYH010000096.1 GCA_030123675.1 Anaerolineae bacterium | reverse complement strand
CACGCTTAAATACGCCTGCCATCCTCTGTCAGCCAGACAGCCTAACAACGCAACAAATCACAAAACTGGTAGACCAGATCATTGCGCATGGGGCGAAATAAGTATGAGCTTGTTTTCACCTGAGATAAATTCTAGCGCTGGATATGCTGCCGAATTACAAAGAAAAGCGAAACATGCGCTAGTGCTAACTGGGACAGGGATTTCTCACCTATAAGTATCTCAGACTCATGTTCTGACGGAACTGGACTTTGTTTATAGTATGAATAAAATTTAAGTGCCGATGTCATTATTCAAGAAAATCTGGTAGATGTCTTTCCTGCAATTGTAGAATAAGTGATCAATGGCTGAAATCAATACACAAAAACTGGATAGTTATTTGCGGTTGATTGAAATTTCACGCGATCTTGCGTCTACCTTGGACCTGGACGAGCTTCTTGACCGGATCGTAAAAGCGGCTGCAGATTTCTCGGATGCTGAGGCCGCTTCTATCCTGCTATATGACAATACCGCGCGGCAACTATACTTTCAGGTTGCTACCAATATCGATGAACCCACCAGACGTGGTTTGGTTGTCCCGCTGGAAGGCAGCATAGCTGGCTGGATAGTTACCAACCGAAAGCCTTTGCGTATCGACGATGTGAATAAGGATTCCCGTCATTTTGGCGATATAGCCCAATCGACCGGTTTTTCTATCAAATCGATACTTGGAATTCCCTTGATTACCAAAAACAAGGTAGTAGGTGTGCTCGAAACCCTAAATAAAAAAAATGGAGAATTTACTCCTGAAGATGAAAATTTGCTCTCAGTGTTAGGCGCGCAAGCAGCAGTAGCAATAGAAAATGCACGCCTTTTCCAGCAATCAGACTTGATCTCTGAATTTGTACACGAACTACGCACACCCCTTGCTTCGCTTAGTACCGCCACCTACCTGTTACTGCGCCCCGAAATTTCACGTGAACAGCATGAACAAATTGTAAGCAGTATTCATAGCGAAACTTTACGGCTGAATACTTTAACTTCTTCCTTCCTCGATCTGGCACGATTAGAATCAGGACGTGTACAATTCCGTAAATCCACATTTGATATTATGGATCTGCTGTACGAGTGCAAAGATGTGATGGCCTCCAAAGCGGAGGAAGACAACATCCAGATTCGGGTGATAGACCCGGAAGGCGGCTCCCCTTTGGAAGCCGACCGTGACAAAATCAAACAAGTAATTCTAAATTTACTTAGCAATGCACTTAAGTACAATCGTCGAGATGGATCGGTCATTCTTAAAATCACATCTGAAAAAGAGAAAATGATAATCTCAGTACAGGATACCGGATTGGGCATTCCTAAAGATGCGCTGGGTCAAATCTTTGATAAGTTCTATCGTGTTAAAGAAAATGAATCGACAGCCACTGGTACTGGCCTTGGACTAGCGATCTGCAAAAAAATCATTCAAGGGCATGGTGGGGTAATTGAAATCAAAAGCAAGCCGGGCATAGGAACAAATATCTTGATAAGTTTGCCTCTACAAAGCAAATTTATCCAAAATTAAAGTGTGCGTCTGTATTAAGAAAAGTATTCGTACCCTCTTCCCGTCTTAATTTAAACCAAAATACTTTAAATGTAAATCAGGAGTGAAGGTTTTAGGGTGTAATCAGTACTTTCATAACATCCGATTGGGTGGCCTGTGAAAAAGCTTCTAATGCATCCGTAAGCCCAAAATCTGCTGAAATTAGCACCCTGGGATCAATCTGTCCCTGCGCCATCAACCGTAATGCTGGTTCGAAGGGCCCACAACGAGATCCAACAATATTAACTTCATCTACCACTATTGAAGAAAAGTTAACCGATATATCACCCTTATAGGTGGACTTCAACACCAGGTTCCCACGGGGACGGATGGCCCGCCGCGCCAAGGAGAATCCATCCGGCGACCCGGTCGCTTCCACTACAATATCCCAGCGCCAAGGTTGTACATCTTTTTCTAAAATCAGTTTGATGCCTCGCTCTGATAATAATTTTTTTTGATTATCGTGCCGCGCCACAACGTGCAAATCACAACCAATGAGGGCCAGGGTGTAAGAAATTAACTGTCCTAACCGGCCCGCACCGATAACCAGAACACGGTCACTGGGTTGAATGTGAACTTGCTGCTGGATTTCGAGTGCAGCTGCCAAAGGTTCTGTAAAAACTGCCATTTCGTCTGGAACCGAATCGGGAACGGGATGCAAATTCGCAAGTGGTAGGTTAACGTATTCTGCAAACGTGCCATCGCGGTGGATAATTCCCAGCACCGTTCGGTTTTCACAATGGGTTAAACGTCCGTCAAGGCATTGTTCGCATTTTTCACAAGCTACATTGATATCCCCCACCACACGTTTTCCAATCCAACTTTGGTCTGCTGCGGAAGTCACTTCTCCGACAAATTCATGCCCCAGGATTCCTGTATAAGGGTAATAGCCTTTAACAAGTCCCAGGTCTGTGCCGCAAATCCCAGCCTTGCGGATCCGGATGAGCGCCTCACCTGGCCTGGCTGGTTCAGGTATTTCGCGCAGATCTAATTTATTGTCTTCCAACCAAAGAGCTTGCATGGAATTCTATTATTCCTCAGCGGCATACCAGCGGTCGCGCCCCAACCTTTTGGCCTCATAAAGAGCCATATCGGCACGGTTCAAGAATTTTTTCCAGTTTTCCTGGCCATGTCTGAAATCAGCCACACCGATACTAATAGTTATTTTCAATACTTTCCCAATATCGATATCCGTCTCACGGATTCTCTGGCACAAACGCGTGGCTTGCCCGGAAGCATCCTCTAGGCGCGAACTTGGTAATACCACCAAAAACTCTTCTCCTCCATATCGCCCGACCATATCCGTTTCGCGGATGCCTGCTTGTAAAGTATTCGCCAGTTGAAAAAGTACCTGATCTCCAACCGTATGGCCATAAGAATCGTTTATTTTTTTGAAATGATCGATATCGATCATGGAAATTGAAAGCAGTGTTTTGTATCGGTCAGCACGAATAACCTCATGTTGGAGTGACTTGACGATCTGCCTCCTATTTGGCAAAAAGGTGAGCGCATCGATATGCGAAACTTCCTCTGCCTGCGCAAGCACCGCACTCAACTCGATTTCCTTATTTTTTATGATGCGCATGGCATCTTTAAGTTCTTTTTTGGTTTGGCTGAGCTCATCAACAAGCCGTTGATTTTCAGTTTTATTCTTATCTGTCAAGCTACTTCTCCTTTAGCGCGCGCCTTTCCGGCCAAATTGGCGCTCTAACATATCAACAGAAAGATGTATCATCGTTGGTCTGCCATGTGGGCAGGTGCGAGGCGAATCGCAATTTTCCAGATCAATTAATAATGCATACTGCTCCTCATGGGAGAGGGTTTGTCCCGCTTTGACTGCCATACGTTTGCAGACACGGGCCGCTATTCGGGCTTCGATTTCTTCCTGCAAGGGTGCTTCATCTTCTTCAAAATCTTCGACAATCGCGTGTATCGCAGCTGAGGCGTCACTGCCTGAAAATAAGGTTGGCATAGAACGTATCTTAAAGGTGTTCTGGCCAAAAGGTTCTACTTGAAACCCAAATCTGTTTAACAGGTCCAGGTGCTCTTCCAACAAAGCTGTTTGCGCTGGCGGTAATGTTATGCTTACTGCCTGCAGAAGCGCTTGCGAAGGGATATCTCGCTTATCGTTTTGAAGCATAAATTTTTCAAACAATACCCTTTCATGAGCAGCATGTTGGTCAACTAGGTACAATCCATCCGGGCCCTCAGCGACCAAATATGTGGCCCCAATTTGGCCGATTAACCGTAATAGCGGTATGTTAAAGACGGTTGGGGCGGCACTCTCATCAACGGGAGCTGGTTTTCCCTTTAACTCTAATTCCGTATTGCCGGCTTGCTTAGCCATTGCCCAATCGAGGCCTGATTTCCCTGGGCTGGAGCGGTTATTTTCCTGCTGGGCAACAGCGCCCCACAAGGCTGTGGGCGACACGCTCGGGACGGGAGAATATGCCAATAAGGCTTTGCGTATGGAACGCTGCACAAAGCCAAAAACTTTGTTTTGATCTCGAAAACGGATTTCTGCCTTGGCAGGATGGACATTCACATCCAGTGCCTCAGGATCAATTTCAAGGAATAAGGTTGCCAGAGGGAAACGGGCCACCATTAACATGGTGTGATAAGCCTGCGTAAGAGCCGCCTTTAGCGAGATATCTTGCACCCAGCGTCCATTAATGAAGAAGATCATCTCGCGGCGATTGGAGCGCGTGACCGATATAGGGCTGATGAAACCAAATAGCTTCATGCCTTCATCTACTGCATCGACTTCCAACATTTGTTTGGCGATATCCACTCCGTAGAGTGTTGCCAATATCGCACGCCTATCCCCATCGCCAGAAGTACCCAAGGTGACCTTTTTTCCAGCTGTCAATTTAAAGCGTACGTCGGGGTAGGCCATTGCATAGCGCGTCACGAATGTGTCAATAGCGCGCCGTTCCGTTGTGTCCGATTTCAAGAATTTCAAACGCGCTGGGATATTGTAAAACAACTCTTCCACTTTTACGACAGTCCCCACTGGCACACCGACTTGCTCGAGTTCCTCAGCTTTTCCAGCATCTACGCGCAGGCGGGCTCCCGTTTCTGCATCAGCTGTCCGTGAGGTAATTGTTGTACGGGATACTGATCCGATGGAAGCCAGGGCTTCCCCGCGAAATCCAAGCGTGGAGATGGAAAAAATATCTTTAGCGGTAGCAAGCTTTGAGGTGGCATGCCGCGCAATCGCCAGAGTCAATTCATCCGCTGGGATCCCACAGCCGTCGTCCGCAACTTCGATCAAGCTACGTCCAGCATCCTTTATCGTGATAGCAACAGATTTTGCACCGGCATCCAGGGAATTTTCAACCAGTTCTTTGACCACTGAAGCTGGCCGCTCAACGACTTCGCCAGCAGCAATTTGTGAAGCGACCTCGGTAGCAAGAATTCGGATTGGCATAAAAGTATTATACCGCCAGCATTTATAATTGCGATCTGATGAAATTTACAATTTTGTCCGTCGTTTTTTTGGTCTTATTCGGTACGGCCTGCAGTAGAAACGCGTCCGGATCAGCCATTGAAACTGAACCCGCTATTTCTTTGAACACTTCCACGCCGGCTCTCACCCCCGTGCCAACAAACACAACCGTTCCGACGTTAACATATACACCCGAACCTTACTGGGAATACAGCATCGAATACCTGCGCTTGAGAGCGTATGGCTCCGGTAAGATCGAAATTACCGAAAGGCTGGGCCAGAACAGCGCCTTCACTCGTTACTATTTTCGTTACCCGAGCGATGGGTTGAACATTTATGGCTTTGTCAACGTGCCGCATGGTGAGGGGCCCTTTCCAGTGATCATTGCGCTGCATGGATATATCGACCCGGGAATCTACCAGACCTTAGATTACACCACCCACTACGCGGACACACTGGCCAGCACCGGGTATTTGGTGTTACATCCCAACCTGCGCGGATATCCCCCCTCGGATGAGGGCGATAATCTTTTCCGGGTGGGCATGGCCATCGATGTTTTAAATCTGATCGCGCTGGTCAAAGAGCACAGTGGTGAGCCAGGCTTGCTGCAATTTGCGGACTCTTGTCGCATTGGTCTTTGGGGGCACAGTATGGGCGCTGGCGTCAGTACGCGCGTATTGACGGTCAGCCAGGATATAAGCGCGGCGGTATTATATGCTGCTATGTCTGGCGACGAACGCAAGAACTTCGAAGCTATTCAGCGCTGGTCAAATTTCTCGCGTGGCTTCGAGGAATTGGCTGTCCCGGCTGAGCTGTTATCGCGAATTTCACCGAACCATTTTTTCGAGAACATCACAGCTCCGGTCAGCATTCATCATGGCTTAGAAGACAAGCTTATTCCTGTGGCTTGGTCGATGCAAACTTGTGAACATCTCAAGGCGCTTGGCAATCAGGTCGAATGTCATTACTACGAGACTATGCCGCACACCTTTTACGGTCCGGGGGATAAAGAGTTCATCCAACAAACCATCCAATTCTATGACCGTTATCTTGTTGAATCCAATAGCAACCTAGGCTCCCAAAATTTATCAGGCCAATGTGACCCGTAGGCGACGAGCATCCCCGAAATTTTGGAAAGGTATAATCTAGCTCGTGAAATATACAACTATCTTCTTTGATCTTGACGATACGCTTTACCCCTCTTCGACCGGTTTGTGGTACGCCATCAAAGACCGAATGAATACTTACATGGCAGAGCGGATGGGCTTCGCGCCTGCGGAAATCTCGAAAATCCGTGAGAAATACTATCGCCAATACGGCACCACCTTGCGAGGCTTAGAAGCCAACCACGAAATTGATGTGAAGGATTTTCTGGCTTACGTGCATGATATCCCATTGGGAGACTATCTCCAACCGAATCTGGATCTATTTGAGCTTATCGCTTCACTCGGGACCCGCAACCTGGTGTTTACCAATTCAGACGCATCCCACGCCAAACGGGTATTAAAGGCGCTCGCGCTGGAACGTTGTTTTGAGTCTATTGTAGACGTAAACGCAGTCGCGCCTTATTGCAAGCCAATGCCGGAATCCTTTCAGATCGCAATCCAGATAGCAGGTGAGAGTGACCCAAGCCGCTGTGTGATGATCGATGACCTGCCACGTACTACTCGAGCCGCGCGTGATGCCGGTTGGTTCAGCATTTTGTTTGGGCAAAACGGAACCCATCCGGACGCCAACGCTACTATGACGGCTTGGCCGAATTTGCCCAATATCCTAAACGGTAAACTTTCATAACTGTCGATTTGTAAAGCCCAACCAAGATAAGAAAAATCATATATAATCCTCTAACAAAACGCTTATATGGATCATATAGATCGGGGATAGATATTTCATCAATCCTTAATATCCTTATGATAATCTTCTAACTGAATTATTGCTCAATCCAGGAGTATTTTATGAATAAGTATTTACGTAGTGGGTTAATCGGCGCATTCTCTGTAATTGTCTTGCTGGGGACTTTCTCCGGCGGTTTTCTTGCCGGGCGTTTCTTGCCATCTGATTTGAAGGGAGCCAGCCCATTGTTTGGAGGCACGGATGAAATCCTGCCTCCGCCACCCTCGTCAGAACAGCAAGCCACTACGCCGGACGGTTTACAAAGTCTCTTTCAGCCCTTCTGGGAAGCCTGGAACATCGTTCATGATGATTTTGTTGATCAACCTTTGGATGATCTGACTTTAATGCAGGGCGCCCTACGCGGCATGATAGATGCATTAGGCGACGATCACAGCTCGTATATGGACCCGGAGGCTTATAAGAATGCTAATGACAGCCTGTCAGGTTCCTATGAAGGCATTGGCGCCTTTGTGGACACAACTGGAGATTTTCTTACTATCATCAGCCCCATTCCTGGATCGCCTGCTGATAAAGCCGGTGTACGCCCAGGAGACAAGATTATTGCCATCGATGGCGAAGATATGGCTGGAATTGACCCAGAATTGGTCCGCCAGCGCGTACTTGGCCCGGCTGGGACGACAGTGATTTTAACGATGGACCGCGAGGACGAGCCAGATCCGCTGGATTTCTCTATTACTCGTGAGAAAATCGACGTTGAGAGCGCATCGGGTGAAATGCTTGAAAACGACATCGGGTATGTCCAGATTACTACCTTTGGAGACAAGACCACACGTGAATTACGGGATATTCTTTCAGAGTTACTGGCTCAGAATCCCAAAGGCCTGGTCATTGATCTACGCTACAACGGCGGCGGTTTTTTGCAAACTTCAGTTGAAGTCGCTTCAGAATTCATTGGTGAGGGTGTTATATTGTATGAACAATATGGCGACGGTGAACGCACTACCTATGAGGCCCTCAAAAACGGACTAGCTACCGAAATACCGATCGTGGTGTTGATTAACGAAGGTACAGCTTCAGCTTCAGAGATTGTGGCCGGCGCCATTCAAGATTACGGACGTGGCAAACTAGTAGGTGTGACTTCGTTCGGCAAGGGTTCGGTCCAAAACTGGGTCGCGCTCTCGAATGACCAAGGTGGGGTACGGGTAACGATTGCCAAGTGGCTGACACCTAATGAGCGCACGATTCATAAGGATGGCTTAGTGCCTGACTTTGAGATTGAGATCACGAACGAAGATCTTCAAAATGACTTGGACCCCCAACTGGACAAAGCGATCGAGGTATTACTCGAGGAAATCAACAACAACGTATCACAATAAACCATTCGCTTACGAGGTGTAAAATGTTTTTCTTTAACCCAACTTATCTACTCTTCATGGCCCCGGCCTTTATTCTAATGGCGCTGACCTCCTGGTATGTCAAATCGGCATACAAAAAATGGAGCAAGGTCCAAACCAGCAGCCGTCTGACGGGCGCGCAGGTTGCAGAACGTCTGATTAAATCGTCGGCTTACCTTACAACAAGCCAAGGACGGGGACTGATGGATATTCAACTTCAACGGGTAGCCGGCAATCTTTCCGATCATTATGACCCGCGCTCGAAAACACTGCGCTTATCAGATGGAGTCGCAAACGGCACATCGGTGGCCGCGGCGGCGATTGCGGCCCATGAACTCGGCCATGCCATCCAAGATGCCGAAGAATACCTGCCCTTAAAATTCCGTTCGGCGCTTGTTCCGGCGGTTAATATTGGTTCCTACCTGGGTTGGATCTTAATCATGATTGGCCTTTTCTTGAATTTTGTCGACCTGGCCTGGCTGGGTGTGGCCATATTTTCTGGCGGTGCTCTCTTCGCACTTGCGACCTTGCCAGTGGAGTTAAACGCTTCGGCACGAGCGAAAGTACTGTTGGCCGATACCGGCATCATTCAAACAGAGCAAGAACGGCGCGGTGTGAATACTGTGCTTAACGCGGCTGCCCTAACCTATGTGGCTGCTTTGGTAACAGCCGTCTTGCAACTGTTGTATTATGCCAGCCTGCTGGTCGGACGGCGTAGATAACCAGCAGTTTCAATTACAACAAAACCTCCTGCATTTTATTATGCAGGAGGTTTTATAATACCCGAACCCTTTACAAGGAAACGGATGGGGGAATCAAATTGACCCGGGATGGGAGAGCTGGATGATATTTCACCAAGATTTTACGGAAATGATCGGCAATACGCCGCTGTTGCTGTTGGGCCGTTGGGCAGCGAACGCGGAAATTTATGCCAAATGTGAGTTCATGAACCCTTTGAGCCTGAAAGACCGGCCGATTTTGCAAATCATAACGGATGCCGAAGAGGGTGGTCAACTCAAACCAGGTGGGACACTGCTGGAAGCAACCAGTGGCAATACCGGTATGGCGGTGGCTTCGATCGCGGCTGTGAAGGGGTATCAGGCTGTTTTGGTCATGTCTGAAATTCAAAGTTTGGAACGGCGCCAAGTGCTCAAGGCTTTGGGCGCCGAGTTGATCCTGACGCCCGCATCGGAAGGGACGATTGGGGCCAAGAAAAAATTGGATCAAGTGCTGGAAGAAAATCCTGATTACTTTTATGTTGGGCAGCATAGCAATCCATCCAATCCAAAGGCGCATTACCAGACCACTGGCCCGGAGATCTGGTTGGATACGGATGGTACGGTTGACATATTGGTAGCAGGCTTGGGCACGGGCGGAACGATCTGCGGAGCTGGGCGCTTTTTAAAAGAGAAGAAAGCGGACGTGCAATTGATCGCTGTCGAGCCCAAAGAATCCCCGTTTATTTCACAAGGCGTTTTTCATCCGCACCGGATGATGGGCACCGCACCCGGATTTGTGCCAGAAATTTTGGAGCGTGAGATCATCGATGAGATTTATCTGGTCAGTGAGGCCGAAGCCTTTGAAACAGTACGCCAACTGGCACGCAGCGAAGGCATTTTGG
Source organism: Anaerolineae bacterium (assembly GCA_030123675.1). Classification (GTDB taxonomy): domain Bacteria; phylum Chloroflexota; class Anaerolineae; order Anaerolineales; family Villigracilaceae; genus JAABUE01. Next base: position 263 of record JASJYH010000096.1, on the reverse strand, counting down.
TGGGCATTTCCTGTGCAGCAGCCTTCGCCGCGGCAGAGATCGCAAAGCGGCAGGAAAACAAAGCCAAGAAGATTGTGTGCATCTTTGCCGACACCGGCCAGCGCTATTTGAGCGTGGAAGGGTTATTTGATTAGGGCGGTTAAGTTTGCAATTTTGGTACTTTAGATTACCTTCTTACTAACCCTGCAAAACGAACTTTATCGACATGCGGGCGCAGATAATGACCCTGCTATTTCTACCATCTGGTTTGGTTTAATTTAGCC
>JASJYH010000095.1 GCA_030123675.1 Anaerolineae bacterium | reverse complement strand
CGGCGAAGATCCAGATTAAAAGAAAAGAGATTAACGCATACAGACCCTCACGCCAGCGCCACTTTTTGTTTTTCGGGACCAAAAAGAGTGCCCCTGCGCCGAGAAGAATACCTACTAACTGCCAGCGGGGAAAAGAACTTATATATTCTAAAATACGCCGGTTCATCTCATCTGGCGTGCCGCTAAAGTAATACCTCCAGAAACTCTCTACCGGGAAAATGGCCAGGAGCCGCTCTTGAGGTGAATCAAATCCTTCCAGAGTCAGACCGCGTTCGGACAAATTTGTTCGATACGTGGTGTTGTAGATGCTAGAGGGCGGATCGTTGAAATCGAGAAAAAGGAAGAATGCGAAAGTAAGTCCCACACCGATCAGCGCGCCACCTGCGGCACCGATCCATGCGTTCCGTTTGCGGGCTGTCAGCACCATATAGACCAAAACAGCAGCGCCGGTCATAATGACCGTGCTGTGGATGCCCAAGCTCAATCCACCAACAAGTCCTGCCAGAAAGAGCCATCCCCATGGTTCCGTTCTTCGGCGCCAAAGCAGCACCGACAGCCATACGATGCTCAGCATGCCTGCCGCCGGAGCATAAGACTCAGCGATGATCGTTCGCCGCCAAAAGAATACACTGACAGCTAATCCGAAGGAAGCCAATAGGCCTGCTATTCGCCAGCCCCCCATCCGGCGCACAATCAAGTACACATTCGCCACAGCCAGGGCCCCAAAGAAAGCCGACATTAGGTTTACCCGATAAGCAATATTTCCATACGGTAAGAAGGTAAACAGCTTACCAAGCATGATCTGAGTGGGGTAGCCACTGGCATGGGTCATACCCAGCGTATAAGAAAGTGTTTGGAATTCAGCAACATCACCATAAAGCACCGAAGGCGCCAGGGTACGAATGTACAAAACCAAACTCAAAAGCCCAACAGCGCTTGCAAAAAGAATGTCGAGCCGAGTGAGGGGATATAAAGGCTTTTGTGTTTTGGGCATGGAAAACGGGGGCTAAGAATTTATGAAAACGGGTTAATGACGGTCACAAGCTCATACTTTTGTCCATTCGAAAGATCTTCTGTCCATAGCCTGGCACAGTTGCATTGCAAGGCAGATCGTAAGATCATTGCATCCCAAAAGGAGACGTTGTGGCGTTGTAATAATGCAATCGCAGCCAGAATATCCCGAATTCCTGGTCGATGGATAATCCATTCTGAGAAATCTTCGATAATCTTTGTTGCATCAGTTGGAGAAAGCGGTTTGGCAGATTTACGGGTGATGTTGTAATAAAATTCTTGTAATACTTGCACACTGATACAACCAACTCCGCTTACCCAAAGTTTTTCAAGTAATGTAAGGGCTTTTAGATGCTTGTCACCCTGGGTGTTGTCATAGGCATAAACCAATATGTTTGAATCAACGAATTGAAACATTGTTTTATCGTTCATGAAGTTCCTCCCTGCTTTTGGGTTTTTGCCAGCTCAGATCAAACCCTTTCTTCATCATAGCGATCTGGCGTATTTTTGCTGCCTCATAGTTGGTTTCTTCTGACAACATTTTTTCAATTGCATCAGTTACCAGGCGGGAAATGGATGAGTTGCGCTTGACAGCCAGCAATTTCACTTTGCGTAGTGCGCTTTTAGGAAGAGAAAGAGTGATATTTTGTGTTTCCATACGAGCCTCCAATTATGAGTTTATCACGTAAACACGTGAAAAACAATTCTTGTGTAATGACACTCAGAAAAGTGTATCTTGCTCGTAGTATTAATAATCTTAATCGCATTAATTGAGCCTGCTTTCAAGTGGACAGGTTATCTTTTATGACCTGACGATGGCATTAATCTGCAAGCTCCTATTGTGAGATTTAATTTTGTCTAGTCCGCGGTAATTGTGGATAAGTGTTTGGTGTCCTCATAAACAAATCCCACAGAAATGAACCAGCTATTGGAGTTTAGATTTTAACGTAGCACACAGTATTTGGTGCGGAATGTGGGATAATCACCAGAATGTTTGAATTTAATATCACAGCAAAAAACAAACGTGCCCGCACGGGCACGTTTACTACGCCACATGGTGTGTTGCAGACCCCAATTTTTGCTCCGGTGGGCACACAAGCGGCCGTCAAAGCGCTTACACCAGCCCAATTGAAGGACCTGGGTGGCACGCTGGTGCTTTCAAATACCTACCATCTCTATCTGCGTCCGGGCGACGATTTGGTAGCTGAGATGGGTGGCCTGCACCGTTTCATGCGCTGGCCCCAGCCCATCCTAACTGATTCGGGTGGTTTTCAAGTTTTCTCGCTTTCAAATACTCGCGAGGTCGATGATAAAGGTGTTACTTTCAAGAGCCATATCGATGGCTCCGAGCATCGCTTCACACCCGAGAGGGCCATCCGAATTCAGGAAAATTTGGGTGCCGATATCATCATGGCCTTCGATGAGTGCGCTGACCCCAATGATCTTGAATACATCAAGAAAGCAATGGACCGAACCCATCGTTGGGCGGAACGCTGTCTGAAAGCCAAACGCAGAGCTGATCAAGCTCTCTTCGCTATCATCCAGGGCGGCATTGACCCGGACTTGCGGGCTGCTTCCGCTGAATTCATCGCTTCGCTCGATACCCCAGGGATTGCGATTGGCGGTCTGTCCGTTGGCGAGACCAAGGATCAAATGCACGCGATGTTAGACGTGGTAACCCCAATACTTCCCGAAAATAAACCCCGCTATTTGATGGGTGTCGGCACTCCTGAAGATATCATCGATGGCATCGCTCGGGGTATAGATATCTTTGATTGCGTGCTACCCACCCGCCTGGCGCGGCATCATTCTGCTTTTTCCCCCGACGGACGCTTGAACATGGCCAATGCAACATTTGCACGTGATGAGCGTCGTATCGATGAAAGTTGTGACTGCTACACCTGTCAGAACTTCACTCGTGCTTATATTCGGCATTTGATCAACGCTAAGGAACTGCTGGCTGGAACGCTTTTGTCCATTCACAATTTGCGGGCTTTGATCCGTTTGGTTGAGGAAATCCGTGGATATATAAAAGAGGGAACATTCGAAGACCAAATCCCTGGTTTGATGGAGAGGTGGGCCAACAACGCACAGCGCAAATCAGAAGAGATTGAGACACAAAGAACAAATTAATTCGATTATTCAAAGAAACCAACACTGGAGAAGTTTAACTTGACCTTACTACAAGCCCTTCTGCTTGGGATAATCCAAGGCCTTACTGAATTTATCCCTGTTTCGTCCACGGCACATTTGCTTATCGGACAGAAATTATTAGGTGTGGCCTCCAACAACTTGGTGTTTGCATTTATCGTCATCATACAACTCGGGACAGTTGTATCCCTGCTGGTTTTATTCTGGAATGATTTATTGACTCTTGTGAAAGCTTTCTTTGCAAGTTTTCGAGATCTCCAAGGTCTTAAAGATTTCAAAGATCTATCTTCTGATGCACGCTTAGCGTGGGGTCTTATCATTGCAACAATCCCCGCGGCGTTAATAGGATTCCTATTGAGGGGTACAGTTGAGAACTTATTTCAACAGCCACTTTTGCAAGCTTCCATTAGGCTCTTTATTGCAGCCGGAATGCTGGCCTGGGCTGAATGGCTTGGAAAACGCACCCGTCAACTCGATTCATTGGGTTGGCTGGATGCCCTTATCATCGGAATATTCCAGATCATTGCTGTATTCCCCGGCGCCTCGCGGAGTGGATCAACTCTTGCCGGTGGGATGCTACGCGGATTTGACCGACCATCTGCAGCCCGTTTTTCTTTTCTGATGTCCATTCCGATCTTGGTGGGGGCGGGCACTTATCAGATAATTGATATCTCACTTTTACCGGGCTTACCGGAATTTCTCCCAATGTTGGCCGTCGGTTTTATAGCGGCAGCAATTATCGGTTGGGTTGCGGTGCGCTGGATGCTGAATTACCTGTCAAATCATTCCTTAAAAGGCATTTCGATTTATTGCGCTATTATCGCGACAATTGTGCTCATCCTGCACTTGGTTTGGTAATGCTTTATGGATATGGTATCGCTCCTTAAACAATTCGTCGAAATTGAATCGCCAACTAGTGACAAAGCCGCTGTAGATCGGGTTGGAAAATTGGTGGCCGAACAAGCCGAAGCTCTCGATGCGCAGATAGAGATCGTCTCTGTTGATCAGGCCGGTGACCATGTTGTTGCGCGTTGGGGGGCAGGGAATGGGACTATTTTGATCCTGTGCCATATGGACACTGTCTTTCCACTGGGTACGCTAGCTAAGATGCCTTTTCGCGAAGCGGAGGGTAAGTTGTTTGGCCCGGGTGTATTAGATATGAAAGCCGGCATTGTAATCAGTTTGGCTGCAATCGCTAAGGCGCAAAGCAAGGCGGGGATTAAACGACCTGTCACATTGTTATGTACCTCGGACGAGGAAACAGGCAGTCAGACATCGGATGCGCTCATCAAAAAACTCGCTCAAGACTCGGAGCTTGTATTGGTGATGGAATCAGGTTTATTAGATGGCTCGCTCAAAACCTGGCGAAAAGGGGTCGGCGAATTCCTGATCAAAGTGAAAGGGCGAGCTGCACATGCAGGCGGCGCACATGCTGAGGGTCGAAACGCAATCGAAGAATTGGCGCATCAAGTGATCGCTATTCAAAAAATGACAGACTACGAGAAAGGTATAACTTTAAGTGTGGGCGTAATTTCTGGCGGGACGGTCTTGAATGTAGTTCCAGAAGAATCTGTTGCGCGTGTGGATGTCCGCGTAATGAAGCCTGGAGAGTGGGAACGCTTGCTGGCCGAGATGCAGGCGCTCAAACCGATATTGGAAGGGACCTCTCTGGAGATCAGTGGTGACTTAAATCGTCCACCCATGCCCTTTGACGAGCTTGCCAAATCTACTTTTGGAAAGGCCAAGTTGATTGCGGCAGATATCGGTATCGAACTCAAAGCTGGTGGCTCAGGAGGAGGTTCGGATGCAAATTTCGTCGCACAGCTTGGCATTCCGGTACTGGATGGACTTGGGGCATATGGAGATGGCTATCATTCAGCGCGCGAGTTTATCTTTACTGACAGCCTATCCGAACGATCCAATTTATTAGCCGCCTTGATCACTACATGGTAAAGACCTTTATTAGAATAATTTCAATAATCAGTGCATTATTGCTAGCGGTTTCGTGTAATTCAGCAGCTACACCAAACGAAGAGATACAGTTTGTACGTATTTACGCCACATCTGCAGCCCAGGCCTGGTTGCCCGACGTCTACTCTTGTGCGCCTCCAGAGATTGTCATAAAACTAGCTGATGACGCAACTTCTGCGGATCTCTTTCTTCGCATAGGTGAACCTGACTTTTTGGCACTTCCTGCTTATCAGATCGATTCTGAAGATATTCTGATTGTCACACACCCTGAAAGTTCCTTGCAGGATTTAAACAAGGAGGAAGCCCAAGCTTTATTCGCTGGGCAGGTTGAGGCGCTTGTAGTTGTCTGGGTTTATTCTTCCGGAGGGGATGTGCAGGGAGTCTTTGAACGTTCTGTGATGCAAGGCAGAAGTGTTTCATCCTATGCAAGATTGGCGACCAGCCCTAAGCATATGTCTGATGCGTTGAGTAACGAAGTGAACACCGTCGGCATCCTACCACGGGGTGCAAATCCTGGCGATCTGCGCATTCTATATACTATTCCAGATGTGCCAGTCTTGGGGCTTGTGAAGGAAGAGCCCCAAGGTGCAATCAAAGAAATTCTTGCCTGTTTACAAAAGTAGTGTAAACCAAAATTCAAAGGGAGGATGAACTGAACGATAAATTTGATTTTGGTAACGATAAAATATCGTTATTATTATGCCCCTAGTGCCCGTCCAAGTTGATTTTGATTAGTGAAGTGGTTGCGTAGGGCAATTTCAGCCATCATTATCATGGTGTCCGGGCACTAGCTTGAATAAGATAATATGTCATCTTATTCGAAAGGCTGCTGAAAAAATTATGAGAAATTCAGGCCCCCAACCAGATGGGGGCTTCTTCTTGTATAATAACGGGCGTTCCACAGGGGTTAGCTGTGGAACAAGGAGCTTAGGATGTCAAATCGAGTTAAATTGACCGTTTTTATCGGCTTAATTATGATCCTGGTTTTAGGAGCTTGCACCGGAGAATCTGGGCCGGCAACAGCGCCATTAGAATTACCGCGGACAGAAGTACCTCCTACTGAGGAATCAACTACTGTTCCCGAGCCAAGCCTGGTTCCTGTAAGTCTGTCTGGTCCAGAAGCTGGCTCAGAGATGGCTTGGATGGATGGCAGCATCTTATCCTTTGTGCCAGCTGGGGAATTTACTATGGGTTCCGGATCAGCTGAGGCCCCGAAAAAAACTGTATTTCTCGGAGATTATTGGATTTTCCAAACAAAAGTAACCAATAGCATGTATGCATTTTGTGTGGCTGTGGGGGCTTGCGCTGCCCCTGCTCAAGAGCTGGGCACGCCGTTGTATGACAATTCCATATATGCCAATTATCCTGTTGTTGGGGTGAGCTGGGATATGGCAGCCAATTATTGCAGCTGGGTAGGCGATGGCTTGCCATCAGAAGCACAATGGGAGAAAGCCGCTCGGGGCGCTTCTGGTGGGCAGTTTCCTTGGGGAAACGCAAACCCAGATTGTAACCAGGGGAATTTCGCCGGCTGTGTGGACACCTTGACGGATGTCACTAAATATGCAGAAGGCGCCAGCCCGTATGGATTGTTGGATATGGCTGGAAATGCCTTTGAGTGGGTGAATGATTATTACAGTGAGAACTACTATAACAGTGCACCGTTCGAAAACCCAACGGGGCCTTCTTCAGGCGAATTCCGTGTGGTACGCGGAAGTGGGTTTGAAACTGAATTTGATCAAGTTACTTCTGCCATCCGGCGTCCGGCCGGCAATGCCTACCACAACCGCGATCTGGGATTCCGCTGTGTAATTCAAGACCCGTTACCTATTGCGCCAATGTGTCAATTGCCTTCTTATATCCCCAGCGCGGTTGTCTCGAGCGGCGAATGTCAATCTCCACTGGTTGAGGTTGGGGCCTCTTATTGTGAGTTCAACCGCGCTTACACGAGTGTGGATTTGCAGGATGGTGCCAGTTATGAAGTGCTTACGGATGGCTATACCTGTGATGATGCGGTGATTGATGGGCAACGGCGCCTGACCTGTAAAGGACCCGACGGCACCACAGGCGAGGTAACGGTTTGTAATGTAGCTTGCAGCACCTCGCCGGATGTCACTGGCGCATCGCCGGTTTGCGATTCCGGTTATGGTTTGGATCCCAGTTCAAGCTCCTGCCTCTATTCACCAGTTTCTGCGGAACCTGGCGTAGCCGGCTGCCCTGCTGGATACGTACTGATAGACCGCGGTGAGCAGAGCTCCTGTGTCTCGGGATTAGGAGCCGATGGTCTGTGCCCCGACGGGACGTATTTTGACAGCCAATATGGTGCTTGTGCATCGCCCTCTGCCGGCGAGCTGGCACCCTATGGCCTGAATGCACCCGACCTGGCGGCGCAAACATATCAAGGTTGTTTGGCAGGTTTCTCATACTCGCCAGAATTTCAATGTTGCCAGCCTTCCCTTGGCGGGGTATATCCTGGTTGTCCGCTGGGTACTCGCTTCGATGATGTCTCCCAGACCTGTATTCCAGATCAATTGCGTTTGAGTGGTCCCGGTTGCGTTACCGTTAAGATTAATATGTTGCAATGTAATGAGCCTTTCCAGATCGCTATCTGTAAAAAAATCAAGACAGAATCCGGCTGTATCAAAAATCAGGTCTATAGCTGTAGCTGGAATGAGGGTGCGGGTGGATGTAAGTATGAAAAATAAGATACAGTGGTGTGTTATTAGAAATCATCCCGATAGAAGATAAGGATGATTTCTTGTTTTCAAATTGTACGAAATCTGCCTACTACACTAAATTTTTTCCTGCCTTGTGGCAACTTAGTTTTGGACAAGCTTTATCACGATTCATCGTGGGTTAATAGACGGAGAATATGCATTTTTTTGAGCTAGTATCATATCTACAGAAAATTATCCTGATTCCAAAGATGGCAATCGCTATTTAATTTTCGTATTTAAAATACTGATAAAGAAACTTGCATATAAAGTTTGAAACCCTATGGTAAATAAAACTGCTCCTGGAATAACCAAGCGCATGGAAATTACTGGGTCGATAATCCCAAATTGATTTTGGCTCCAATAAATTAATGCGCCTACGGAACTTGCAAAGCCAAGCAAGATCATACCTAAACTGATAAGGATGCCCTTTTCAAGTTCAATTTGTTTTACCAGTAGATCTGTTAGCGTATCTCTAGGTCGCAATTTTGAATTTACGCCAAAAACATAGGTGAAAATGGAGAATATTATCGATTGAACGCCCATAATAATTAATAATGATGTGTAGAGAAGTGTATTTATGTCGAAATTTATATTTCCAATAGAAATTGAACCAATAAGAAGTATGACTGATGCGAATAAACCGAGAATGGTTAATAAAATACCGGGGTAAAGAAAAAGCCATCGGGGACTATAAAGCAATAGAAACTTCAAATGCCTCCAGCCATCTGACCATGTGCGCAGGTGAGGCTTACGCGTGCGTCCGTCCGGGTATAAGAGAGTGGGGACTTCTACAATTTTCAATCCAAGTAAGATAGCCTTTACTACCATCTCACTTGCAAATTCCATTCCGGTTGTCTGTAAGTTAAGGGATAGAATTGCCTTTGTCCTAAAACCTCTCAAGCCACAGTGGAAATCCCCAATCGTACTTTTAAAAAACACCCTGGCAAGCCAACTCAAAATGGGATTCCCGAGATATCGATGTAAGAAAGGCATCGCTCCAGGTTTAATTCCACCCTCAAAGCGGTTACCCATCACCAAATCTGCACCTTTTTGCAAAGCTGCGACGAAAGGTTGAAGATTTGTAAAATCGTAGCTATCATCTGCATCCCCCACGATAATGTATTCTTTTTGCGCGGCATAAATTCCTCCCATTAGCGCATTCCCATATCCTTTCTGAGTTACATTGACAACTTTTGCGCCTGCTTTTCTTGCAATTTCTTGAGATCCATCAGTGCTTCCATTGTCCGCTACAATAATTTCTCCATCAAGATTAGCGTTATCCAGAAAAAACTTTGCTTTGCTTATGCAGGTTTCTAATGTTTCTGCTTCATTGAGACACGGCATTAAAATTGAAAGCTGGAAGCGTTGGGCCATTAATATAAATATTATCACAGAAACCAACTCTAATTTGTAGGCTATTATTATTTATTTTAATCACCCGGCTTATAAAATTAGTAAATCACAGGTTCATCATTGTAACGACCAAAGCCGTTGGGGGTTGTACAAATTTCAGGGAAAAAGCGACTAAAATCGATACTATAGAGAGTCCCAGTTTGAATCTGTGATTTACTGAAACTGGGGGTTCACTGAGCATTCAGTCTGCGTGATATACTCATCGGCGTCCCAGGCAAGATCATGTTCAAAAATTTGGAGGCTGTAGATTTGAAAGGTATTGTCAAGAGTATTTTTATTGACAATGAACGCCTGCGTGGAGCAGAACTTTATCTAATCATTACCCTTCTTATATTCGGAGTTAGCGCTTGTTTTTTGCTGCCGGTGAGTGGGGGATATGACGAAGAGTCGCATCTCATGCGCGTGTGGGAAATGTCATCTCTTACGCTCTTACCAAACGAAAAATTGGGGAATAAAATGCCATTTCCAGGTATTTATTGGGAATTGTCCTATAGAAGAAAGCTGACTATTCGAACTGTGGAAAGGGGTTTTTGGGAACAATATGGAAGTCTCCCACTAGATGAATATGATTATATTTACAGCATTAAAACAAGATCTGTATATGCGCCCCCCCTGCTGATTCCTCAGGCTTTCGTCATGCGTTATCTGGGGCGAGGCTTGCAATGGTCTGCCCTTGTTGTTTATTATGCCATTCGACTTGTTGGATTGTTAAGTTACATCTTATTGGCATGGTTGGCTGTTCGATTCATCCCATATGGAAAGTGGGTCTTGGCTCTTATTGCTTCCTCTCCTATGGCAATACTTCAGGCAGCTACGATTTCCGCGGACACAATCTCTAATGGAATAGCTTTTTTTTTCATTGGCGGCTCGCTAGCGATTGCCCAACGAAAGGTATTAAAATGGAAAGACCTGACGTTTCTCATTTTACTTTTTCTTATATTATTTTGGGGCAAAATTAATATTATCCCGCTTGGATTACTTCCATTATTAATTCTCAAGCATTCTCAATTCAAAATTCGGTATGGTTACATAATTATACTTTTCATGTCTATGATGATATTAATAATTGAGGTATTTGGTTGGAATTTGTTGGCTTATTCAAGATATCAAGATGCGCTCGAAGGAGCAGATCCAATAGGCCAAATTTTATTCATTCTTGATAACCCATTTG
>JASJYH010000094.1 GCA_030123675.1 Anaerolineae bacterium | reverse complement strand
GCATCAGAACGACGGCCTGGCCTTCGGGCCGGATGGCTATATCTATCTGGGCATGGGATCGTCGTGCAATGCCTGCCTGGAAACGGATCCGCTCTCGGCCACGATTCTGCGCTTTCTGCCGGATGGCTCAGACCTGAGCGTCGTCGCAACCGGCCTGCGCAATCCATACGATCTGGCCTTCAATCTGGCTGGCGATTTATTCGCGACCGACAACGGCCGTGACGACCTGGGTGCTAATGATCCACCAGAAGAGTTAAATCATATCGAATCCGGAAAAGACTACGGCTGGCCAGATTGCTGGGAAGGGCTTGACGAGCAAGCCTGCGACTCATTTGCAGGCGCGTTGGTCGAGTTTGACCCACATGCTTCGGCCAATGGGCTGACATTCTATTCGGGCGAAGTTTTCCCGGCGGAATTTCAGGATAACGCCTTCGTGGCGATCTTTGGATCGTTCGAATTCCCAGGTGTCACCCGCGGCGTTCAACGGGTTAGCCTGGAGCAGGCCGGCGAATCTTACATCTCGACCGGGGCCGATTGGTTGCTCAAATCCCAAGGCCGCCCGCTGGACGTGACTGTCGGACCGGACGGGGCACTCTACATGGCCGATTTTGAATTGAATGCGATCTATCGGATTGACTATGTTGGCGACTAATACGGGGTCCGAGTCATTTCAGGATTACCCCGTATTCGTCATAAAGTGAATTATACAGTACTGCGTAAATAGCTGAACCAAAATTCTGTTGTGTTAGGGCCAATCCGAATAAGAAAGTTTAGAGTTTTATGGAAGAAGCAGTATGTTATTATATTTATATCTAGACTTATTTACCGACTCAATATTAAAAGGAGATATGAATGGATACAAAACAAGTTGTTGAAGATTTTATGACGGCATTTGAAAAAGGAGATAGGGAAGCTTGCTTAGCTTGTCTTTCTGACGATTTCACATTCAGCGGCCCCGTACCAAAACCATTAAACGCACATGAATGGATAGGTACGGCTGCAGCTATGCTTGCAGGCTTGCCAGATATTAACTACAATATGAAAATAGTTGGCGTCGATGGTGAAAAAGCAACTGTATCCTCACAACTCGCAGGTACGCATACTGCCGATCTGGATCTTTCTAAGATGGGCCTCGGCCTATTTCCAGCCACTGGGAAGTCTTTCTCAAATCCAGAAGAACAAGGCGTTATGACCGTTGCAAATGGCAAAATCACATCATATGATATTACCCCGGTTGAAGGCGGTGGATTGATGGGAATATTGACCCAATTAGGAGTCTCCCCTCCAGGACCATAATCTTATATTAAGATACGACCGAATAACAAGGTTGCCAAGCTGGCCGGGATAAAATCTTGAGCACGCACAAGAACGAACCTTGTCAATTCTCTCAATTAAAACACGAAGAGCGAGCGCTTCAACACTCGCTCTTGTTATTAATATCAAGCCCAGAATTCTTATTTAAAAAGTTGTTGTAGAAAATTGGGAATCTATTTCTTTATAGTACGAAAGCCTGCAAAGATATTGTTTCGATCTGGGGTATAAAAATTTCGGAAGGTGTTGCGAATCACACGTGATCGAGTTGCCCAACAACCACCCCTGAGTACCTTTTGCTGGCCGAAAGAAGGCTCCGAATACGTTTCATAAGGGTCAATAACATATCCGGGGAAGGCCTCAAAAGTATCTGCCGTCCATTCCCAAACATTCCCTATCATCTGGCGCACACCAAAAGCGCTGTCTCCAGCTGAATAAGCCCTAACATCCACCAACCCCATAGCTCTGGAGTCCAAATTAGCCAATCCATTCGTAGGTTGGTGATCGCCCCAAGGATACATGCGCTTGGTCTCGGTAAAACTATTTCCGTTTGAGCTAGGTTCGCTGCTGGCAGCCAATTCCCATTCTGCCTCGCTAGGCAACCTACGCCCAGCCCAAGCGGAATATGCATTGGCTTCATACCAATTCACATGAATCATTGGATGGTGAGAATTGGTGGGCAGCCATTTGTCAAACCAGCGCCAGACCCAATTTTCCCCATCTTTCTTCCAAAATACTGGTTGTGTCTGTTGGCTTTTTTCCAACCAGGCCAACCCTTCATCTGACCACAAAGTACGATCCCCGTATCCGCCTTCGTCGACAAACTTCATATACTGCCCAAAAGTAACCGGGGTGGAAGAAATTTCAAAAGGATTAACCTGCACGGGATGAGCCCATTTCTCATTATCGAATACAAAATGAGTCCCTTTGGTTCCGCCGAGCTGATAAGTCCCTTCGGGGATTTCAACATCATGAGACTCGTAATCCGGGTCGATAGTTAGAGCAGCATCAGATTCCTTTTCTAAAGATAGGCTGGGAGCTGAATATCCGCACGTTTGCCGGATATGGTGGAGTGTTTCAGTATGCATATCCTCGTGATTAGTAGACAAACGATAAAAATAGATTTCTTCTTCAGTTGGTTCGCGGCCCTCTAATCTCTGAATTATGCGGTCTAGAACATCTTGGATATATTCTTTGGTTTCCTCAATATCTGGAAAATAAAGCTCAAAACGTTCAGAGTTTGGGATATTGAAAGAATCATACAATGAGTTTGCCCGTTTGCTAACTGGCTTTTGTTTATCAATGTGTTGAAGCACCCAACGATCCTGGAACCAGCCAACATGACCAAGTTCCCAAAGGGGTGGTTCCACATTGCGTATTCTTGGTCCGCTCAATTGCTCGGAGGACAAATCCTCCATTAATTCCAACTCTCTTTGACGTGTATCCAGTAAGGCATCAATTAGTTCTTTTCCCGTTGTGGTTAGGGAGACATCTTTATCTTTGATTACCATAACTAAATCCTTTCCTAAGCCTGAGTAGATAAATATTGAACGCTAAAATAATTTTTATCGTCTACCCATACTTCCTTCACTTCAAAACCTGCTTCATTTGCCATTTCGGCAAATCCATCCAAAGTGTATTTATAGGAAACCTCTGTCAAAATTGATTCACCCAAATTAAATTGAAATTCTCTACCGGCTATATTTACTAGTTGGTCTTTGAGGCTCACCAAATGCATCTCTATCCGAGTCTCTGCCTCATTGTAAAAAGCCTTATGCCGGAAATTTTCAAGTATGAATCCGCCCTCATATTTTTGGTTAATGTGATTAAGCATGTTTAGATTAAATATTGCAGTCACCATTTCAGGATCATTATATGCCAAATTGAGGACTTCCACATCTTTTTGTAAATCCACACCAATTAACAAACTACCCTGTTTTCCGACAGTACTATGAACTCGTTTTAGAAATTTAACAGCTTCGGCGGGATAAAAATTTCCAATCGTAGAGCCAGGAAAATAAGCAACTTTATGGGAATAAGAGGATTCAACTTCAGGCAGCTCAAAAGTTAATGTGTAATCAGCAATCAAGGGAACAATGCAGAAATCAGGATATCTTTCTTTAAGGGATTTGGTGATTTTTGTTAGGTGAATCCCAGAAATATCAATCGGCACATATGCAGCTAGATTATCTATGTTATTTAATAGCAGCTCGGTTTTTTTGCTGTCCCCGCTTCCATACTCAACCAATAATGCATTTGATCCAATTTCTTCAACGATCGAACCAATCCAACGTTCCATGATTTTTTCTTCTGTCCGAGTTGGATAATACGCATCTAGCTTAGTAATTTGACCAAAAAGGCGTGAGCCTTGCTCGTCATAAAAAAGTTTGGGGGGAAGTGATTTCTGTTTTTGTTCCAACCCTAAGAAGATCTCTGAGGTGATTTCATCAGCGAAAATATGTTGCTGGATTGGTTGAATAAGCTCCATCTTGCTCATTGCTTGCTAGCCTCTCCTCATACTATTAACCTATAGAGGTCTGATGCATCACCACTTTATATCTTACAAGAAGCAGATAGTATGGATGTATCCCAAAATTAATATGTGTTTTAGAGTTTTGTAAATGATTTTGCGATCGATGTCAAGGGCATTAAATTAGCTCTTACTCATAATCAAATATTGCCAATAATGGCAGCCCTACGATAAAATAGGGCAGATACCAATTCTACCTATAAAATAGATTAATTTCATATTATTCGTGAGGCAGTACCTGCCGTTTTCACTCTATATCCTGAGGTTTTAGAATGGCATATAAAACGGAACTCCAATCAAAGGGTTATCAAGTTATCGAGGATTTCTTAAATCCTTCAGAATGTCAAAAACTTTTAGATGGCATTCAAGATTTTCGAGATAACAATAAACTTCAAGAAATCTTCCGCGCCGTACGGGGCCGCAACTTGCACTATTTTGTAATCCGTGGGGACCAGATAGAAAAAAACCTGTCTGATATTCACCATCTTTATATAGGAAAAGTAAAACAAAAAGTAAATGAACTCGTTAGGGATGAATTGGCTCCCTTATCTAACCTTCAAGCCAGACTGAATGTCAACATTATGCCTCCGGGAGATTATGAATACCGCTGGCATTACGACCGGAATTACATTACTGCCATTTTATATCTAAATAAGGTCCAGGGAGGCGAAACTGAGTTTTACCCTAACAACAGGATATATCTCAAAAATAAATATATGGCATTACAAAAATTAATTGATTGGGTCCTAAATCTGCCCTTTATTCGCTTTTTCCTAAGCCGTAAAGTCGCTATTGCTCCCCAAGTAGGTCGCTTGATAGTAATGCAAGCCAACCGAAGTTTACATAGCGTGACTCCGGCAATGGGGGATCATGATCGTATAAATATTATCATGGCTTATGATTTCCCTAGTGTAGAGTTTCCTGTTGAAAAAGGATTAGACAAGTACATCTACACACGGGACAAACAAGAGTCAACCGATCCTAATTACGGTTAATTTCGTTTGTGACTGGCCAGACTGCTAAAAGCTATTACGACCAAGAGGCGTGGGATGTGAAATCATGGGTGGATGTAATCGCTATTGAGTATAAAAAATTATCCACAAAATATCCGTTTAAAAAAGTTTTTCAACCCCTCGCTACGGATAACACGATTCGCCTGCTAGACGTTGGGTGTGGTACCGCTATTTTCCCCGGATATTTGGACCGGGTTTTGGATTCGGAACTGAAAATAGTTTCAGACTTGTTAGATATATCAGAAGCAAGTTTAAAGGAAGCAAGTACTGTACTTACACAGCTTACTCATTTTGAAGTCGGAAAAGTCCACCAGGGGTTAATTGAGGAAATACCTGGAATATTTAATCTTTCCGATGAATCTTATGACATCATTTGGGCGATTCATTCTTTTACCACAGTGGATATCGATAGAATGCCTAAGGTGTATTCTCACCTGATCAAAATGCTTGCAAAAGATGGTTTATTATTGGTGTATCAACTTGCGCGGGAATCTACATACCAGGTGCTGCACAGATATTACCGCAGTAAGCAGGTAAAAAGTGACAAGCTAACCGCCTATATGGAGTTTGAAGATAGCATACAGATATTAGATCAACTGGCGGCCCGCTACAGTGTGCAGTCCTTTAATTTCAGCCACAAGATTGAAGAAAGCCGAACTGATCTATTAAAAAAATACCTGAAGAAAGTAATATTAGACGATCAGGTGGAGGTATTAGAATTTTTTTCGCCAATCCTGCCAAAATTTTATGTCCCAAAAGAAAAACAATATAGATTCCCCCAAACAGTTAACTTACTAACGATAAAAAAATAATATGGCGATCCTTGCAGGTGATTACTATGCAGAAAGCCATAAAATATTTCGGCAAGCCACGGACCAACAGCAGTTGATGCTCGTGGAGGTGATCCAAAGGGTTCAACGAGCAGCCAAGCTCAGTATTCTTAGCGTGGGATCAGGTGTTGGATTATTTGAAGTTCCCTTGCTTGAGCAGTTAATAGAGCGTGGAGTGGAAATTACAAAATTTATAGGCAATGATATTGACCCTTACTCTTGTGCGCTGCTCACTCAAAAACTGACAAATTCGTTTGGCGGGACTCTAGATTATGAAGTAGTTGCTGACCCTTTTGAAGATTTTGTCTCGAGTGATAGGTTTGATTTAATATTGTTCACCCATGTATTTGAGTACCTTCCGAAAGACCATCTGAAGTGGCTTAAAAAGGCACAGGACTTTTTGACGGACGATGGACATATCTTTATATTTAGCCCCAATAAGCCTGGCATAAATAAGATCTATGCCGAAACCTTTCAAACTCTACATGGCTACTCGCCCTTATTTACAGCGGAGCTTAAGAAGATAATAATCAAAGGGGGCCTCCCATTCAAGAGTAAGGAGATCCAGGCTGAATGTGATATTTCTTTGTTGAAAGAGAAAAAGATTTCTTCACAGGGATTAATGCTATTAAGTTTTTTGGTCCAAATAGATTGCCGAGTAATTCCTACTAAAACGCAAAATGAATATCTTGAATATTTCATCTCACTACAACTTCCTGGAAAGGCTAGTATTCCACACCCCACCACAATGTTCATTATCTGAAGATGGTGAAAATAACATCGAAAAACCTTGGGGAATTGGAAAAATTATTTAAGGATCGTTTTCTTAAATCGGAAAATATTCGAGTTTCAAACTTCGAAGAGCTTACAGAAGGGTGGGAAACCGATATTTATTCTTTCACCATCGCCTATGAACAAAGCGGGCAGACCAAAATGAAGGAGTATGTTATCCGTTTTTATTTTGGTGAAGGTCAAAATCATCAGGCAGAAAAAGAATTTAACACAATGAGACTTGTGCGCAAGCAACACCTGGGCGTACCTGAAGTGCTGATGGTTCAGCTTGAAAATTCGATCTTTGGCCAAGCTTTTATCATTATGGATAAGATAATGGGACCAACTTTGGCTGATTTGGTTAAATCTTTATCCCCTAAAGAAACGCGGCGTGAGTTATCAACAATGGCAAACAATTTCGTTCAACTGCATGCCATTAAACCGGTAGCAATTTTTTCCCAACACAAAGGTTTGAATGGCAATTATTTATCCGGACTACTTGAAGCAATGGAAACGACCGTGAAAAAATATGATATCAAAGAATTTTTGCCCATCCTTGAAATATTACAAAATGGCGTGGCCAAGGTAGATCGTGTTCACATTACTCTCATTCATAATGATTTCCATCCCCAAAACATTTTGGTGCAGAACGATTCGGGTGAGCATTTCATAATTGATTGGTCTTTCGCAGCAGTCGGAGATTTTCGTTTAGACCTTGCCTGGACTATGTTGTTGATTGGCACAATGGTTGGCCGAGAATATCGGGCCGATTTTTTGAAGGCCTACGAAGATGCAAGTGGAATGAAAGTGAATCATTTCAGGTTCTTCGAAATCCTGAAATTATCCCAACGGATGCTAACTATTCTTACCTGGTTAGATGACCGAGTAAATATCCCTGTTCGTAAAGTTACCAAAGATGCGATTCGAGGAGATTATAAAATCCATGTAACAAATGTGTATGACCGATTAATAGAAATTACTGAAGTCCCGTTGCCCACAATTGAGAATTTGTAACTATTAATTGGTAATTAACACATTCAACAGTCCAATTGATTATTTATCTTGTTGCACCGAAATTCCTCTCAAGAAATTATTGAAAACTCACTGTTAAAATCCCCATATCTACAATCTGTAAGTTTTCAGCCACTTTATAAAATTGTGAGCTTTCTTTTTAGGGCTGGTTTCCGAATAGTGCCTGGGCCGTTGTACACAAGCTCTGAAGATATTTATGAAACAGCAGCAAGTATAATCCGTATTGTCAAGGATCGGCTAAATGATAATTATTCATATGACCGACCAATCGGTACCTGAACAAGAATTACGATTTATCAAATTAGAACAATCGAAGGCAATAAAGGGTAAAGGCTTGACAGCCATTCAAAGGTCGTATATACTAGCGCACAATCTAATGAATACCAACAACATTTCTTGTTTATGTATGTGTATGGACCACACGCGAGGAGAAATTTCCCCTCGTCCAGACCATACGCGTCTGGCGACGTGACCGCATAATCGGTCAATAAATTCGGGATAGGCTCCTCGCTAACTGCATAGCGAGGAGTGTTCTTTTTAAGCCCAGGTGTCCAAGAGAACTCTTCGACACCTGGGCTATTTTTATTAATTAGGAATGAACAGGAGGACGAGCAATGACTGCTAAATCTTGGAAGGAAGCGCTCAAAAACAAAATGCCTGAAGCGCTGTCCAACGAAATAGATATTTTTGAAGGCCAAATGGAATTGAGACGCCAGGGCAAGCTGGAGGAGACTGTCTTCGCCGAGACGCGCCTACGTCGCGGAGCATACGGCCAACGCTACGACAACGGCCTGCGCCACAACGGGATAGAAACGCGCGCCCTAGACTACCCAGATGCTGATCTGACAAAAGGACCCAATACAATTTGGAATGCCCCTGGAATGGTTCGCATCAAAATACCTTTTGGCGGTGTAACACCTGACCAATTGGATGTGATGGCAGAACTGGCTGACGAATACTCAGACAGGATCCTGCACGTAACTACTCGTCAAGACATCCAACTGCATTATGTTCACATCGACGACACCCCCGACCTAATGCGTAGATTAGCGGCAGTGGACATCACCACCCGAGAAGCCTGCGGCAATTCAGTTCGTAATATCACCTGCTGTCAAAAAGCCGGCGTCTGTAATGACGAATCCTTTGACGTTACTCCATATGCCAAGGCCTTGGCTTATTTCTTGCTGGGGCACCCAGATATTCAGGACTTTGGACGTAAGTTCAAGCCGGCATTTTCAGGATGTGAACAACATGCCTGTGGCTTGGTAAAGTTGCACGATATGGGCTACTTAGCGCGGGTCAAAGAAGTGGATGGACACAAGAAACGCGGCTTTGCAGTATATGTCGGTGGCGGACTGGGAACAGTCCCGCATCAGGCCCAGCTCTTGAGTGCTTTCGTTACAGAAGAGGAGATTCTGCCCCTTACCCAAAGTGTAGCTCGTGTATTCGCCCGCTTGGGACAGAAAAAAAATCGCAATCGGGCCCGCATCAAATTCTTAGTTGCCAAACTTGGAATTGAGGAGTTTCGGCGCCTGGTATTCGAAGAGCGAGAGACCTTACCACATGATGATCGTTGGACTGCCTTTTTAGAGGATTTGCCAGAACAAGCTGAAACGGCTTTAAAGCCAGCCGTTCACCTGAACGGAAAAGACACTCCAGATGGCTTCCAAGAATGGCAACTTACCAACGTGTATCACCAGAGTCAGCCGGGCTACGCCATGGCTACCGTCAATCTGCCTTTGGGCGACCTTACATCAAATCAAACCCGCCAGCTAGCCGAAGTGGCTCGCAAATATGTGGGTGATAATCTACGCTTGACGGTAGAACAAAACATCGTGCTACGCTGGGTTCCCGAAGCAGATCTGCCGGCTTTGTTCAGCGATTTGAAAGCCATCGGCTTGGGCGACCCTGGCGCGGGTACGGTGGTAGACATCACATCTTGCCCGGGTACGGATACCTGCAAACTGGGCATCGCTTCCTCGCGCGGTTTGGCTGGCGAACTACGCACCCGCCTAACAGCTAAGAATGCCAGCCTACCTGAAGCTGTCAAAGACTTGAAAATCAAAATCAGTGGCTGCTTTAACTCCTGCGGCCAGCATCATGTTGCCGACATCGGATTTTATGGCAACAGCCGGCGACGCAACAATTTCACAGTCCCTCATTTTCAAGTGGTGCTTGGTGGCCAATGGGCCCATAACGCTGGCAGTTACGGCCTAGCCGTCGGAGCGGTACCCTCAAAGTCCGTACCAGAAGTGTTAGACGCGATCGTCGACAATTATGTAGAACAGCGTGAACGCAATGAGAAGTTTAGCGACTGGGTTACAAGGATAGGCAAAAAAGAAATCCGGCGCATATTGACACCATTTATGCAGGTGCCCCCTTACGAAACCCATCCGGAGTTTTATACCGATTGGGGTGATCCACGTGAGTTCACCATTGGCGACTTGACCGAAGGCGAATGCGCCGGTGAGGTAGTTTCATTGTTTTCGATGGAGATCGCCAAGGCCGAGTCGCAAGCCTTTGAGGCCATGCTCTCTCTGGATGATGGGGATAGTGTCCAGGCCGACGACCAGGCCTACAATGCCATGTTATTAGGAGCGAGCGCATTGGTCTCCACCCAATTTTTAGACGTGGGCAAGAGTCCAGACACTATCGTGTCCGAGTTTCGCGAGCGCTTCTACGACACCGAATTATTTTTCGACAAATACGCTCGTGGAAAATTTGGCCAATATTTGTTCAATCGGCATGAAAATCCGAACCCAACTCCAGACAATGATTCCGCTCATCGACTGATCGAGGAAGCACAGCTCTTCATCGAGGCAGTCCACGCTTGCGAAATACGCGTCAACGGCGTTATCAGTGAATAAAGCAGTGGAAAATATGAATCTACAACGCATTCAAGTTAAATATTTTGTGAAAAATCCCGATGTGGTAGACCTGCCTGCAATTGTGCCGATTTTCCACACATGGATCCAAAAAGCCAGCCTCGAGGGCCTGTTGATTGATGTAGCCGACTACAAACATGTGCATGAAGGCCCAGGGAAGGTGCTAATCGGGCATGAAGGCGATTATGCCA
>JASJYH010000093.1 GCA_030123675.1 Anaerolineae bacterium | reverse complement strand
GCTTCGGCACGGAAATGCTGTGCCGCAGCTACTCAATCTCCGTTATCACAATAATGTAAATGGACAAGTTATTTAATTCTCATTCCTAAGGAGACAATGACTCGAACAAAGATGGTCGAATAGGAACACTGTCTCCGCAAAAGTTGCTGCCGGGGTTAAAAATCGTAACTCAAACCAAACAGGTATTGATTGGCGTTTCACCTACGGGGATGCTCGCATAAAACTCAAATGTCTTTATCCGATTGTAAATTTTCAAAATTCAGCTTCTCAGAGCGCTAGTTTCAAGGAGAAACAATATCTATAATTGCCTTCATACCCAACATATATGATCTCCAACCAAAACCTACGATCTTGCCTGCACATACAGCTGATAGCAAGGAATGATGTCGAAATTCCTCTCGCGCGTACACATTTGATATATGCACTTCCACAACCGGAATACCAATCGCAGAGACCGCATCACGTAATGCCACTGAGGTGTGCGTGTAGCCTCCAGGATTGAAAATAATTCCAGCAGCCCATTCGCGAGCATCCTGGATTGAATCAATCAACACGCCTTCTTGATTTGATTGTTTGCATATCACTTCTAGGCCATTTTCCTGGCCTTCATTAATCAGCCGGGCGTTGATATCATCCAGAGTCAGCGTGCCATACACATCCGGTTCGCGTGTTCCGAGCAAGTTTAAATTTGGGCCGTGCAAAACTAATATTTTCATATTTACACCTCGAAAACCATCTCCAAATTTTCCACTTCCACGCCCAGTTTGACTTCCCCGATCTTTACGGGAAGAGCAAAACGGACAACGTTTGCAGCCTTTTTCTTGTCCACTTTCATCGCACGGATGAGATCGTCTTTTGCCAAATTTTTAGGAATATCAGTAGGCAGGCCCAACCCCAATAGGGTTTTTTCTACACGCTCTGCTAAGCCTTTGTCTGCAACCGTTAAATGTTCGGCCAAGCGAGCTTCGGTCACCATGCCAATTGAGATCGCTTCCCCATGCCGAAGCTTGAATTTAGAAACAAGTTCGACTGCATGTCCAACCGTGTGACCAAGATTTAGTGCGGCCCGCAGCCCCTTTTCATAGGGATCCTTTTCAATAATATCCACTTTCACCCTCATTGCGCGGCGAACTATATCGTTTAGGTTTCCCATAACTTTTTCTAACCCATCTGAGCACAGCGTAAAGAGTTCAGGGTCTGCGATCACGCCGTGTTTGACAACCTCTGCCAAGCCCGAGCGTAACTCATTTTCTGGCAGGGTTTCTAGTGTGCTTGGGTATACCAAAACCAGTTTTGGAGGGTGAAAGGAGCCGATCAGGTTTTTTCCTTCGGGCAAATCAAATCCGGTCTTGCCTCCAATGGATGCGTCAACCATAGCGAGCAGCGTGGTTGGCAGATTGACCCAGGAGATACCCCGCATAAATGTAGCTGCAGCAAATCCAGCCAGGTCACCAATTACACCCCCGCCCAGTGCCAGGACTGTGCTACCCCGATCCAAACCTGCTTCCAGGAATTTCCGCCAGAATATAGTGACAGAATCCAGATTCTTTTGCTTTTCTCCGGCCGGAATTGTAATTAAAACAGATTCGTTAAAGCGATCACTTGCATTATGAAATTGGTTTAAAAGGGTTTCAGCATACAGAGGCGCCACGATTTCATCACAGACTAATGCTACTGGTGGCTTTAATCCTTTCCCTCGAAGAATATCTACAAGGTTTTCAAATCCGTTGGATTCAAATAGAATATCATATCCAGATCCCATCCCACTTACATGGAATCGTCCAAGGGTTTGCTGGATGGATTTGGAAACTTGGGCTGGGGTTTTGTTAGTAGTATCAACTCTCGATTTAAAGGAATCATAATGCGCGGCCCGTTCTTCCAACAGAGATTCAAGTTTCTGGATCAAATTGCCATTTAACAAGGGCCGCACAATATTGTCTTCATTTAGGCGTTTGATCAGGGTACTTAATTCGGTTTCCAAAAAAATAACGGAGCCACTGGCCTCGGCCATTGACCTATTTTCCGGTTGTAACAAAGCCCCGCCCCCAAGGGATATAACTTTCAGGCTGCCTTTGATCGTGCGTATGAACACAGCCCTTTCAATTTCCCTGAATCCGATTTCGCCTTTTTCACGAATGATTTCCGAGATAGGCATGCCAGTAAACTCCTCAAGCTCGGTATCCAGGTTAATAAATTCGAGCTTCAAGTTTTTTGCAAGCAGCTCGCCCACACTACTTTTCCCTGAGCCAGGTGGGCCATAAAGAAAGATATGATTCATCTCCCTAGTCCCACCAATTTTGGGGAGTGTTGTCCATCGCCAGGTCACTTAGGTTTGCCTGACGCAATGTTTCAAAACGGGGCCTCATCTCATTTAAAGAATCGCCACCGAGTTTCTGGATCAGCGCATCTGCTAACACAAATGCAACCATCGCCTCCAAAATAGGGACAGCCCGCGGAACAGGGCAAAAATCGGACCGCTCGTATTTGGTGGGCGACTCCTCACCCTTTGCCAGGTCCACTGTTGCTTGGGGAGTGAGCGTTGTCGCAATCGGCTTCATTGCAACCCGAATGATTATTGGCTGGCCGTTGGTAATTCCACCTTCAAGACCTCCTGCGCGATTGGTAGGGCGAACAAGATTTTTTCCATCCAGATTGATTGCATCGTGCGCTTGCGTACCGGGCAAATGGGCATTCTTAAAAGCATCGCCGATTTGGACGCCTTTCATTGCCTGCACCGACATAACAGCCTGTGCCAATTTCGCTTCCAGGCGGGTATCCCATTGTGAAAAGGAGCCTAATCCAACTGGCAGATTCAGCGCGAAGATTTCAATATTACCCCCTAGCGTATCCTTTTCATGGATAGCACGCTTGATCCGTTCGAGCATTTTGTCCTTTGCTATAGGGTCAGGACAACGGACTTCATTTTTCTCCGCCTCCTTAAACCGGACCTCGTAACTGCTCTCGTTAATATCGGCCTCAATCTCGCCGATCGATTGCACGTACCCACCCACGATGATTCCAAACTGTGACAAGAAGTGCTTGCAGGCTGCACCGACAGCAACCCGCATCGTAGTTTCACGGGCCGAAGCTCGTTCCAAGGATGGACGCAAATCCCGATAGCCATATTTGACTGCGCCGGTAAGATCGGCGTGACCGGGGCGCGGGGCGGTCATCGGGTCAATCGCTTTCCCTTTCCACTTTTTATGGTCCGTATTTTC
This sequence comes from Anaerolineae bacterium, assembly GCA_030123675.1. Lineage (GTDB taxonomy): Bacteria > Chloroflexota > Anaerolineae > Anaerolineales > Villigracilaceae > JAABUE01. The sequence goes on along the minus strand of JASJYH010000093.1, from coordinate 7,347 downwards.
AACCAACATGGCGATCGGCGCACCGGTAGTTTCTCCTGCCATTATGCCGCTCAAAAACCTGACAGCGTCTTTCTCAATTTTCATGCGCGCACCGGCGCCGTAGCCTTTTTGACGCCGAGCAAGCTCAATGTCAATAATAGAAGCGTCCAATGGTAGCCCAGCAGGCATGCCCTCCAAAATAGCAGTCAAGGCTGGGCCGTGCGATTCTCCCGCAGTAAGGAAACGCAAGCTCATTTTTCCTCCACAGCTGCAAGCAATGGTTCCCGGAGCAGACTGCATCCGGTCCAAATTTCAAAGGCGAGCGCAGCTTGCTCGATGAGCATACCCAAACCGTTTATGGCAGACAAACCCGCCGCCCGAGCATCGGTCACAAATTTCGTCATTCTGGGATTATAAACAAGATCGTAAATTGCTGCTCTGGGAGGGAAAGCCAAATCTTTTGGCCAGGGAGTTTTGTCAATTTTGGGTGACATCCCAACAGGCGTAGTATTGACCAGCAGGGTGAAAGCATACAGTTTCGGCGCGAGAGAATCGGCTTGATATTCGATGCTCAAAATTCGAGAATTCACCTTACTAAATTTAACAATTAGTGCCTTTGCTTGGATTGAACGGCGGGCCGCGATTGTTACCTTCCATCCGGCATTGAGGAGTGCATAGACAACAGCTCGGGCTGAGCCGCCAGCACCTAACACTAGGGCGTTTTTTTCTTTCTGTTTTTCCGTATGTGAATCAAATAAATTTTGCAAATCTGTTAAAAATCCAGCTGCATCGGTATTATCGCCAGTTAGTTTACCCGCTTTCATATAAATCGTATTTACTGCACCAATCTCTGTAGCTGTAGGCGTAATTGCATCCAAAAATTGGATAACATTCTGTTTGTGCGGAATGGTGACATTCAATCCCGCTAATTCACCCTTCCGAACGCTTTCGAGGGTTGTTTCTAAACTCCGAATGTCATTTGGGGAAATGGGGAAAAGCGAAAAATCCCCTTTCAGGTTACAAGCTTTGATCGCAGCCTGATGGATTGTTGGAGACAGGCTGTGCCCCAAAGGATAGCCTATGAGACCCAAGCGGATCATCGTAATGCTTCCAATTCATCAAAAAAGTTGGGAAAGGTTTTGGAAACACAGCCTGGGTTTTCAATCGTTATCCCAGGTACACGCAGGCCAATTAACGAAAAGGCCATGGCCATACGATGATCGTTGTATGTTTCTATGTTTGCCGGCCGGAAATCAGTACACGGGAAAATCGTCATCCCATCTTCATACTCCTCGATGCGCACACCAAGGCGCGCCAATTCCGTACAGGTAGCAGAGACTCGGTCTGTTTCTTTGACTCGTGCTGAAGCAATGCCTCGAATACGTGTGGGCGAGGAAGCAAATGGTGCGATGACGGCCAAAGTTTGGGCTGTGTCCGAAAAATCACTCATGTCTACATCCACGCCCTTTAACTCTGTCAAATTACTTACCTCTACACCAGTGCTCGTTTCTGTGACTTGGCAGCCCATCTGAGATAAGACATTGAGAAATGCCAAATCACCTTGCCTTGATTTGCGGCTTATATTTTCAACAAGGACTTTGCCCCCACAGATAGCCGGGGCAGCAAAGAAATATGAAGCAGCCGATGCATCAGACTCGATCAAGTAATTTGAGATTGGTGTGTATTGAGCAGGGTTAACCATAAAGTGTGCATATCCATCGCGGTCCACCTCTACGCCAAAATCCTTCATAATCAATAATGTCAGGTCCACATAAGGTTTTGAGTTGAGTTTGGATGTGATTTCGATTTCAACTGGAGATCGTGCATAAGGAGCAATCATCAAGAGCCCAGATAAAAATTGTGACGAAATACTTCCGGCAATTTTCGTCTTACCACCAGATAACCCAGCGGCAGAGATATGTAACGGAGGCGTCACTTCTGATCCATGATTAGTAACCCCCTTTATTTTTGCTCCAAGTTGCTCCAAGGCAGAAGCCAAATCGCCAATTGGCCTCTCTCTCATGCGGGCATCCCCATCGAGAATGTATTCACCAGATCCAAGGGTAAGAAAGGCCGTCAGGAATCGTGCTGCGGTACCTGCGTTTCCAATAAAAAGTTCGGCTTTTTTACTAGGTATAACTCCCCCTAAGCCTGATACCGTCATGTGAGTTTTTTTCTGATCGAGTTCTAGCGCTAACCCCAAATCGCTCAGAGCGCCCGCAAAGTATCGCGAGTCATCTGAAAAAAGGGCATTATTTAACCTTGATTTCCCATTCGCAAGAGATGCAATCAGCAGGGCGCGATTGGTGATTGACTTTGAGCCGGGCACACTCACCCTGGCATTCAAAGCTTGAGAGAGGGGTGCTATCAACATTGGCTAGGTAAAAAAGATTAGGTCGAAGCTATAAGGGATTGATAATTGCCATAAGATTCATCTAAGATATTTTTAAGGGCACTTCTATCGCTAGACTTGAGAATCGATTCAATATTAGTAAGCGCCTCGCGAATTTGAGCAAAAGATGCAAGGATATTATCCCGATTGGATAGCAATACTCCCAACATCATACTGGAGGATGTGCCTGCCAATCGAGCCGATGAGCGGAACCCCGGCCCAATGATTGGAGCAGCATCTTCCGTTGTGGCCAGCGCTAGTGCAGATGCAAGCAGATAAGGCATATGGCTGGTAAAAGCCAAAATGCGGTCATGATCATCAGCATCCAGCCAGATCAGGTTGGCACCCAGTGCAGTTACGATTTGCAAAGCAGCCGAGCGAGCCCTTTCGCTAGTGCGTGAAAGCGCAGAAAACACAAATGGAGCATCGCGGTAGAGAAAACGTTCGGCACTTTTAAGCGAAAGGTTCTCGCGCCCACAAATGGGATGCCCACCTATGGGGTCAAAATTGCCTGGCAGAGTTTCGAGTGCAGTAACAATTGTGCGTTTGGAAGAGCCTACATCAAAAACTATGCATGGACTTTGTATAAATTCAGGCAGTCGTTGTGTCCAATCGACAATGTCTGGTACTGGACAAGCTAAGATAACGAGATCGACATCCCTTAAAATTTTGGTGGGGTCCGAATCGGCTTCGTGAACAATCGCTTGGCGCTTCGCAAGCTTGAGCGTTTCTTGATCCGGATCTAATGCTTTTATTCGGCGGCAGCGTTCCTTAAGGCTAAGTGCAATTGAGCCACCCATAAGTCCCAATCCAATAATGGCAATCGTTGATTCTTTGAGAACAAAGCCACTCTCATCAGACATCAATGCACCGATGCAGGTTTTAACACTGCTAGGCGGCGGTCCATTACTTCGGCAATCTGTTTAACTTGTTTGATTAATGCTACGAATTTATCAGGTTTAAGGGATTGGTGTCCGTCAGACAATGCCTCGTGTGGGTTAGGATGGACTTCAATGATCAGCCCATCGGCCCCTGCAGCAATGGCAGCGCGAGAAATGGCGGCCACATAATCAACATGGCCGGTCGAATGGCTGGGATCAAGGATTACCGGTAAATGCGTAAGGTTTTTCAAAACCGGAATGGCATTAATGTCTGTGGTGTTGCGGGTGGCTGTCTCGAATGTGCGGATGCCGCGCTCACAAAGCATAACTTGTTTATTGCCTCCGGAAAGTATGTACTCGGCTGCCATAAGCAGCTCCGTGATGGTGGCAGATAGGCCGCGCTTGAGCAATATTGGCTTTTGGGTTTTACCAAGCGCTCGCAGCAAGTCATAATTTTGCATGTTGCGTGCGCCTACCTGAAATACATCCACAAACTTGGTCATTACTTTTAACTGCAATTCTGACATGATTTCTGTCACAATTGGCAAACCGGTTTTCTCACGAGCTTCGGCTAGATATTCAAGCCCTTCTTCTCCCAACCCCTGGAAGGAGTATGGGGATGTGCGCGGTTTGAAAACGCCTCCACGCAAGGCATTTGCGCCAGCTTCTTTGACAGCAATAGCAGTTTCGATGATCTGGTCTCGAGATTCAACGGAGCAGGGGCCTGCGATAATTGCCAATTCTTCACCACCAACGGTGAATCCATCTAAGGGAAAAACGGAGTTCTCAGGATGGAATTGGCGTGACGCGAGTTTGTATGGTTGTGTGATTTTCTGCACTGATTTGACTCCTTTTGCCGATGTGAATTTGTCAGTAGGCAGGTCGCGCGTATCGCCGATGGCGCCGATGATCGTGGTTTCGACACCCTGAGAAAGATGAGCAGACAGCCCAAAAGATTTGACTTTCTTAATTATTTCTTCCACCTGACTTGGAGTGGCGTTGGGTTTCATGATGATTATCATAATGATTTCTCCTTGAACATTAATTTACTTGTGCCCGTCCAAGTTGATATTGATTAGATGAAGTATCCTGTTGCGAATTGGCAATTTCACTCATCGTTATCATTTTATCCGGGTACTAGGCACGTGAGGCTAGGTCGGGTCGCAATTTTATAGCCTCACGTAAATAGACATGTTGGATTGCAGATTGGTCAAGATCTGTGTTCCAATGAATGAGTACTCGAATACAGAGTGGCAGCCCATCCTTTACATTCATCTCACGGACACACAGCATGGGGGTAGAATCCCAGCCCATTTGACGGGCAGCAAGTGCAGGGTAGGCAGAGATAATGTCATCCGTAATAGTAAACAGAATACTTATAATGTCTTTGACCTTCAAACTAGGGTTGAGAGCTTGAACAGTCTCCAATAATTCACTTGTAGAAGAAAGCACAGTTTCTTCTTGGTCAATCTCGATTGTGATCGCGCCGCGAATACCTCTGGTTGTCAATCTGTCTCCTCATTTTTCTTCAACTCCTACTTTTTTTTATACACCATGTAGAGAATTGATCGCTATATAGAGAAAGAGCGAGCCGTTTGGCTCGCTCTTTCTGGATGTGCAGTGGTATTCTCTGCCTACCGCTTAAGCGCCACCAACGGCAACTGTGATTGGAAGCCGTAAAAATAATACCAAAAGTAGAAGCGGTAAGAGGTTTTCATGTTAAAAAGTATTCTATGTCAGGATAAAGAATGAGTCAAGACCTAAATATGGGATATGAACCGAGCACACGCACCATAAGCGCATATTCCCCCAGGTGATCCAGCGCCCGCCGGGCTGTTTCTTCACCGACAGCGCCAATGAAATCAACATAAAATAAGTATTCCCAGCTCTTGCCTGGCAATGGGCGCGACTCGATCTTGGTTAGGTCAATATCGCGTAATGCAAAAACACTTAAGGCTTTGAAAAGCGCGCCCGGTATGTTTTTCAGAGTGAACACAATCGAGGATTTGATCTCCCCTTCGGGAGTACCTGGAGTTTTTGACAAAGCCAAAAAACGTGTGTAATTTTCCTGGTTATCTTCAATACTCTCTTTTATTATCTGCATTTCATATATTTTGGCGGCCCGTTTTGAGGCAATTGCTGCGGTAGTTCGTTCACCGCTATTTTTCAGCATCTTTACACTCCCAGCGGTATCGTAAACCGGCTCCGTCTTTACTCCCATCTCTCGCAGAAATCCGGCACATTGCCCCAAGGCCTGCGGTTGGCTGATAACACGCTTAATTTCAGACTGCTTAACCCCTGGAAAACTAATCAAACAATGACGCACGCGCAGCAAGTATTCTCCTACAATATGAAGCTCATGCCGGAGCAATAAATCGTAGTTGTGGTGAATACTGCCAGCCAGGGAATTTTCGATAGGGATTAATCCTGACTCGCAAGCCCCCGATGCGACTGCCTCGAATACCGCCTCAAATGACTCTTGAGGCACCATTTCCATCGCATCATAATACCCATAGCCTGCTTCCTCACTATAAGCCCCTGGCTCACCCTGAAATGCGACCTTTATCTTATCTTCCAACCTGTGCTCCTGCCCAATCTAAGATAGCCCTAAAACCAGCTTCGACATCTTCATCAGATGCTGCTATGGTCATGCGCACAAATCCTCGCCCCAAATCACCGAACGATGAACCAGGCATCAAGCCGACGCCCTGCTCCGTTAGAATTCTTTCGCAAATTTCAAGAGAGTCTATTTTCAAGGCGCGCATATCAAGAAAAAAGTAGAATGCGCCCTGGGGTGGTGTCACACCGACCGGTGATTGTGAATACTCCTGCCTGATTTTGAGTACCAATTCTCTACGTCGGGTGTAGGCTGTCCGCATCTCCGAGATAGCCTCTTCCACGCCCGCATCTCTAAGGGCAAAGGCAGCCGCCTTTTGCACAAACGGAGCAACACATGTGATCGAATTTTGGCTGGCCTTGAGCGCATTATCTATTACCTGTTTTGGGGCAGCCAAATAGCCAATCCGCCAGCCTGTCATTGCATAGGTTTTGGAAAGGCTTTTTATCAGAATTGTGCGATCCTTTACACCAGGGAAGCCACCCACAGAGACCGGTTTATCTTCATAGTACAAGTTATCATAAACTTCGTCATTAACAATCCACAAGTCATGCTTGGAGGCAAGCGTATGTAATTTCTCGAGATATTCCCGTGAGGGATAGGCTCCAGTAGGGTTCGAGGGATAATTCAACACGATGGCGCGAGTCTTAGGACTGACCGATTTCTTCCAGGAATCTAGGGTAGGTAAAAATTTATTTTCCGACGGGGCAGGTACCCGAATTACAGTTCCTCGCAGCAACTTGACCATATTCGTATGCGTAGGCCAACTGGGATCGGGGATCAGCACTTCGTCTCCGGGATTCAGGATGGATTGCAGGGCCAGGTAATAGGCATGGATACCGCCATGCGTGACCAGGATTTCGGAATCAGGGTTGTAGACTAAGTCTTGGTCACGTTTCAACCGGAATTCTGCAGCGAGCCGCATTTCAGGGATGCCGCGGCTAGGAGCATAATGCGTGTGGCCATCTTGCAAGGCTTTGGTTGCCACGTTCATTATGGCAGTAGGTGTTGCAAAATCTGGGTCGCCGATCTGCAGCGAGATGATCTGATGACCATTGGCTTTGAGGTTTGCTACCCGATCTGCCATGGCGGTCGTCGGAGATTGTTGAAATTGGTTGAAGATTTGATTGGTTAACATGTTTATCCAATTATAAAGTTCGCATTATACACTCTTACTTCGATCTATTTAACCTTAACATCTTGATAATTAGGGCAATCGTATTAGAAAAAGACTAGCCTAAAATAACGGTGTCATTGTGAGTGAGCGTTCTTCAGCGAACGAAGCAATCTCCTTATTAAGTAGTTATTGCCTATAAAACATGAGATTGCTTCGGGCTATCGCCCTCGCAATGACAGTTAATTCTTGTTTTGGGTGAATAAAAATCCAAATGCGTTTGCCCTATCTTGATAATGTCGAGCTGAAATATTAGATCAATTTGTCAGTGAAGGCTAAAATAAACAAGGACTTCCAATTTCTG
>JASJYH010000092.1 GCA_030123675.1 Anaerolineae bacterium | reverse complement strand
AAAACATTTGTTGTTATCAGCAAGTAAATAAACAGAAATTCTCCACCTGGTTGTGCTTGCCTCAAACAACCTTATATACAAGCAACAAAGAATCTTCACCAAACCTGTGCTTGCTTAAAACAACTTATTGCAGATTTTGTGCGTGACTACTCAATTGAAATGTTGCCAAAAGACCGTGGTCTAATACCGAAATTCCCGGATTTTCTTGCGCCCAACACATCGATCTATATTGCCAAACCCCCCAATGCAAGTTTAGAGGATGTCATTGATGTTGCAGCAGATTTACGCAAGGCCGGATTCAACCCAGTCCCACATATACCTGCGAGAGAATTATCTAGTAAAGAGGTATTTGAAAAAGCACTGGACCGCTTACGAAAAGCTGATGTGGATCAGATATTATTTATAGCCGGTGACAGACAGGATCCTGCGGGTCCCTTTACAGGTACGTTGGAACTGTTCGAATCGGGATTTTTTGAACAATTTGATCTGAAAAAAATGAGTGTTGCTGGTCATCCCGATGGTTCCCCTTATGCAGGCCCTGAAATCCTCGCTAAAGCACTAAAAATTAAAAATGATTTTAATCATAAAGCAAACGTTGATTTGTGTATTATTGCACAAGTTAGCTACGATCCTGCAGGAATTATTAAATGGTCGCAAGAAATAGCAGCTGCCGGCAATCAGCTACCAATCCACATTGGAATGCCAGGTCCCACAAAGCTGAAAACATTGATTAATTACGCTGTAAAAATTGGAATCGGGCCCTCATTACGTTCGTTGAAGAAAAAGGCCTCGGCAATAACCGACCTGTTAACCATATCAACCCCGGATGAAGTGATAGTGGCTTTGGCAAAATACCGATCGGAAGTGGCAGATTGCCCCTTTGTTAAGTCGCACTTCTATTCTTTTGCTGGAATCGAGAAAACTGCTTTATGGGCGAACGCTGTTGTAAATGGGGATTTCAACCTTCACTCGGATGGTAAGGGCTTTGAAGTTGCAACCTAGGCCATACCCTAATAGAAAGGGATACTCTTAACGAACTACACATAAAAAAACGCTAGCTTCCGATTATTTTCCTAGTCCATCATTTCCTGCGGCTTTGCAATGCTGCCTCAACATCTTTGGGTGAAATTCCTTTTGCAACCATCGTAACCAAAACATGATAGGTCAGGTCAGCAATTTCCTCAACAAGGCGTTCCTTATCTTGTGAGAGCGCGGCCACAACTACCTCCGTACCTTCTTCGCCAACTTTTTGGGCAATGTGAGCCAGCCCCTTGTCAAACAGGGAGGCGGTATACGAACTATCGGGTGGATTTTCTTTGCGGTCCAAAATAATTTTATACAGTTCAGCGATCATAAGGTCTATTCCTCTAAAGCGCGGTAGAAACAAGTTTGATTGCCAGTGTGGCAGGCCGGGCCAGCAGGCTCGACCATGATCAGCAATGTATCCCCGTCGCAGTCATAGCGCATTTCCACCATCTTTTGCAAATTTCCCGAAGTTGCACCCTTATGCCAAAGTTCTTTCCGCGAGCGACTCCAAAACCAGGTCTCCCCGGTTGCAATAGTTTTCTTGAGTGATTCTGAATTCATCCAAGCCACCATCAAGACATCTTTGGTTTTAACATCTTGGATAACAGCAGGGATTAACCCATAAGAGTCAAAATTAAGTTCCATTCTAGTATGTCTCCCGAATCTTAATACCCCGGCTGGCTAAATACTGCTTTATCTCAGCGACCGAGTATTCGTCATAATGCAACATGGATGCAATTAAAGCGGCATCCGCTTTGCCCTCAGTCAACACGTCGTAGAGATGCTCAGGCACTCCACCACCACCGGAGGCAATCACAGGGATGCGCACCGCTTCCGCTATTTGACGCGTCAACTTGAGTTCGTAGCCGGCTTTTGTGCCATCTGCATCGATCGAGTTAACCACCAACTCGCCTGCCCCAAGTTCTTCGCCGCGTTGTGCCCAAGTAATGGCATCCATACCCATAGGGTTGCGTCCACCATTGATAATGATTTCGTATCCGCTTGGGATTTGGGGCGCTGGTTTGACTCTCAATACGTCCATTGACAACACCACGGCCTGCGATCCAAACGCTTTCGCAGCTTCGCTGATCAATCCGGGTCGCTTCACTGCTGCAGAATTGATATTAATTTTTTCTGCCCCCGCTCGCAACACTTGCGCACAATCTTCCACCGTTCGCAAACCGCCGCCAACTGAAAAGGGGATAAATATTTGCTCCGCCACTTGATTGACGACATCGAGCATAATATTGCGGTTTTCACTCGATGCAGTAATATCGTAAAATACTAATTCGTCTAGACCATATTGATAATATTTTAGGGCCTGCACGGTCGGATTCCCGATATCTACCGTGTTTACGAACTTGATAGATTTGACCAATTTCCCGTCGCGTACATCCAGGCAAGATATGATCCGTTTGGACAACATTATGGCCTCCAACTAGAAAAATTCTTGAGCAGGTGCAGCCCTATCGGTCCACTTTTTTCAGCGTGAAATTGGACGGCAAAAAGATTATCTACCCCTATCGCAGCCGGGAAAGTTAAACCATAGTTGCTGGTCGCATAAATAGTTTCAGGATTTACAGGTTGTGGATAATAAGAATGGACGAAATAAAATTCGTCTCCAGGTTTTAGATGCTGCAATATTGGATGAGGACGATGTACATCAACAGCATTCCAACCCATATGTGGGACTTTCAACGCCTCATCTTCAGGCTCGAACTTGCTACAGACCCCCTCAATTAAATCCAGCCCCGGAGTATCGCCCTCCTCTGAACGAGACAAGATGATCTGGCATCCAATACAGATGCCCAGAATCGGTGCCCCTCTTCGGAAGGATTCCTTTAATGCTGAATCCAAATTCCGTTCTTTAAGCACGTCCATGGCCGCGCCCGCGGCACCAACGCCTGGGAAGATAATCCTGTCCGCTTTACGAACGAGATCTGGGTCAGCACTGATCTGATTTGCAATGCCCAGGTGATCGAGTGCGCGTTTCACGGAGGTCAGGTTACCTGCCTTGTAATCAACGATTGTGATCATCCTGTTCCTTCAATTGCGGCTCGTAATGACAACTTCCCTTCATACAGGGCGCGCCCAATAATGACACCTGCCAATCCAGCCTCGCGAACAATGCGCACATCTTCAAGAGTTGCAACCCCACCCGAAGCGACAACTTGTAAGCCGGTTGCAGCACCCAGGTCGACTGCACTGCTGACATCTACACCCGTGCCAACCCCATCACGCTTCACATCGGTCAACACGCACCATGTGAGTCCCTGCTTTTGAAAGCCTTGGCCGACTTCGAGCACCGTCAAGGATGTCGATTCCTGCCAACCCTTGATCATGACTTTTCCGTCGCTGGCACCGATGTCACCGGCTATGCGCTCTGGGCCGTACTCTTCTAGGGCCCAATCCACTAATGAGGGGTTCTGGATAGCGGCCGTACCCAAGAAGACACGCTCTACGCCCATATCAAGCGGTGTACGAATCGTGTCTTCATCACGGATGCCACCCCCAAATTCGACATGCAAGCCGACAGTTAGAATGCTCGCTAGGGCCTTCAGGTTGGCACGCGCATCTTCATTGAAAGCGCCGCTCAAATTGATGACATGGGTCCATTGGGCTCCCTCGTCTTGCCAGCGTTCAGCCCATGCACGTGGGTCATCTCCATAGGTGGTTTGTTTCGAAGGGTTACCTTGCGCCAAACGAACCACCTTCCCAGCCCGTAAATCTATTGCGGGAAAAACAGTAAACTTAGCCATACTATTTCGTCAAAGTCCCTTTTGTGGATGGCACATCCTTTCGTCTCTTGTCTAACAGCGTGGCTGCATCCAAAGCGCGGGCGAGCGACTTAAACAATGCTTCGGCCTTGTGATGGTCATCCCGGCCGTACAGCACGCGCGCGTGCAGGTTGCATTTGGCATTGACCGCGAAACTCTCAAAGAAATGCGGGAACAAGCTGGTAGGAATATTCCCAACAGAAGGTGACGACCACTCTACATTAATTACGCTATAAGGACGCCCAGATAGGTCAATTGCAACCAAAGCCAGGCTTTCGTCCATGGGTGCATAGAAACTCGCCATGCGGACAATACCCATACGCTCGCCGAGCGCTTGATCAAAGGCTGAGCCAAGCACAAGCGCGGTATCTTCAAGCGTGTGGTGCACATCAATGTGTAAATCGCCCTTGGCTTTGACCGTTAAGTCAAACAGGCCGTGAACAGCGATATGAGTCAGCATGTGGTCGAGAAAACCGATACCCGTGCTGATATCGTGCTGGCCAGAGCCATCCAGATTTAACTCGATTGAAATCTGGGTTTCGTTCGTCTTGCGCTCAATTTTGGCTGTTCTCATAAAATACCTTTTGTCTTTTTTTTAATATTGACCAGATTAATTCATTGGTTGGATACAGAATAGCTGGATAATGCCTTTAGCAGCAAGTCTGTCTGTTCGGGTTTGCCCACACTGATACGGATGTGGTCCTTCAAGCCAGACTTGTCAAAGTAGCGAATTAAGATGCCGTGTTTCTGGGCCAGGTCCGCTTTGAGCTGGGCGGCGTCTAAACCTGTGACTCTGCACAGGATAAAGTTGGCAGAGCTCGGATAGGGATGCAGATAAGTTATTTCTTGTAAAGCCGCCATCAATCGCTCTCGTTCTGCGACGAGAGTTGCTACCGTTTTTCTCAAATAGGGCCTGTCTTCGAGGGAAGCAAGTGCGGCCGTGCTGGCAGCAACGTTGACATTGTACGGTTGTTTAGATTTCCAGAGCGTGGGCATCAACCAGGATGGGAAGGCGCCGTAGCCAACCCGCAAGCCTGCCAACCCCGCAAGTTTGCTGAAGGTGCGCAAGACGATCAGGTTATCTCGGTTAGGGACATCAGAAATCTGACTGTGCGTTTTCCCCAGGCTCTCAGGCGCGGCAAATTCAATATAGGCTTCGTCCAAAACGATCAGGAGGGAAAGCGCCAGTAGTTTTTGCAAATCAGGTTGAGGTAGGAGAGATCCGTCTGGATTATTTGGGGAGCTGATAAAAATTAGCTTGGGCGAATATTTCTCAACGGCATTAATAATCCCATCCAAATCCAAAGAGAAGTCTTTCTTGCGTGGAATATCAATGACTTTTACATTGTTCAAGGCAGCATCGAAGCTGTACATTCCAAAAGTGGGCGGGCAATTAAGAATAATATCTCCGGGAGAGAGCGCAACACGAAAGATCAAGTCTATCAGTTCATCGGCTCCAGCTCCAGCTAATAAATTATCCGCAGGTGTTCCAGTAAACTCAGCTAAGGCAGTCCGCAAGGCCCGCGATTCAGGGTCCGGATAAATGTGTCCATAGGTCAGATTGGCCAGTGCAGCACGTGCGCGCGGGGACATGCCGTACGGGTTCTCATTGGCATCTAGTTTACAAATCTCATCCGGTTCGCGCTCAAGACGCGCGGATAGGACTTCGAACGGTTCGATGGGGATATACGGAGGCAGGTTGGTGATGTGAGCTGGGAGTTGCATGGTTACTCCAGAGAGTAGCGAGCAGATAGGAAGAGAATAGTGTGAAGGGGCACGTTGACCTGCTCTCTATTGTTTATAAGCCTCTATTCTTTCAAGCGCTGAGCGTGCGTGGGCTTCGAGAGACTCCGCACGCGCAATTTGAACAGCTTGAGGCGCAATTTCAGCAGCAGTAGCTGGATCAAGCGCAATCAAACTTATTATGTGCACAAAATCCCAAACATTGAGCGGTGAGGCATAACGGGCGCTGCCGTCGGTGGGCATGATGTGGCTTGGTCCGGCAACGTAATCTCCCAAGACTTCAAAGGAGTGTTCGCCCATGAAAATTCCGCCCGCGTTTGTAATCCTTTCACTCAGCGCCCAGGGATCTGATACGGTCAGACAAAGATGTTCAGGCGCATAATTGTTGCAAAGTTCAGCGGCTTCTACGAGATTTTTCGTAATAACTATGCCGCCTTGATTCGGCAGTGATTGCGCCAGGATGTCAGCACGAGGCAAGGTTTCCATTTGACGGCCAACTTCAATTTGGACTGCTTCAGCCAATTTTTGAGAAGGGGTCAACAAGATAGCCGAGGCCAAGACATCGTGTTCGGCCTGTGCCAGCAAATCAGCCGCGATCCATCTGGGATTGGCCTGATCGTCTGCAATGATCATGGTTTCGGTAGGGCCGGCTAGCCCGTCAATACCGACCATGCCAAATACTTGGCGCTTGGCAAGCGTGACGAATATATTACCGGGACCAAAGATCTTATCCACGGCCGGGACTGTTTCAGTGCCGTATGCCAGGGCTGCGATCGCCTGAGCGCCACCCATTGCATAAACTTCGGTAATTCCAATTAACGCACAGGCGCCCAAAGTAATTGTAGCAATTTCTTCAGTGCCAAAAACAGGCGGAGCAACCACAACGATCTCTTTCACGCCTGCTACCTGAGCAGGTACAGCAGACATCAAGACCGTGGAGGGTAAAGGTGCAGTGCCTCCAGGAATATATAAACCCACTTGATTGAGCGGGCGGATGATCTGACCGAGCGTGCCACCCAAGTCATTGGTGAACCAGGATGAGAGTGGCTGACGATTGTAGAATGAGCGAATACGGTCAGCGGCCGATTCAAGCGCATCCCGATCGGGCCCAGATAAGCCCGCTAAAGCGGAAGCAAGTTGATCTTCCGGGACCCGAAGCGGAGCATCCGAAGGGAAGCCATCCAATTTGGCAGACCATTCTCGCAGCGCTTTGTCACCCCGAGTGCGAACATCCCGTAATATTCGGCGTACGGCTTCTTCGGCAGAAATGGCTTCACCAAAGGTCTCGGCAATGCGTTCAAGCGTCGTGGGCGAGACTTCTCTCTCATCTGGCGGTACGCGTTTGAGAATGGTATTCTCGGCAGTTTGGACGTCGTAGATCTTTATCATTTTGATCTCCACTTATGCGGAACACATATTTGCTTACTTTAACGCTTCGAGCATAGCACGGTATTCTTCGGGTTCTTCCTCGAAGATAAAAGTGACAGGTGCGACAACTACACCAGAACCGCCTATCGAGCGCAGTTCGGCAATGACTGCTGTAAGCTGATCCTTTTGAACGATGAGATGCACGGCGTACCAGTTTTCTTTTTGGCGGGTAATAATGGGCGAGAAAGTCGGCCCTTGCAATCCACCAATTACATTTTTTGTGAACATGTTGCGGGCAATAGATTCGGGTGAGTCTCCTCGAATATTTGCGAAGACAGAAACGGCTTTACTGGCACGCAAATGTGCAACGAAATATTCAAGCAAAATCTTGGTGACAGCAAGCGCTTCGGGGTTATCTTTGATTACCGAACGGTTTGCAATTAAACAAGCTTGCGACCTCATTATTTCACCATCTTTAATAAGTTTCAAATGGTTATCGCGCACCGTGGTTCCAGTGGAAACCAAATCAGTAATAAAGTCAGCGTAGCCGATTGTCGGCGCGATTTCGAGCGTGCCCTCCGCACCAATGAAATCGATATCTGAATATCCGTGCTGTTTGAAGAACGATTTGGATGCGTTAGGATATTTTGTTGCCACGCGCAAAGTATGCCCGATTTCTGCCTGTTTTTTTCCTAGATCATCCATTTGATTTACATCCGACCACTCGTCTGGGACAATTACATTAAGAGTACAGGCACCATATCCGAGTGAGGGGTGGACCAGCAATATTTCACCGTTTAGACCACCATATTCGGTCACCAGATCCAAACCGGCAATGCCAAAGTCAACACTGCCGTTCCGGACAGAGATGACAATATCTGCTGGGCGCTGAAACAGCACACTCAAACCCGGGACGGAGGGAATACTGGCCTGATACTGTCGTGGATTGGGTTTATACACTTCCAAACCACATTCGGCCAGAAAATTCAGGCTATCTTCTGAAAGCCGTCCTTTGGATGGGATCGAAAGTCGCAGCGGGCGTTGTGACATAGATTTCCTTTCTTTACCCCCACCTTCCTAAATTCCGATTCGGAATGCGGTGAGTGAGGGGCAAAATAAAACCCCCGGTTGACCGGGGGCTATTGGTAATGGAATTGGTTGGTTTCTGACGTACGAAACTAACCTGCTCTCCGATCAGGCAGGGGTGTATTTGATAAATGGTGATGGAGAATACGAGTCAGTTTCATACTGGCGAGATTATACTCATGGTTTTCCGATTCGTCAAATTGAAATATGATTTCGATTCGAAATGGTTAGTTATTCCGGGTTATATTGAATGCTGACGTACCCTAGAAGTGTATAATTCCGCCCATGACAGAAAGGGATATGGGAAAAGCTGCCCTGAGGGGCGAACCATCCTACGTTTGGAGGCAGGGACAACAGCGCCGAATGGATATGATCGTTAATGCCGCAGGAGAGCGAATTAAAGGAAGGGTGCTTGAAAACGGTTGCGGGGTGGGTATCTATATGCAGCATATGGCTCGCTTTGGCGGACAAATTACCGGGCTGGAATATGACCTCGAACGCGCCTCCCAAGCCAAAATGCACTCTCCACAGATCCTGAATGCTACCGGGGAAGCACTACCGCTTCCTACTGGAACCTTTGACCTCATCCTGAGCCATGAAGTGCTCGAACATGTACAGGATGATATCCAGGCCGTTCGTGAGATGGTGCGCGTGCTTCGAAGTCCCGAGCCTGCGGCGGGGAAACCTGGCGGGCGAGCCATCATATTTGTGCCTAACCGTGGCTATCCTTTTGAGACACACGGTATCTATTGGAGGGGAAATTATAAATTCGGCAACATACCGTTGGTTAATTATTTGCCGCGGAGGTGGCGCGATACACTCGCTCCGCATGTGAAAGTTTATTCCAAAAGAGATATGAAGAACTTATTTGAGGGTTTGCCAGTTAAAATTGTTGAGCGCACGATTATATTTGGAGCCTATGACAATATTATCGCCCGTTATGGAGTTATTGGGAAAGTATTACGGAGAATTTTACAATTTTTAGAAAAGACGCCCTTGAAAAGGTTGGGTTTGTCTCATTTTTGGGTGGTGGAGAAATTTTGAAGCGTGACATGCCCCCCAAATAAAGAAACGTTAAATAAATTCAGTAGCTGGAATCCCACCCTGAGAAATGACCCGGTTGCGGGATTGTTTAGCAACATGGAGAGTCTGGTCATTTAAACCGCTTTGAGGCGCTGACTGATCAATAGGGTGAATCCAGGAGGTCGTATAAAACTGAGGCCGAGGGGCCAGGCTGTACTTCACCAGGGATGATGATTACCAAAAAAATGCTTCCAACTGCAACTACGTCAGCTCGATTCTTGAAAAAATAATGGTTTCAGACCGCACTCAAGCCGCAGTAATTGCTATTCAACATGGGTTAGGGAAGTAGCTTTACTTTCGGGGGATAACAATCTTTGAAGAAAAAAAATTGCAAGTAAGAATATAAACGGATCGATTACAAATCGAAAGCGATTGTTTTCCCCAATATCGAGCATTATCCCAGCAAAGGAAACGAAAAGAATATTCCACAGCATAAAAAGAATCAAGATTAGGCGAGAGGAAATTGCAATCAAGGCGCGGTTTTTCCACAGGTACAAGAATGATGCAACAAAAGCAAACACATAACCGATGACCAACCACCAGGCAACATGGGTAAACAGAAATGCTGAGCCAAGCTCCGCAAACGTTTCACCTTTTTGCCATTGTCCATAGAACAAACGATTCCAGACCGTATCCAATTCATCTATAGGGACACGTATCCCCAAGATGTGTTTATAATCACTTGCAGAATGAAAAAAGATATAAGCCGAACGAATGAGAGTACGGATATATTGATCCGGTGTTTGCAAGATCATCTTAAGAGCATCTCGCATGTGCTGATTAGAGGCTTCAATAATCACTAGGTGATGATAGTTTGGAAAACCTGTGCTATAGTTCAATTCATCGAGCAACGGAATTCCAGTTATTGGTGTATCAGGATAAAATCTTAAATAAGTATCCGGACTTCGAAACGGGGGGAATCTGCCTAATTCCGAGATTAGCCCTTCTTTTATCCATGCTTTGCGGGCTTCTCCAGGTATGCGGGATGTCACGATCTTGAAAAGATTCATGCCCCCCCATGAGCTTCCAACAAAGGAATCAAACACAATCGCATTTTTACCATACCATGATATGACGAGCACGACTGCCAATATTAAACTTAGAACTGATCGGATACGTTTTTTGTTAAGAAGCGCAAATGCACCTATGCCTACGCTTACGAACAACCAAGAAATGTGGAACAATCCCCAGGTTAAAGACATTAATGCCAAGGGCATTGAAAAAAGAATACCGTCAATTGGTCGTCCCTTATTAACAAAACGGAACAAAAAAAACGCAGAAAAGCATAAAGCAGCGGTAAGGGGGTAAGCATATGCATACCAATTTTCATAAACGATAGTCGCAGGGCTTATGACATACCAAATGCTTATTGCAACAGCAACCCAGGGTCGTAACCCAAGCTTTATCCCCAAACCAAAAACTGAAAACAGAATAACAATTCCACAGAATAAATAAAAAATATGGAACACAATAGCATACCGAGAAGGAAAGA
>JASJYH010000091.1 GCA_030123675.1 Anaerolineae bacterium | reverse complement strand
AATATAGCAGATCCTTTCGAGCTTTTTATCAAAGTTGAAGCTAAGGTTGTCGAACCCGAATTTCCTAGAGTGCAATATAATTTGAGACTCCGAACTAAAGACCCAGAACCGATCGTGGTAGATGTGGAAGTAATTGGAGTTTACAACTATATTGGTGATAAAACAGAATACGACAAAGAATTGAACCAGGAATTTATGGAAAAGGAAGCTATTCATTTTTTATTTATGAGCGCACGCCAAATGATCAGCATCACCACAAGTCAAATGGGCATGCAACCTGTAACTCTTAACATCCCAAAATATGATAACGTACAAATTATTACGGAAGAAAAACCAGATAAAGAATAGTATATTCTCTCATCTCCATATTCATAGGTACCATAATAATTGAACGGAGCTAAATACAAAACGCCTAACGGCGTATTATTGATTGTGCCCCTCGCATCGCACCCTACCGCAGGTAGGCCACGGAGCTTCGAATAACAGCCCCTCAATGGGGACTCGGGCTTTATAACTAAAAACGCCGAACGGCGTTTTATTGTTTGTGCCCCCACGGAGATTCGAACTCCGGTTTTAGCCTTGAAAGGGCTGCGTCCTGGTCCACTAGACGATGGGGGCGATTATAGAGCGGGGGGATTTTATCATCCGCCCTTATATCGGTCAAGCGCTCACATGTTAATCTTCATCTTTTGATCGCTGACTCAATAAAGCCACAACATCTGAGAGGTCCCGATTGACTAACATACTTGGGCTTTCGACACGCAGATTCGGAATTAGGATGGCGGTCAGTACTGCATCAAAGAGAGGGATGAATTCCCTTGAGCCTTCAAACATCAAGGCTTGGAAGTCAAACCGTCCGGGCAATTCTAGTTTTCCCTCGACCTCATATGCCTGACTGGTGAAACGGGCTGGATATTCGTTGATTGTGCCATAGCCTCCCCGGACCAGGGCAGCCGGACCGAGGTCCTCCCGACGAGATAGACACATCACCATCACCCTCTTTTTGACCAAGCGGACCAATTCAAAATGGTCGATGAGTTTGGTGGGCATATGGATTTTGGCCATTCGCGCGTCGTGTACTTCCATAGCAGAATTGGTACTGTCATTCATTAATCCAATCACGCCTGTATTTGTAACCATGACTTTCCCAACAACACGATACCCGGATGTGTAAATATCTGCAGAAACATATCTGTATGTCCGGGGCGAAATATCCATTGCCATGGTGTATTCCTTTGCAGGTTATTCTAGGCGCAGAGGATTGGAATCGGCTTTATTGTGTGTGTTTATGCGACTGCGATCTTTGTTGATAGGTTTTCCTGTATTTGGATTAAGCAGCATGGTTAGCCAAGAAATGGCCCGTTCATCATATTCACGCTCTCCACACACATCACATATCCAGGCCGGAAAATTCGGAACTGTAATCAATTCGTCTCCAAGCCAAGTAAAGTATGTAATATAACGCACTTGCATCATTCCAGCCTGACATTCATCACATGCTACAGGATGGGGCAATTCTACATTCGTCACGCTAGGTCTCCTTCGGAACAATCAGCGCTGCAAGCATTTTAGTATGTGCTGCGCAAATATTTGTACTCCAACAATTGTTTTTACCCAGCATAATAGCCAAGGATGTTTGTCTATTTATGCAAGAAGCAGGTTTAATACCTTTAAGTCTATAATTATAGGATATATTATCGAAATGCCGATACCGATTCAACGTGATTTATTAAAGTCCAATCAGGGAGCGGCCAATAAATCAAGATAGCTTTGCCGATAACATTCTCCACAGGCAACAACCCCCAGGTATGTGAATCTGAAGAGTCATTCCGGTTGTCGCCGAGCACATATAGATGCCCTGCTGGTACTATCCACTCACCATTATAAGTAGGCGCCGCAGCTATATATGGTTCTTTTAAAGTTTCGCCATCAATTTGCACAACACCATCAATAACCTTGACAACATTTCCAGGCAGCCCTATTACACGTTTTATCAAATCAAATTGAGATGATTGTGGGGACTCAAATACAATTATATCTCCCCGGTCAGGGGCTTTATTCCTATATGCCAACCGATTGACCAACACATACTCGTTATCACTTAGGGTTGGTATCATGCTCGTGCCGTCAACTTTGACCCGCGCCGAAACTGTATTAATTACAATGAACAGGATCGCCGCTAGAACCACCGTCTCCAACAGATCGACCAAAAATTGTTTTATTGACTTTGACTCTTCAGAAGGTTCACTCGAACCCAGAGCTTCATCTTCATTTTCTGTATTTACGAAATTCAACCAAGCCTCCAGAAATCTATCGATGGGATTATACTGCGATTTTTGCAGCCCAACTTTCCCAAAAACATCGCTCCCTTATTTTCTAAATCAGTTTGTGTCTACTACAAATTATCCCCACTGGATTAATTTGCAGTACCTAATAGAATAACTTAAACCTCGAGCACAACAGCGCCGCTTGCCTGTATTTCAAGTTAACTCCGCTTCAATAATCTCAATCACTCTCTGAGAGATTTATTCGACATTATTGTTGCCAAAACCCGAGCCAATTGGTACGCCAAAGTCATTTATTCCAATCCAAAATAAATTGAACCTGGCGATTGGTTTCAGGAGAGCGCGGCCAGAACTGTCTTTTTGGAACATGCTGCCACCATGTAGCAAGTTGATCGAGCGCTTGTTGGCCGCTGAGGCCATGCCGGACGAGGTAACACCCAACTGTAGTGCCGGTGCGACCAATACCGCCCCAACAATGTACATAAACATTGCGGCCGTTTTCCAGTGCAACATCTATCTCATCCAAAATAACATGCATGGTATCAGGTATAGGGATGCCGTGATCGGTGACCGAGAAGCGTTTGTAATTTATTTCGGTGCCGTAATATTGAGCCCGCTCTAACAACAGTGGCAGATAAGGGGCCATTTCGCCAGGATCAGTGAGGTCGATGAAGCTGTTGATTCCACTATCAAGAAATTTATCGAGGCGTTGGCTCAATAAATTTCCTTGAATGTTTCCAGGGTATTCACCTGCTAAAAAACGCCCAGGTTCCACCCAGTATGATTCGGGAATTGGGCGATTAATTTCGCTCATTGGGTTAGATTACATATTCCCGCACCAATTTGATTCCGTAGCTCTACAAGTTCGGGATAATCGTAGAAGAACAAGATTTTCTCTTCTGCAATCGAATCTCCCGCTTGCCTTGAGGCCAATACAAAGAAGGTAAAGGCTTCAGCCATATCCTCTTCCAGTGTTGTCGCCGCATAATCAGTGACAAAGCGGGCCTCATATTTAAAGTAAAATTCATCCAAGGCTGTATAAAAATCATCGTCATCTTCGATAAGATTGATATCTTGCCATTCATCATGGATATCTACCCAGAACTTATTGAAGAAAGCATTGATATAAGAATCTGGGTTGCTGCAACCCTCGCCTGGGAAATAATATTGGCAGGCCTCGGCTTCATCAAAATAAATGTCTTCATCATCAGGATTGTCGAATATGGCCGCGCTAGGATCAACCTGTTGAGGGCCCAAGGTAAGCAGATGAGCGTATTCATGGATCAATGTGTAGATTAAATTATCGATATCGCTTGAGTCTCTGATATCCATTTCAAGTACCCAAAGTGCTGGGTCGTACTGCGATTGTCCAACGGCAGCCAACATATTTCCTTCTCCGTCAGTGACGATAGAATATTCAATCAACAGCCTTCTTTCTTTAGATGGGATCAAAGTTGTGAAATATTCCCATATTTTTCGGTGGCTGGCTTCGTCCTCTTGATACTTAATCAGGTCTGCAGAGACGTTTTCGTAGGCAGGGTTACTGATCAAATCCCCGGAAACAGTGTAAGTCACCAAGTATTCTGGTTCAGTTTCTTCAGGGCTTTCGTTCTCGATATCCTCTTCGTTGAATTTTGTAGCGGACTCCAGTATCCTTTCATTGACAGCCGGACAAACTGGACTCCCAATGGGTTGCGGATCCAGCGCTTGATCTTCAACCTGAACTTCCGTGGGTGCAGTGGATCCTGGAGCAGGATCTTCTGGGGCAATTTCAACCGGTTGGATTTGTTCAGGGGCTTGCTCTGGGGCAATTTCTACCGGTTGAGTTTGTTCAGGTTCTTCCTCAACTAAATCTATAACTGCATTGCAAGCCAGGCTGGCTAACAACAATATGATAATAAATAAGAAAAACCTTTTGGGTAAATTTGATATCATTCGATTCTCTCTCAAGTAAGGATTAGGCACATTTACCACAATTATAATGAACAGGAAGATAATTGATGTTTGCGATTTGCTTACAGAAAATTGGGTGCTTACTGCTTAAAATATTCTTCCTACTCACGTTGTAAAATGATTTCGCATCTAATAAGATCGCTAGTGTTCTCCTCAGCAGGAATCATATGGGGAGATTCTATTGAAATCCTTCGGGGGAAAATAGTAGGGCTTTATACTTACTATGTGCTGTGTAAATATTTGTTCACTAATACTTGTTTTTACCCAGCAATATGGTACGAAAAATCGTTTATTTATGCAAGAAGCAAGTATAAAGACAGCTACCTAGGTGCAAACTCAGGTAATTATACAAGAAGCAGTATATTCAAACAAAGTTATGAGGCATTATGACATTCCAAGACAATCTCAAACGCTGGCAAGAAACTATACTTAAGCAGACCTTAGACCGCTTTCCAGAACGGCGGCAGGAATTCACAACTTCCTCCGGAATTCCGATCCCTCGCCTCGGCACTCCCTCCCAAGCTGGTTCCATTGGAGCAGCGAAGTCCCACTCCGAGCAGGTCGGCTTCCCGGGCGAGTACCCGTTTACGCGCGGCGTTCAGGCGACCATGTTCCGGACCCGCTTCTGGACCATGCGCCAATATTCCGGTTTTGCCACAGCACAAGCCTCGAACAAACGCTACCGTTATCTCTTGGAACAAGGCCAAACTGGTTTATCGGTCGCTTTCGATCTCCCGACCCAAATTGGGTACGATGCGGATGATCCCATCGCAGAAGGGGAAATTGGGAAAGTAGGCGTCTCGATTTCCTCCATTGAAGACATGTCGCAGCTCTTCGACCAGATCCCGTTGGATAAGGTCTCTACCTCAATGACAATCAACGCCCCGGCGGCCGTGTTGTTGGCTATGTACATCACGGTCGGTCGGCGCCAGGGTGTCGAGATGTCCAAGCTGCGCGGCACGATCCAGAACGATATTTTAAAGGAATACATCGCGCGCGGGACCTACATTTACCCACCCACGCCATCCATGCGTTTAATCACCGATATTTTCTCCTTCTGCGCTAAAGAAGTCCCAAATTTGAACACTATTTCAATCTCTGGCTATCACATCCGCGAAGCCGGCTCGACCGCTGTGCAAGAGCTTGCCTTTACGTTGTCGAATGGAATAGCGTATATTGAAGCGGCCCTAAAAGTCGGTTTGGCGGTGGACGATTTTGCCCCACAAATTTCGTTTTTCTTCAACGCACACAACAACTTGTTCGAGGAAGTTGCCAAATACCGAGCCGCCAGGCGCTTATGGGCCAAGATCATGCGCGATCGCTTCAAAGCGACTAATCCTAAATCATGGGCCTTGCGCTTCCACGCACAGACCGCCGGTTCCACCTTGACCGCGCAACAACCCGAGAACAATGTGGTCCGGGTCACATTGCAGGCCTTGTCCGCTGTCCTTGGAGGCACCCAAAGCCTGCATACTAACGGCATGGACGAAGCCCTGTGGTTGCCAACCGAAAAAGCAGTCCGGGTAGCGCTGCGTACGCAGCAAATCATAGCTCACGAATCGGGGGTTGTAGATTCGGTCGATCCTTTGGCAGGCTCGTACCTGATTGAGTACCTAACCGACGAAATCGAAACTCGAGCAGAAGAGTACATTTCCCACATAGATGAAATGGGCGGCG
This sequence comes from Anaerolineae bacterium, assembly GCA_030123675.1. GTDB lineage: Bacteria > Chloroflexota > Anaerolineae > Anaerolineales > Villigracilaceae > JAABUE01. The sequence continues at coordinate 4,669 of JASJYH010000091.1, read as the reverse complement.
CTCTAATCGCAGTTGAACGCGGATATATACAAAACGAGATCCAAAATGCAGCTTATGTTGCCCAACAACAAGTGGAAAGCGGAGAGAATATCGTCGTGGGGGTTAATCAATTTGAGACGGAAGAAGAACTTACTCTCGAACGCCTGAAGGTTGATCCTGCCATCGAAGCTGCGCAAAGAAAAAAACTGAAATCGCTTCGAAAGAAAAGGAATGCAGCCCAAGTTGCTGAGTTACGCACACGCTTAGAATCCGCTGCAAATAGCAATGAAAATCTGATGCCCCTTTTCATCGAATGTGTAGACAACAATGTCACCCTGGGTGAAATATGCAACACCTTGCGTGGTGTATGGGGAGAATACGTTGCGAAGGGATTTTAGAAATTGACTTAGTCTATAATGTTAGTTGAGGTGTAAAATGACCAGTTTCAATATCCATGGAGCCAAGCCACATTTCTCAAATCTTCTCGAACGCGTTTTGAGTGCTGAAGAAATTGAGATTAATAAAGCAGGCAGACCAATCGCAGGCCTGTTACCCTTTGACGAGGCCTGCTCTGCTGCTCGCGTTCCGGGAGTTGATAAATGGGTATAAGATAAATGTCTAATTCATATGAAAAAGACTATTTCTCTTTGTAAAATAATGCTATGACAACAAAAACTGGATCTTTAAGTAAAGAAACCGAAAAATCTTTGTATCCTTTTTATTTCTGGCTCGGGCTATCTCTAATAATTATTTTCTGGTATCTCAATTGGGCCTTGTCTGGCGCGCGTACTCATTGGGGATTCTTCCCTTTGTGGCTTGGTTATTGTCTTGTCATAGACGGAATAGTTTTTAGGCGCACCGGCACTTCCCTGCTCACGCGCAGTTGGCGCAAATATATTGGCCTATTCTTGGCCTCTGCACCTGTTTGGTGGATCTTCGAACTGCTTAACCTACGCACACAAAACTGGACCTACCTTGGCGCGGAAATATTTTCACCATTAGAATTTGTATTTTGGACTACATTAAGTTTTACGACCGTTATCCCGGCTGTATTTGGGAGTGCCGAATTATTTGCCAGTTTTGATTTTATAAAACGCCTCAAACCCGGACCTAAAATTGCTACCGATAAACAAACGACAGCCACCTTCTTCGTAATTGGCCTGATCATGCTTGCGCTACTTTTGATATGGCCGAAGATATTCTTTCTCTTTATATGGCTTTCACTTTATTTCATCTTGGAACCAATTAATATCTGGATGGGGAATCCGTCACTGATTGAGTGGACCCAGAAACGGGATTGGCGGCCTGTCATATCTCTTTGGCTGGGAGTATTACTGACCGCATTCTTTTGGGAGCTGTGGAATTTCTATTCGTTCCCAAAATGGATTTATCACATCTCATGGGGCGATTGGTTGCATGTTTTTGAAATGCCCTTGCTTGGCTATGGCGGATATTTGCCCTTCGCACTTGAGCTTTATGCGATTTATCACCTGATCGGCAGATTGCTTGGAGTTAAAACCGACAATTATTTACGAATGACTCCAAAATAATTTATTCAAGCCCCAAATCTTGCACCCAATTAAAAAGAAGAGCTCACAACCACTTATCAAAAATGATAAGTGGTTTTCTGTAACATAATCTCTCCAGACAGTGTATGTATTTATAAGAACCCATCATGCAGAAGTTATAAGCGATAAAAGGAGATAAATTCAATCTCGTATTTTATGAAATACATACTAATCGGTTTGGGATTTGCAACCGCTGTCGAAGTCATCAATATGGGCATACTCCAGGGTAATTGGACGGGAATGATTGCTACACTATTGATAGTTTATTCGATTTTCTTCATCAGTCTCGGATTTTTTCTACAAAGGCGGTTTGGGAATACAACCATAAAACTTGTGGCTGCATACGCCGCGATGGGCTTACTCGGTCTGGTGGGCATCGAATGGATTCTGATCGGCACATATCCAACCGGAGACCAATCCCTGATGAGTCTATTTCTATTTCAATATTGGATTTTCAATTATTGAGATACGGTCGGGATTGTTCCGAGATTCTTATTGGATGCCAAAACAACTGTGCAATCCTTTAAAATTAACTTCCTTAAGTTTTACACCATTTGGTTTGGGTTTGTTTATTTTGTTGGGCTTGGATTTCTTGCCGATCAGACCCACTTTGTTTTTATGCAAGTATTTTCAGCACTTGGCTATATTTTTCTCACTCGATATTACATTAATTATCTGGAGGGGTATGCAGGGCAAACTATTTTGAATTATTGAATTTCACCCTCGCAAGTTGTAAATGTATCAGTTCCCGGCCCGCCAATACAGATATCCGTACCAGTGTTTCCGGTTATATCATCATCCCCACCACCGCCTAAGATACAGTCATCACCACCGAGACCATCAATAGTGTCTATCCCAGGGCTACCCAGGATGAGATCATTGGCGGCCGTGCCGGTAAATGTGCCCGAACCGAAAACCATATTCGTCAAGAATATCCCGGCACAAGCACTCGGCTTGACACTATCCGCTGTAACCGGAAAAGAATTTATCCCAATCGTGGTCGGCGAAATTGTTACAGCTGCTGCAAACGCGTTGAACAAACTAATTAGGATTAAAGGTAGCAAACCCAAGACCACAAGCTTTAAAGGATTAATTCGTCTGAAAATTATAATTACCTCGGAATTGATTATTGATTTGAATTTCTCGTTTCAATTTCAGCTCTTAAAATGATTAGATTAGTTTCTTCGCGAAGCTGGTTTTTTGGGTTGCCTGTCACCCAGATTGTAAGATGGTATTTTCTCATATTGATTCTCTTGGTCGTTCTGAATCCCACCCACACCACCTATTTTGGGCTGATTTACGTCGATTACATACCCTTGCGATTCGCCCCCACCTGGCATGGATGCCGAATTGAGGTTCGCCTCAGCACTTATGCTGTAACGATAGGTTGCACTATTCGCTTGGACCAGATAATCGTGAAAATAATTGCGCGAAATGTGAAGGATCATCGCATCATTTCGCTCAGCCAACCTAGCAAGATTTTCGATGGATGATACATCAACAACTGGCGGGGTGGGTTCAAATCCTTCTCCATCAACTTCCACCAGGAGGGAACCGTATTTTAAACGAATGAGGGCTTCCTGACTTTCCTGGGCTTTATTGTAGATGGTAATACCAACAATCAAAAGCCCAACCAAAGAAAGACCCACTCCGATAATCGCAAAAGATCGGACTGCCTGCACTGTTGGCGCCAATCCCAGAACTGGGATGACATTAGGCTGGACGGTTCCAAGATTGCTAATTCCCGGCTTTATAAAAAACATTGTGCTTTCACCGGTTGCGTTGGTTTCAATATAAAAATGAATTTCATCAAATTTAAAGGTCAGGACGGGGATAAATGTGTCAGCTATTTGTTGCCCGGCAACAATTGCATTGATTACAACCGGCGATACGATCTCCATCGTGTAGACGCTGGAATGTAAACCCGTACTTGCCTCCATGGGACTTACTATCGACTGCACCTGGCACAGGTCAAGGGTACCCACATTAACAAATGTGTTCCCTGAAAAAACGGTCTCTTGTTTTATCGGTATTGTACGCTGCCAGCCGCTTTTAATATCAAAAACGCGGGCATACAGTTGATGACTTCCAGATACGCCTTGAACTTGACTGCCGAGCATGCTGTAGGAAAGACCCACATTAAGCATGCAGGTTAATTTCGGGAAGATTGGTTCTCCGGGTTGCACAGTTTTCCCATCATAAATTCCAGGCGTGCCAGTCGCGGAATAAGAAAACTGGCCCTCCTGCGTATACAGAATTTTATTTGTAGTTCGGGTCAGGGGTCGGCTGAATGCATAAAATAATAAGGCCAAGAATATTAGCGAAAGGATTCCAACCGAATATAGTGCCGTCCCTAAAAACCCATTGGATTTTGCCTCGCTCACTTTACTTATAGTACTTACTTTCTTTTTCTTCTTTTTCGATGAGTTTGGTAGCATACTTGTCATGAGAATGCCTCCTAACAACGCCATTGTGATTGCAAAAATGGTTGGCGTGCGTACCCACTCCATAAGTCTACCCAAATTGGGGACATGGATCCATAATTTTCCAATTATGTTTTCAATCCCAGGGCGCGCGGGATCAATCCAACCATTGTTGTCGCCTTTTAATATATACCGGTCTCCCTCAAAGTTAATAATGCGGTGAATTACGTATGCCCCTATTCTGGTATCCGCGTAGGCAACCACGTCACCGATTTGATATATCGGTGAATTTCGAACAATTGCTAAGTCACCGGTATGGAATTTGGGTTCCATACTATTACCGCGAATGATAACGTAGGATGCCTTGCCCCCAATCTTTGTGGGCGCAAAAGCGATCCATATAATGACCACCCCAATCATCAATATTATATTGATAACCACTGCAGGTAAACGCAAAATCCTTGCCATAAGAATTATTAGAAATAATAAAGATTGTTGGGCATGCAACAGCCTTTGGCCGCCTGAAAATATCTGCTGTCCGAATTGATAGCGATAAGGCCTGCTAGGCCAGGCCTCATCGCTATCATATGTAAACGCACCAACTAACTTCGTAGCAATCTCATTACGAGTACCAGTAAACAAAGTATCTACGACGGCCTGAGCACTCATTTGCTTGAACCTTGCCAATTTTATCCCAAC
>JASJYH010000090.1 GCA_030123675.1 Anaerolineae bacterium | reverse complement strand
GATTGGTGCGGTGGTTGTTGGAATTGGGCTGCTGGTTGTCGCCAACCGTCGGCGTGAAAATGCGCCACCGGGGGCTGATACCGATGGAAACAGCAAACCAGGAAAGGATAAGAAAAACAAGATTTGATACTTCGGACAGATAAGACCGTCACGCAAACGAGATGAGACACACTTTCCATTTGCAAGCAACTTTGTTCTTTGCGCGCACACTACCATTCGGTTGCGAATAATCTTCGCAATAAACTAAGTTTAAGCTTATGTGTGATGGAAATATCTTGATAAAAAACCAACAAAATAGGTTCCGAGCCACCCAGACAGGGTAGACTTTTTGTTGCGCAAAATCCGATCGAACGGGCTTCATAGCGACAATCCGAACTGCGCCCCAAGCTGTCGTCGTTGAAATCGTCGGCCATCAGGCCTGACCCAATTAAAAGATAAACCGGCTCTTGTTGTGCAGATATTGCGGCATCAGGTACCTGGCTTGGCTGGTGAAGTCCAGGGCATTCAACACCAGCGCCTGGATTCGGCTGCACCGCAACTCACTGTGCGGCTGCTCGGACCAACAGTCTGATTCATGACAGATGTCAAGATGATCGAGTCGCTTGGTTTCAAATCTCTGCTCGGATTTCATCCTCCAAGCATACCCAATATTCTCGTAACCCGCTACTTGCGGGTGTGGAATGTGGGATTATTATGCTGATTCTGTTAAGGTAACCTTAAGGTTAAACTCTCAAAATATCGTGGACCGGCCCTACGTACATATTAATGTTGCGATGACTGCTGATGGCAAGATCGATACTTTCGAGCGCCAAGGCGTAACTATTTCATCCCTTCGTGACAAAGAACGTGTTGATCACCTCCGCGCCCAAACTGACGCTGTTATGGTTGGCGGACACACATTGTTGGATGAAAACCCAAAACTGACAGTTAAATCAGAAATTTTGCGTGAAAACCGCGAGGCCCGTGGCTTACCTCCAAATCCCACAAAAGTAGGCATCGTCTCAAAAACGGATCTGCAGCCCGATTCCGACTTTTTGATGGCCGGCCCTGCTAAAATTGTAATATTTACGACCAAAAAGACATCTAAAAAACAGCTTGATTTCTTACGCGAACGGGGTGTCGAATGCTATGTACACAAAACTAAACGTGTAGATATAACAAAAGCCCTAAAATCGCTCAGAGATATCGGCATTGATCGATTACTGGTTGAAGGCGGTGGTACACTCAACTTTGAATTGCTACGTCTCGGGCTGGTAGATGAGTTGACAGCTTATGTTGCGCCGATGGTGTTTGGAGGTGAATCCGCTCCTACAATGGTAGCAGGCCAGGGCTTTACTCGAGGCGAAGCCATCCCCTTGAAACTTATCAATACAGAAGCTTGGGAAGATGGTGGCGTACTACTGCAATATAAAGCAAGTTTTCCAGTGGTTGAGTAATCCCACCCACAATTATTAGAGGTACCATGACAACATTTACACATGGATTTCTCGAAGAACTGATCGAGGAAAACCGCAATCACAAATGCGACGGTATCGGGCGGCATAAAGTTTGTGTACGCCTAGAAGCGGTTGCCGAATTGCCTTCGCGCTTCGGCGATTTTCACATCGTGGCCTTTTGGAATAACCGTGATGAGAAAGACCATGCCGCCATCGTTAAAGGAGAAATCATCGCAGCCGAAAACGTGCCTGTCCGCATGCATTCCGAGTGCCTGACCGGCGATGTAATTGGTTCATTGCGCTGTGACTGCCGCGATCAGTTAGAAGCTGGTTTAAATATGATTGGCCAAATGGACAACGGCATTGTGCTCTATTTACGACAGGAAGGCCGCGGCATTGGGCTGGTCAACAAAATTCGCGCTTACAGCCTGCAAGACCAAGGTCTTGATACGGTTGAAGCCAATATTGCCCTGGGATTCCGTGACGATGAGCGCGATTATGCTATAGCCGCACACATGCTGGATTCGCTCAAAGTCAAGTCAATCAATCTAATCACCAACAACCCCAATAAGATTGAACAGCTCACACAATATGGTGTGAAAGTGACCGATCGCATTCCGCACGTTATGGAGCCGAACAAACACAACCGCTTTTACCTCGAGACCAAGGCGGCCAAATCAGGTCATTTCATCGATTTTTCCGGCAAGCCGCGTCTTGCAGAACAGGCCGACAGGCCAATTATCGCTGGTATGTCCGAAGAACAGATAAAGGCGATAGAAGAACATGAATAAAAATCGTGTTTACGTGATCACTGGGGCAACAGGCGTTACAGGACAGGTTGCTGCACATGGATTTGCTAAGCAGGGTGCCTCCCTAGCCTTGTTGAGCAACACAAAGAGCAAATTAGAATCTCTGGCTAACGAGATTGACCTGCCTAAAAACCAGGTCTTGACTTATGCACTCGACCTATTAGATCCAGAAGCGATTTGGACTGCGGCCGAAGCTGTTACCGCCAAATTTGGGCGGGTAGATGGCCTGATCCACCTTGTCGGAGGTTGGAGGGGAGGCAAAACCATTGCCGAGGCCGAGCACGATGACTTCAAGTCGATGCTCGATCAGCACGTCTGGACAACGATCCATCTATTTCAGGCCTTTTCACCCAAATTAGTAGCTAATGGTTGGGGGCGGGTGATCCTCGTATCTTCACCAGTGGCTACCAATCCAAGTGCCAAAAGAGGACCCTACGCTATGGGGAAGGCTGCCCAGGAAGCTTTACTCTTGACGCTGGCCGATGAGTTTGCGGATACAGAAGTTACCGCCAATATCATCCTTGTAAACTCAATCGATATTGAAGGCACGGGCAAAGGGACTTCTCCAAAAGAAATTGTCTCGGCTATGCTTTACCTTTGCTCGGATGAAGCGGGGAAAGTCAACGGAACGCGTCTACCGCTTTTATAGCAAATATAATTTTATCAAGCCCAGCGCCTTAGTGTATAATGCTTCACCCTGGTAAGGGTGTAAATGGGATTGGTTTGCAAAGGAGATATCAGATGGCAGATAGCCTAACTATCACAAGTTCTCAAGTTAAAGCCAATATTGATGTAACTGTTTTTAATTTGGCTGGGACCTTAGATGCCGCTGGAGAAGACACATTATGCCAACAAGCCCGCGAGGCTTTTGACGATGGTGCCAAATTCCTGTTGCTCGACTTGCAAAACTTGGAATATTTATCCAGTGCAGGCTTACGGGCATTTCATAGGGTTTTTAAAATGTGTACTCCAAAAGAAGAGATCGAACAAGCCCGTGAGAAAAACGAACCTTATAAATCCCCATATTTCAAGCTTGCTGGCGCTTCTCCCAGCGTGTATTCTGTGTTGAATTTAGCCGGCTTTTTACACAGCATTCCTTTTTATCCAACTGCAGAGGATGCAATCAAGTCGTTTTCGACATAATTCCAATTTGGGGAAACAAGAAGCCTTCAAATAAGATTGCTATTAGGCCTTTAAATCCCGGTTCCGTTAGGAAGCCGGGATGTTTGCTATAATCGCTCAAACTCAATTATGGAGTTGTGATGACAAAGCAAAAGTTTCCTGAACCAACAGTCGGCGTATTCATCTTCAACCATAAAGGGGAGGTTTTATTGGTTAATACCCACAAGTGGCCTGGAAAATATGTTGTTCCTGGTGGACATGTGGAGTTGGGAGAACGGCTCGAAGAAGCCGTTATCCGCGAAGCAAAAGAAGAGACCAATTTAGATATTTATGATCTGGAATTTATCCTCTTCCAGCAATTCATTTATGACCCCGCCTTCTGGAAGCAACAGCACTTCATCTTTTTTGATTATGTCGCCAAATCAGATCAGACCGATGTGGTCTTGAATGATGAGGCCCAAGATTATATCTGGATAAACCCACAAGAATCTTTAACCTTAGAATTGGATACTTACACTCGAATAGCTCTTGAAGCTTATCTTAATAAGGATCAAACAAAAGAACCATAGCAAGCAAAGTAAAAATTTTGAGATTTACTGAACGTACAAGTTTATCCTTCGTAGATAAATACATGAGAGCCTAACAAACCTGTTGTTGCATTCCATATTTCATCCAAAGCCATGGCAACCCTTTTTTTCCGCAGTCTTTGCAGGTTGACTTGCTGAATTCTGATCGTGGCCTTTGGAATAACCAAACAAGTTTCTCTATCCCCTCAAGTGACATATTTTTGGAGAGAGGTTTTTATCACTTCAATTAATTGTCAGCAAAAGAATTTCTGGAACTACGCGAAATCGGACAGGTAAGATACTTGTACCAATACCAGTGCTCACAAACATATGCCGGCCTTCTTCAACGATATGACCAGCAGCAAACCTTTGCCCAAAACTTGAGGGCACTATAAGCCTACCGACAAATGGTATATTAACCTGACCGCCATGTGTGTGACCAGCCAGGCTCAAACTCACTATAGAAGGGATATTCGGAAAAATATCTGGGCTGTGCGTTAATAGGATGACTGGTTTATCATCTGTGACTTTCTGCAAAGTACCAGCAATATTGGGATTGCGAGTCCACATGTCTGCCATACCGGCCAACCAAAAGGATCTATCTCCTGAGATTGCTAAAAAAGCATCGTTTTCAAGAACTGTGATCCCATCTTTCTCCAATGCGTTTCTAACTCGGGGGCCGTCGTACCACCAATCATGATTTCCAAGAACTGCGACAGTCCCCATTGGGCTTGTTAAAGCCTCCAATACATTCGTTATTTTTTCAGGCGGGACAAATTCTCCTCCCAAAACCTCATGAATCACCAAATCGCCTAAGAGTACAACTACATCTGGCTTTAATTCATTCGTTTTGGATACAACAATTTCTAGTTTGTCCAAGTTAATATAGGGAGAGCCAACGTGCAAATCAGTTAATACTGCTATCTTGAGGCCCTCATTCTCAGGATTCCAATTAGGGATTGAAATAGACTCTTCGTGTATGCGAATTAAGTTGGGTTCAATAAGAAATGCCCATAGTGAAAAATAGATGACAACGCCAATTAAGGCGCCGAAGTACCAGAATCGTTTTTTAGATATATTTGCTCTTCTCATTGGGAATTTTTCAACATAGGATATTAACGGCCATCGATTTGGATTATTTAGGAGTCCAATTAGTGTATTTCCCAACCGTGTGACATTTTTGTAAAACTTTGTAGTTTCTGTCAGTGGCTACATCCCATAAATAATGAATTTAATTACCCATTGGCTTGAAGCCCTCCTTTCTTATCTCCTCCCTTTTCAACCAAATACACCAAAGCAATAAAATCGTATACTGCATGGATCATCATAACAATATACAGATTTTCAGTTAGCAGGAAAATAACACCAAGATACAGCCCAATGAGCCAGGCATAGATAGCATAACCAGTTGAGATGTAATGTAATAGTCCAAAAATGGCACTGGCGATCAATAGCCCCAACCAAATATCATATTTGCTTATTAGAACACTTTGTAACCATCCACGAAAAAAGAGTTCTTCCCCAACCCCTGCAAGAAACGCAATTAGTGCAAAATCAATGATCTTGCTGTTTGAAAATATCGGTAGCACATTCTCGTATATTTTCCCCCTCAGACGGACTACAGGCCGCCACTGTGACTGAACAACAAAGTATAAAGGAACCAACAATGGAAGACATAACAACAGCGCATATACAGTAGCTTCAAATGATAAATAGATATTTGACGATAGACTTAATCCTGAAAAGCCCATCAAAATAAGGGCCAAGACTAGCAACCCGCCTTCAACGAAAAACGTTACTAAGAGCAGCGCTTTTCTATCCATTTACAGTGTGCTGCATAAATACCTGAACCTTAATATTCGATTCGTTCTGTAAAAGCCTATGATAATTCTGCCAATTTATGCAAGAAACAGTATGCTGTGATCATCTTTGATCGAGTTCCAAATTTACTTTACCCGGAAGGACATGAAGGTAAGGATTGATTTACGGTATTCCAAAGATTAATAAATTCATCCAATTAATTAATCCGCAGCATTAGTTGCCAATGGTCTTTGAAAAAAGAAATATCACAACCACACCTGAAATAATCAGTCCCATCCCAAGGAGAGCTGGGATATCTGGGATTTCCTTATAGAAAATTGCGCCGACAATGGAAATCAAAACAATTCCTACTGCAGACCATATTGCATAAGTAATACCTATTGGTATCGTTCTTAAAACTAGGGTCATGAGGTAAAAAGCTGTACCATATCCCGTGACCACTATAATGCTGGGCACTAATTTTGTAAATTCTTGCGATGCCTTGAGTGCAGTTGTTGCAATCAATTCGGCAAGTATTGCCATTGCCAAGTATAAATATGCCATGTAGCGCTCCATTCAATAAAATATTTTAATCCCCTTCAATCATCTCGCGCGCCTGCTCTACATACGCCAAAGACTGATGCCGGAAGTAAGTATTATACAGGTTGGCGTAATGACCGTCTTGCAAGAGCAGGGTATTGTGGTCCCCTTCTTCAATAATGGCACCCTTGTCCATGACAACAATACGGTCAGCAGCCTTAACAGTTGATAGGCGATGTGCTATCAAAATACTGGTGGCGTTTTCTAGTATCAGGTTCAAGGCCTGCTGGATTTGCCATTCAGTAAACGGATCAATACTGGCTGTGGCTTCATCCAGAATGAAGATGGCCGGTTTTTGGACCAGGACGCGCATCAACGCGACCAGTTGACGCTGTCCCATCGAAAGCCGGTTGCCGCGCTGGCCTACTTCAGTGTGTAGGCTATCTGGCAATGTCTCGAGCCATTCTCCCTCGCCAATGCGGTACGCCATCTCGAGCATGTCGTCATCACTGACATCGTGTTTGGCATAGCGAATATTGTCTGCTACGGTACCCGAAAACAAGAACGGCACCTGTGAGACAATTCCCAACTGGCGGCGGTAGGCCTGCAAATCAAGTGTTCTAATGTCGTGCCCGTCAATGGTTAATTTACCAGATTGGAATTCATAAAATCGCACAATCAACTTGGCAATCGAAGATTTTCCCGCACCGGTGTGCCCTACAAGGGCGAGATTCTCTCCAGGTTGGAGACACATGTCAAAATCGGTTAAGATCGGTTCCTTGTCCTTATACCGGAAATGCAGGTGCTCGAAGCAAATTAGTCCTTTTAAACGAGGTGGATTCAGGTTTGCGATTTGGATCACATTCGGTTTCGCGTCGATAAGCGCAAATGCGCGTTCGGCGGCAGCTAATCCCTGCTGGATTTGCGGCCAAAACGCGGATAAGTTCAAGACCGGAAAGAAAAACTGGTCAAGGCTCATAATGAACAGATACCAGGCGCCCGCAGTGACTATGCCTTGCTCGATACTTAGCCCACCTACATACACCAAAATGGCCGCGAAAATACCACCCAGGGCATTAAGGGAAGGAAAAATTAGCGAGAGTACCAAACCGCGCTGTACATTTACATGATAAGACTGCTGATTGGAAAAATCAAATGTCTCGAAAATGCTTTCTTCTTGGCGGAAATTTTTGGCAATTGAAATACCGCTGACAGTTTCTTTGATTGCAGCATTGACATCTGCCATTGCTTGCATACCGCGCTTGGTCACACGCCGTGCCATAGCACGAAACCCCAGTGCTATGTAGAAAATGAACGGCACGAATAAAAACAATATCAAGGCCATGTGCCACTCGGTCCGGAAGAGAACCACGCCAAGGATTATGGTCTGAAAAGTTTGCGCAGTAACATCGGTGACAATAACCACCAATTGCCCAAAATCATTGGTGTCGGCTGTGATCCGCGAAACTATGCGGCCCGAGGAAAACTGGTCGTAAAAGGAAAGATCATGTTCAGCTGCAGCTTTGAAGGCATTCGTGCGTAGTTTCAAGACCACGTCACCTACCGAACGGACAACCAGCGAACGACGTACCCAATTTAAGCTCCAAATGCAGAATCCAATTAGAAGAAGCCCCACGCCGGCCAGGCTGATAACCTGCACTGTCGGCTGGTCCCCGAGCATATCCACAATACGGCTGACAAGAATTGGCAGCATTGCTCCGACAGCAGCAATAACCACTACCAGAACCGATACCACTGCCAGGCGCTTTACCTGTGGCTTGAAATACTCCGCAATACGTTTCGCCAAATGACGGTCGCTGTACTGACGGTCATAGTGCTCTACGTCTAATCCACCAAAAAAGCTCATAAAATTACCAAGTTAAAGGCTGTGTTTTACAAATTCGCTGACAAATTAAAAAATTTGTGTTCATGCATGGCTTATTCCCTGAAAATATTGGAATAAGAAGGAGATGTTTTTAATAATTCAACGTGACTGCCAATAGCAGCAATGCGTCCTTTGCGCAGTACTATGATTATGTCTGCCCATCTGATTTGGGATAAACGATGGGTAATGAGAAAGGTAGTACGGCCGCGAGCAGCATTGGCAATAGCACGTTGAATCTTGTCTTCTGTGGCTGAGTCAATCGCCGAAGTAGAATCATCCAATATTAGGACATGAGGATTTGTTAGGAATGCGCGTGCCAATGCCAAGCGTTGACGTTCTCCGCCAGAGAGCGTTACACCCCGTTCGCCAATCACGGTATTAAATCCCTCGTCGAAAGACCTGATGAACTCATCAGCTTGGGCTGACTTTGCCGACGCCTCAACCTCCTGTAAACCTGCTTCCGGATTTCCGAAGGAAATATTGTCGCTAATCGAGCGTGAGAATAGGAATATATCCTGCTCGATCATCGATATTTGGGAACGCAACGAAGCCAAATTCCACTCGCGGACATCCACTCCATCTACAAGCACCTGGCCATCGGATGCATCGTAGGTGCGGTTGATGAGCTTGACCAAGGAGGTCTTGCCTGAACCCGTTTGACCCACCAGTGCCACAACCTGTCCAGCCTTGACTTTGAAAGATATGTTTTCGAGTACAGGCTCGCCCTTGTTATATTCAAAAGACAAGTTTCGAAATTCGATATCACCACGTAATACACTGGAAAAGCCGGCTGTGTTCTGGTCGAGGTTGGTTTCACGATTAATAAGTTCCAGAATTCGGCGTGCGCTGGAAAGTCCGAGCGAGATATGTGTATAGGCAAAAGTTGAGACAAAGGTGGGAAATTCAAGCATGCGCAACAATCCAAAGTAGGCAACGACACCTCCCAAATCAATTAATCCGTCCCGGATTAGCAACAAGGCGTGGACCAAGCCAATAGCGTAGGTTATCCCTAATAGCAGATTGGGCAGGAATCGAGCCTCGAGGTCGCCCTGTCGCACAAAGGCAGCACGCACGCGTTGGGCGTTGGCTGCGAAGCGGTTTATTTCTGCGTCTTCCTGGGCAGCAGCTTTCATCGTTTCCACACCATCTAAGGCTTCAGAAAGATGTGTGTTCATCGTCCCAAATGAGTTGCGAACATCATCTGTTATCGGAGATAGCTTCCAAAGATAATGCCAGAGAGCAATGATGTAAGAAATGGCAAAAAAAGCAGGCGCTAAGATCATAGCTGGATGAAATAACTTTTGCCCGGCATAGTATTCTGGGAAGAAATCTGGCAAAAAGATAAATATAAAGGGCATCATCAAGAACATAGCTGAGCCGATAACCAGATTGAAGCCCGGACTGAACATATAGTTGACTTCGCGCACGTCGTTGGTAGCCCGCGCCATGGTATCCCCAACTGGCTGTAGGTTGTGAAAAGTCATACTCTTGCCAAGCAGCGAAATGTATAATTCGTCACGGATATTGCGTTCGATCTTCTGAGCAATCAATTCTGCTCCAAAATTACGCCCAAATTGCAACAGCCCGCGTACAATTTGTGATCCGCCCAGAATCAACGCCAAGGGCAGTAGGAAGCTGACATCTGGATTGGGTCTGAGCATTTGGTTGAACGCATCTCCCACCATAATAGGCACAACTGCTGCCAAACCCGCATTACCCATAGCACCTATCAAAATAAGAAGAATAAGCGGCCAATAGCGCAGGGCATGTGAAATGATCCACCTGGCAGGGGTGTTGCGGTTGGCTGTGTACTTACGATTTAACGTAAATTCTGCGGGGATACTTGCCGACGACATCCAGCGATTGTACCAGTTTGACTGGTAAAACATGTTGTCCGTTTAATGAACAATATTCTCAAGCAGCAGCTGAAAAACAGTATATTCAGCCAGCCTTTATAAATGCATTTATCTTTTCAACTGTTGAAGAGAATGTATGTTTATATATTATTTTGCCGGTGGTCAGATCCCTTTTGAGCCTGTACCCGTTCCATTTACCGATTTCCGACAACTTATTCTCGCGTTGGTCTTTTTTAACTACTTTATGACAGCCCCTTAAATCTTAAACTCTTTCTTCCAGCTAACTTCATCATAATCTCGAATTGAAATATTTTTTGAAGTATACAAAATTATCATCCTTTTGGTTTAACGATGCTCATTTAGGGAAAGGATCTCCCAGATCCCTTTATCTTTGCAATCCCTTTGTAGTCAAATTATCATAAGGTTGTTTTTTCGGAGAGTACCTAATACAGAGGACATAATTAACATGTCACCCTCCCGAAGGATACCGGGACGGTGTGAGCAAAGCGAAGGGTCTTCCGCTCTTTGCTCTGAGATTCTTCACTCCCTAGGGTCGTTCAGAATGACAATTTGTTTTTGAGTTTAGGT
>JASJYH010000008.1 GCA_030123675.1 Anaerolineae bacterium | reverse complement strand
ATGGGTCAAAAATGTTTGGAATTTTTCCTTACTGAGGTATCTCAAACGGGTTGCAGTCATAGCAGCCACACTAGCCGACCGCTGCACATCTTCGAGCAGGGCAATTTCCCCGACCACCTGACCAGGAAAACGAAAGGTCAATAGCTGTGGGTCATCTAAATCGCCTTGTAGCACAACAAGCTGACCGGATTCGATCCAGTACATCCCCTCTCCAAGATCATCTTGTAAAAACAGAATTTCGCCCGCCTTAAATTCTAATTTGCTGCCGGAGGTTTCCAAGAATTCTTTTAAAGCCGAATCTGCTTGCTTGGATTTTTCTGATGTTTTCGAGCGTTTTTGGAGGTCTTTTTGAACGGTTTGCAACCTGGCAATTATTTCTTTAGAAAGAAATTGAGACTCTGCCATAAATTTTATGTGATACCTGTTTTATCCATCCCAGGATCTCGAGGTCGGATTTACAATCATTAACTGATAATTTAATCAACACACATCGGTTTTTATCCGAAACCTCTACCAAATCTGAGAAGTGTGTAAAATGGAAGTAGTTAGTGCAAGGGCTTTTGTGTTATTTTTCCTGTGGTACGGTCTTAAGGCTTTCGTGCCTGCCTTAGCCACCGACATGTTCATGAAGAATCGGTGCCGTATTGGCCCTGATCGTAGGCATCGTTGCCTTGCTTGGCCTGTTTTAAAAACATAATCATCCATACTATCAATACAGCCTCCCGTTTGGGAGGCTGTATTGTTCTACGCTCTGGCGCTATATATTACGCCCTTGCTAACTGGGGAACATTTTCTCAAACACTTCGGGGCAATACTTTTTGACCATTTCGGACGAAAGTCCGTTCTTATTGCAAATATCAGCATACAGGTCGGCACTGGGGCGTTTGGTGCGCTTCTGGGTTTCCACATCCAAAGCCCACAGGCCAAAGCGCTGGGTCCAGCCACGGTCCCATTCGAAATTATCCACCAACGACCAGTGAAAATATCCCTTGATAGGCCAGTTGAAGTTGACAGCGCGCCACATCTGGTGAATATGTTGCGCCAGATAGCGTGGACGCATATGGTCATCAGCGCACTCAACGCCATTCTCAGTGATGATGATCGGGGTGTTGGGATACATTTTGACAGCCCATTTCATCGTTTCGTAAAACCCTGAGGGTATGTTCGCAATAAAGCTCGTGTCGCTCATATCGGCATCTTTTGGAAAACCAGAAGCAGTAAAAAGCTCTTTGCCATTTCGTGGATCAAACCAAACGGTATCCACAGAATAATAATTCAATCCAAGATAATCCTGCGTGCCTTTGGCTTCGGGAATGCGCTGGTTACCTACAGGGGTTTTCATAACTCCTGTAGAAATTCCAGTCGGAAAACCCATATTAAGACCAGCATAACGGATATTTCGCGATAGTCTATCGAGTGGAAACCATACCCTTTTTGGAACCATCGGACGGAATTGAAGTGCATACCCTACGCGTGATTCCAATTGAATCTCATGGATGGCACGGTAGGCAGCTGCATGGCCGCGTAACATGTTGGCCATCACTTTCGCGGCCATCTTAAGCCCTGGATTGCGGGCTGGAAAATCTCCGCTTACATAGCCGCTCAGGGCATACACATTGGGCTCATTGATGGTACACCACAGAGAAACGTATTCCTTTAACGCCCCAACCGTCTTGCGCACGAACTTTTCAAACAAGGGAACAACCTCTTCGGTTTCCCAGCCACACATTTCATACAACCACAATGGGTCGGAGAAGTGATGCAGTGTGACCATGGGTGTCATCCCGCGTTCCTTCAAGCCGCGCAACATACTCCGATATCGGTCGAGCGCGTCTTCATCCCAGCGGTCGGGCGTAGGCTGGATGCGGCTCCACTCTACCGAAAAACGATGTGCGTTCTGGCCTGCCTCTGCTGCCCGGTCGAAATCTTCACGCCAGCGTCCGCCCCACCAATCACAAGCCAAG
The DNA here is from genome assembly GCA_030123675.1 of Anaerolineae bacterium. GTDB lineage: Bacteria > Chloroflexota > Anaerolineae > Anaerolineales > Villigracilaceae > JAABUE01. The sequence continues at coordinate 48,450 of JASJYH010000008.1, read as the reverse complement.
CCTGATTTGCCGTTTGTGTGGCCTTCAGCTTCCCACTGCCACCATTGATTATTAGTGTTGTTGCCTTCTACTTGATGTGACGAAGTGGCGGTTCCCCACAAGAATCCACGTGGAAAGTGATAGGTTGCCTGCGGCATGTATCTCCTGAATTGCTCGGTTATTGTTGTGAGAAGTCTAACACGTCATTTGCCACGTGCAAGATAAGCAAGATAGAGAGCAACTGATCCGGCAACCGCTGCATTGAGTGACTCGATTTGTCCTTTCATCGGCAGTTTCATGAGCAGATCACAGGATTTTACGGTCAATGGACGCATGCCTTCGCCTTCCGAGCCAACCACCAACCCAAGCGCCCCGTCCAGGCGCATCTCGTCCGGACTTTGGGCCTGCTTGTCGCTTTCCAGACCGATAATCCACACCCCGGAATCTTTCAGCGCGGTGATGGCCTGATGCAGATTGGCCTGTGCCACCAACAAGTGCTCACAGGCGCCCGATGAGGCGTTAACTACTGCTGGTGTGACTTCCACCGTATGCGCCAATGGGATAACCACGCCGTGCACACCAACCACTTCAGCAGTGCGCAACAAGGTCCCGAAATTTTGAGGATCGTTGAGCGTATCCAGCAGCAAGACAAAGAGTGGTTCCTTTCGTGCCTCGGCCAGTTCAAATATGTCGGTCAGTTCGGCGTAGGGGTAGCCACTGACTTCCATCGACACGCCTTGATGGTTGGCCTTGAGTCGCTCCAGGCGCCCACGTGGCACCCGTTTGACCGATACCTTGCGTTTGTTGGCGAGTTGTAGGATGTCAATCAAGCGGCCTTTCTCTTGTACACCTTGGGCAATTTCAAGCGTGAAAGGCTGACGGCGACCTGCACGCAGGCTCTCGTAGACAGCATTGCGGGAATAGATCCACTGTTTCATACAGTCTGATTATAGCAAAATCCGATTTTGTGTCTCGGCCGCGAGGAACTCCATCAGCCAACCAGGGTATCGATGTTATCTATATTGTCCTTAAATAATTTATGATTTGGTTGACATACTGTTTTAAAGATCAAGTTTCAGTTGCTTATTCTTACCCAGTATGATCTCATCGGTAACCTCAAATGGGTCTAAGATGGCACTTATGGCGCGGGTAAGTAGAAGCCAATAGCGAGCAATATCGACTGTGCGTGGGTCAAAAGTATATGGTAAGTCCCAAGCTCTGGAACGCTGTTTACCCAATATATACAGAAAACGAATAGACTGACCAGGGCGAAGTGATTTCCCTACTTTTTTTAATTGTTTTAATGCCACAAAGGCTGGCGAGGGTGAACGGTATTCATCCAATTGACGGCTAACAGTTTGGTGGATAATTAGCTTTTCCAATGGGATTTTTCCAAGCCGAAGCTCCGTCTCCTTTTCACGGACAACGGTTTCAATTTCTGGTAATAAACTGGCAATTTGCATACCACCTGGGGCTGCTGTGAGAATTTCCAAGATTTTTATTTGTGTTTCTTTAATGAAAATAGGCGTATCGTGACGGCGTGTCTCTATACCGCGTGTTTTAATGTCGCCATTTTGGAAGACTCCAAAGTAGCGGTTGGGAACGGCTATCTTTTTGTTTTGGCGAGAAGGCAAAAATGCAACCCACTTGTAAATGCCGTCCAGCATAATAAACAATTTGGTAGTAGTTGTAATTTTATCAAGTAAGGGCTGAAAATCCTGCTTTGTACGGCAACCGGCTTTCTTTATCCACATTCCGTCTACATATAAATGCAGTACTCTAAAGCCCATATCCTCTGCTACGTCTTTGGCCCGTAAAAGAATTTCTCGGCCATAGGCAGTCACAGCTTCATGCGCTTCAATGCGCCCGAAGCGGGCATTTTTGTAGCCAAGATATCCAAAACAAGTCACGAGTAACCATTTGTAAGCAGCAGTATTGGCTTTATAGTTTTTATAGCGGCAATCCCATTTGGAAAGAGATATCAATTTGGTTTTGAGCTTAAGCCGTTTTGTAAGCAACGGAGCGAGTGTCTGTGGGATAAGCCCTTGTGGTTCTTGAGCAGTTATCCTTTCCAAATTCATCACTGAATCAGATGTTTTTTTACCAACATTCACCGTCTCAGGGGAAATATTGAATTGGACCATAATGCTGGGATACATTGAGGCAAAATCAACTTCTGCAACATCTTCATGTAGGCCAACGATAGGATCATAAACAATCCCGCCCATATCATCATGAAAAAGTTCGGAAGTAGTCTTGGGTCGCTCAACCTGTTCTTTACGCAGTGGTACAAGTATTTCTTGCTTCAACGCTGTAACGATTTGCATTGCAGAAATGCCTGTGCCCGGGGAAACGCGCGCAACGGTTTGGATGGGCAAGGATGTCACACGCGCCATTTCAAGCACACCATCGATACCATAATCGTGGTACATAACTGTATTGCGTATATCAAGATGCAAACGTCCAGCCAGATGGATCTGCTGGCCGCGATAAATAACCTGATTATATGCAAAATAGCTACGCGCCTTGCGGTACGTAATTTTAGCATTAGGGTCACGATTCAAAGGCAAAGAGCGTTTCTGTGCTTTGGCCAATTTCAAAATTAATGGGAAAAGCCAGGTATCGCCATGTGAAGTGATTATTAAATCGGGATCAGCACATTTTAGCAGATAACTCAACAAACCCAATGAAGCCGAATCTTCATTAAGGTCTAACGAAACACAACTCTTTTGTGAGCGCACCAATATTTTTTGTGGATTGTTATGAAATGGATCGGTATCAGGCTCAATTGTTATGACACGCAAAGGTGGTGATTTGGGGTCAATATCCCATTTGGAATCAAGAACATCCAACTCACATATTTTGTCTTGTCGATCAGTAACAATGTGGCAACGTGCTAGTGGAAAGGTCCCATATACAGCTGCATGGCGAAGTGCAATGTGAAGATCAGTATCATAAAAAGTTAAATCGGGGAAAATTCGCGTCAGCGTTTGAAAAAGGGATGGCAAAGTGGAAGGCTGGTCCAGCGAAGCAGCCAAAACAATTGTTGACCCACTGAAAAGATCCCGGCGTTCGGTGCGAGCGAGTGTGATATGGAATGGCTGTTTCCTGAGAAATGCCCATAAAGCCCGCAAACGGTGAGATCGCCCAGCAGCATAAAAGGTGACAGGGAAATCTTGATACAAACAACGACGCTGGCCATCCTCGCATATCAACCAAAGCGCAATTCCATGCCCCGGACTAGGGTACAGGTCGAGTAACCAGCCTGTAAACTCATTCATTTTGTCTCGCCTGTAATCTGCTTATCTGACTGTGCAAATAATCAACTTCTCTGCGCATACGCAAGACTTCTTTATGGTCTTCAAGTTGCATTGCTAGCAAAAAAGTTTCAAATGGCAGTAAGTGCCCGGCATAAGCTGCAGCCGCACGATGCTTATATGCAGCCACAAATAAATCGTCAAAGACAAGTTGGTCTTCTCGACGCAAAGCACGGCGGAATTTTGCTAAGTTTGCTTGCTCGCGATGAAGAAGATCGGTAATAGTTGGTGTAACATTTCCCATTAGAATAACCTTAATTGTTGAGAGGCGTCAGCAGGGGTTTCATAAGCCAAGACTTGTGAAGCAGCCGATCGGACCTGCTCAAAGAGAGAAAGTTCGTTTGAAGTATTAGGTGGAAAATCAATGCTCACGAATACGCCAAATTTGTAACTTAGGCGCTGAATATGAAGCAAGGCGCTTTGCAAAAGAAACTGGCGCATACCAATCTGGACATTCTCATCATAAAAAGTAGAGAGCAGGTCAAGAACAATGGTGGGCGCATGGCCTGTGGGTGTACGTTCCAGCAGCTTTACCACTTCATAACAGATAAAAGCACGTTGGATTTGGATGCGGTCCATAATCTCTTCACGTCCACGCGCGGCCCGGGCAACAATAGAAGAATCATACTGCCTGCCACAATCCAAGACTTTGAGAGGGCTATGCTCGGCCAGTTGGGCAATGGCAATAAGCAGGCGCGTACGGTATTTGCGCGGCAAGATGATTAGCTTCCATTGATTGGAATGTAAATCCAAAAGCTCATTCATGGGGTAAAAATAACTCAAACCAAAAAACAAAAAAACCCCTGTTTGGGGTTCTCTGTTCGGGGGGCCACATGAGGGGGTAGCAAATATGGGGGCTAGAATATCTATTGATCTAGGTACAGGGGTCTCCCCATTCACGAAAATCCCAAGCGGCAAAGGCCACACGTAAGTCGGTTTTACTGCGAATGCTTAACTTGTAAAAGGCATTTTGAAGATAGGATCTAACTGTCTCTACCGAAATGCCTAGTTTAAATGCGATCTGACGATTGGTACATCTTAGACAGGTAAGAGCAGCCACATCTTGTTCGCGCGCAGAAAGAGACATCCAATATTCATAAAGAACGTCAGGCTGTTGGGGGTGTGGCAGGCCAGCAACAAGAGAACTTGGAGGCGATTCTGGTGAAAGGTTCTCCTGGGCGGCAAATTCCGGCGAATCGAAATGTAAGGCTTCATCCAGGGCGTAAGTTTTTGTATTATCTTGCTGTGAGCCTATCCACCAACGTCGAATACGTTGCCGGATAGTCATAGGGCAAGTATAATAGAACATATATTCTATGTCAAGAAAACTGACGGCTGGGAGCACTCGAATTCTGTAGAATCGCGACCTATTACCGCCGTGGACTATAGTCCATCAAGATAAGTTTTGACAAGTGCAGATTGTGTAGTAGAATTTGTACATATTTTCTTACATATTTATGTATTTCTATTGTACATAATCATGTACGAGGTAGGTGAAACATGCTAAGAACTACGACCGTGACTAAACTTCGATCTGACCTTGCTGCGCTTTTAGAGAGTCTTCAAGATGGCCCGCTGCTCGTCCTCTCGCATAGCAAGCCGGCAGCAATGCTCATTGAACCTGAAATGTTTGAAAACCTTATGGAGCGAGTGGAGCTTCTCGAAGACCTCTTGGACGGCCAACGGGTGATTGCCGAGTATCTTGAGGATCCTAAAGTCGCGCTTGATGCCGAAGAGGTATTTGAACGAATTAGCCAATAGCGATGGCCTACACCCTCAAGATTCACCGCAATGTAGAAAAGCAGCTGCAGCGAATACCCAAAAAACAAAGAGAGCGTTTGGTTACGACCATGCGATCTCTCCGCAATGATCCGAGACCAGCAGGATGTCTAAAGCTGGATGACACCCTGTATAGAGTTCGGCAAGGTCAGTACCGAATCATATATGCAGTGTTTGATGAGGATGTAGTCGTAGTGGTCTGTAAGGTTGCTCGGCGAGCCGAAGATACGTATCGCAACCTTAAGACTCTTTTAGATAGCGCGGAGAGTATTCTTGGTCAGCGCTGACAAATCGTCGGCCCGCTAACGTAATTGCTCAAAATAAAGATGTTTTGAATTCTCAACAGAGGCTTATGTCACTACCCTTTCCCCCTGTCGGGAACCTTCGGCGGGCACTCGTGCGAGGAGGCCCAACCCGAAAAAAAATGGGCTCGAACAGGAAAACTTTTTTGTGTCATTCCCCCAAGGGGACGATGTGCGAACGAAGCCCTTCGACAAGCTACAGGATAAACTCTGCGGAGTGCGGAAATCTCCTCGCTCAATGGGAGATCGCCGCGTCGCAAAGATCGCTCCTCGCGATGACAAGAAATAAGTTTCTTAGTAGGAGACGGACGGCCGACGCGGCAGTCTCAAGTAATCTGGGAACATAAGCTTGGCATGTGCCCTGAGATTGCCAATGTGCCCCGAATGGGGTACGACCCCTACTAGGTCTCGCACGCGTGCCTGCGCACACAGTGCAGGCAATGACATAAAAAACTGATTTTGAGCAAGTACCGGCTAACCACTCGTTGGAGCGCTCTTTGGAAAATTTCTCGGTAACATTCTCTCTTGATGCAAAGTTACCACCATAGTAACATTTTAGCTTGATGCATTACGTTGTCCAGTAGGATAGAAACTTTATATTAAAAATGGGCGGTCAATTGTCGGCCCGTAGCGTATCAAACTATCCCCAGCGCCAAGCGGTACCATCTTTGCTGTCTTCAATGGTTACACCCAGTTCTTTGAGTTTGTCGCGAATCACATCAGAGAGCGACCACAACTTCTGTGCACGCACTTCTGTTCGCACTTCGACCAGCAAATCGATAAACTTGTCGGCACCACCCGCGCCGGTCTTTTCAGCCAAACGAAGGCCAAGTACGCCTGTTAGTTCACGTAGCGTGGCTTGTGGCGGAGCGAGCTGCTCGTCAGAGGCATTCTGATCTCGAGCAGTGTTGATGGCTTTGACTAGTTCGTACAGCGGGGCCAATGCACCAGCTGTGTTGAAGTCGTCGTCCATTGTGTCGGTGAAGGCTTGAGTTGTAGACTCGGCTTGAGTTGTGAGCTTAGACCTGCCGTCAGCTGGGATTCTCTTTGCGTTGGGCAGAGCAGGCCGAAATCCAGATTTGAGGCGCTCGAGTCCCCTTTCGGCAGCGTCCAGTGTCTCATCCGTGAAGGTGAGTGGCGCACGATAAGCCCCACTTAATATCAGCATGCGCATCACGTCCGCATCACGCTCTTCTAAGAATTCGTTGATGCTGATAATGTTGCCCACCGATTTGGACATCTTTTGGTTGCCAAGTTGCAGCATACCGTTGTGAATCCAGTAGCGGGCTAATTCCAACCCGGTATAAGATTCGGATTGGGCAATCTCATTCTCGTGGTGCGGGAAGACAAGGTCGTTGCCGCCACCGTGGATGTCAATCTGCTCGCCGAATTCGGCTAGGTTCATAGCCGAGCACTCGATATGCCAGCCAGGGCGGCCTTTACCCCAAGGGCTCTCCCAAAAGATCTCACCGGGCTTGGCGGCTTTCCACAGGGCAAAATCAAGCGGGTTTTCCTTCTCTTGGCCAATCTCGATACGCACGCCAGCCTGCATATCTTCAAGCTTGCGTCGAGAGAGCCGTCCATAATCTTTGTCTTTATCAACCCGGAAGTATACATCGCCATTTTTGGCAGCGTAAGCGTACCCTTTGTTGATCAAACCCTGTACAAACTCAACGATGAGGTCGATGGTATTGCTTACGCGCGGGTTTGAAGTGGCAGGTAGAATGTTGAGGTCGGCCAAATTCTGAGCATAATCTTTGATATAGTGCTCAGCCAGTTTAAGTGGGTCTTTACCAAGTTTTTTGGCGCGTGCGATGATCTTGTCATCTACGTCTGTGTAATTCATTACATGGTTGACTTTATAGCCACGATATTCAAGATAGCGCCGAATAATATCAAAAACTAGCGCCGACATGGCATGCCCGACATGCGCATCGTTATAAACAGTGACCCCACAAACATACATTTTGACAGTGTTTGGTTCGAGGGTCTCAAATTTTTCTTTTTTATGAGTGATTGTGTTATATACGCGAAGCATAAAATCCCTTTTCATTCCGATGAACAGGCGCTGGTAAATCGTCGCAAAGCAGGCCAACCCGCAGACTAACGTATGGAGTGCGCATTTCTATCTTCTGCGTCTTCCAGCAACAAACGGGAGGCAGTGATCGGCACGCAGGATACCATACAATTCTCTCTGGATCTGAGAGTAGTAGCATAGGGCATCCTGTATTTTATTTTTCTTTGGTCCCTTCGTTCTTTTGGCCTTCTTCTACTCGGGCAAAGATCATCCGTCCAGCGGCAGTTTGCAGCACTTTGGTAACGCCTACTTCCTGGTATTCACCTATAAACTCACGGCCGTTTTCAACTACAACCATCGTGCCATCGTCCATATAACCGACGCCCTGATCACGTTCCTTGCCTTCCTGTATGACGTTAATTCGCAGAATCTCGCCTGGTAATACCACCGATTTGACTGCATTGGCAAGTTCGTTGATGTTCAAGATTGTGACCCCTTGTAATTCAGCCACGCGATTTAAATTATAATCATTGGTAAGAATCGGACACTTCAGTTGTCTCGCCAAAACTACAAGTTTATCGTCCACATCGCGCATGCCGTCGACATCAATATCACTGATGCGGGTCAAAATGTTTGGTTGTTTCTGCAATTCAGCCAGTATTTCCATACCGCGGCGGCCACGCTGACGGCGCAAGCCATCCGGGGAGTCAGCGATGTATTGTAGTTCATTGAGAACAAAGCGTGGAATTAGTAAGGTGCCAGGCAGAAAACTGGTCTTGGCGATATCGGAGACACGTCCATCGATGATGACACTGGTATCTAGTAAGATAGTGCGATTCAGGTTTGTCCAAGATGTGGACCCACCGCCATTTCCGCCACGTCCACTCAGGGCACTGAGTAAGCTCATAATATCACCCTGGCGCATCACAAACAACGAAACAGAGAGGTATCCAAACAAGACTACGCCAACAAAAGGCAGCACACTACCAAACGGATCTGGCAACAATGAAAGTGGGAAAGCCGACAAGGCCGCAATCAACAAACCGACCACTAATCCTGTTAGGCCTGCAAAAAGGGTTTCGGCAGAGAGTTGACCGAGCGCAGAACGGATTGCCTTAATTGGACGGTTTGTAAGATAAGGCGTCAATATCAGACCTACCAATGCACCCACAAGACCAAAGACGTAAAAATAATTTATTGCGTCGTTTGCAAATAAACCCGCTCTGCCCCCCCAATAGCCACCCAATAATGCAAAGATTAGCATGCCAATAATACGAAAAATAAATTCAGCACTCATAATAAATACCTCCTTAAATGAAAACCCATTATAATAAAATAATCTATATGGATGATAGCATGGCTAAATCACATAGTCAATTGCGTGCAAGGTATTATAATAATTTTGTTATACTTTAAATGAGTACATATAATGGCAACAGACCGTTTTGGACGAAATATCCACTATTTACGCATTAGCCTGACAGATCACTGTAATCTTCGTTGTGTTTACTGTATGTCAGAAGATCAGACATTTAAACCAAATGCTGACCTTATGCAGGATGATGAGATCCTGCTGCTAACCAAATTGTTCGCAAAATTAGGCTTCGACAAAATTCGGCTAACCGGAGGTGAACCAACCGTCCGCAAGAATATTGTTGATATCGTTCGTGGCATTGCCAACACAGATGGCATTGACTACCTCTCAATGACTACCAACGGCCTGCTGCTCTCTAAATTGGCAAAGCCATTGGCTGAGGCCGGCCTTCAAAGGGTCAACATTTCGATCGACACTCTCGACCCTGAAAAATTCAAGCGCCTAACACGTTGGGGCAAGCTCGAAGACGTCTGGAACGGAATTATAGCAGCAGAAAAAGCCGGCCTCACTCCGGTAAAACTCAACGCAGTCGTGGTCAAAGGTTACAATGAATCAGATGTTGTTGACCTTGCCCGCCTTACAATTGAACATCCCTGGCAGGTTCGATTCATCGAGATGATGCCCTTCGCCGAAGCGACAGACATCCAAACCGGACAGATCACTACCGCGGCCGAAATACAGGAACGCATTGAAAATGTAATGGGTCCGATGGAAATAGCCAACGATGGCAAACTAGACGGTGAAGCACGTCTCTTTCGCTTACCAAATGGAAAAGGTGATGTAGGATTTATTTCGTCGGTTACGAATCCATTCTGTGCCTCTTGCACACGCGCACGCTTAACAGCCGATGGCCGACTGCGCTTGTGTCTCTTACGTGAGAAGGAAGTGGACTTACTCACTCCCTTACGTGAGGGCGCTACATTAGATGAACTCCAACATATTATTTTAGGTGGTATCTGGGAAAAGCCATGGGGCCACGGTTTAGCGCAAGGGGTCATTCCGTTAAATAGAGCGATGAATGAGATAGGCGGTTAATGCTATCGGCAAATGGCACCAAGGCAATTCTGTTTGACTTTGACGGCACACTCCGACACAACCTCCCCTCAGGCGGGGAGGTTTTTACTGACCACGCCGCCAGCCTGGGATTGTCATTAACTGAGGAAGACCGCCGCCGCGCTGCGATTTGGGAACATTATTACTTTGCCAGCTCCCCTGAAATAGAAGCTGATCGAAGGAAATTCAATGGCAATGAAGAGGGGTTTTGGTACAGCTTTGGGTATCGCAGATTAATAGCATTAGGATGCCCAGCCTCTTTCATAGACGAAATCAGCCCAAAAGTAACTACGTATATGCGTGAGAATTACAGACCGCAAGCCCGATTGCCTGAAGAAACATTTGATGTTTTAACGAGGTTGAAAGACACAGGTTTAACTATTGGAGTTGTTTCAAATCGTGACAAACCCTATAAAGATGAGATTGAAGAACTTGGATTGCAAGATTATATACACTTTTCTCTTGCTGGTGGAGAAGTTAAATCATGGAAGCCTGATCCTCGAATTTTTAATCATGCTGTTAAGATGGCAAAAACAAAATCAGAATATGCAATCTACGTTGGGGATAATTATTTTGCGGATGTGGTGGGCGCGCGCGATGCCGGACTTCAACCTGTTCTCTACGACCCAAAGGGACTCTTTCTCGAACCAGATTGTCCAGTAATCAGCTCATTCACCCAGTTGATTGGGCTGATTGAATCTTAATTAATTCCCGCTGCCGAAAATTCTTCCTTTTCCTCGGCAACCTCTGCATCTTCGATTTCAACCTGACCTATCAGGGCCCGAAAGCGTGGATCGTCCCGAATAAAATCAAGGTCCGGATCAACTATTATCCATTCGATTGTGGTTTGTTCGTTTTCTAGCGCGATTCCTAACAGGTGAATTGCATCATCGGTATTTCCACTTATTGACTCAAAACAGGCCCGATTATATTCGCTTTCAGATAGCATATGTGGGCGGGCAATATTTATGTGCTCTTCAAGATCACTTTCCAGCTTAAGTCTGCGATAACAGCCAGCCAATGCACAATGTGCCAAAATATACTTTGGATCTAATTCAACAATACCCTGAAAAATTGAAAGGGCGTACTCATATTGATTTTGAGCTGAATAGACCAATCCCAAATGATATTGATATATCGGCTGTTTGTTGGAAATAGATACTGCCTTTTCATATGCCGCCTTTGCTTTATCGTAGCGACCCATGTCTTTATAAAGATTTCCCAATTTATCCCAAGCTTTGTCATTTGTTGGAACTTGTTGCGTAATTTTTTCGTAAATTTCAACCGCTGCAGGAATCTCATCGCTCCCATTTTTTCTATCTGCTGATGGTTCATCGACAATCTCAGCGACTTCGTTCAAATCACCTTCCTGTGAAGTTTGAAAAGACAATTCGCTTTTTTCCTGAGTAAAATTATTCTCACTCGGTTCGATAATTTCTTCTGAAACTTCTACCCCAGCTAACTTATCAAAGTGTTTTTCGTTTTCAGGCTGGAGGTCTTCATGCTCAATCACTTCGACCTCACTATTATTATTTTCGAACCAGGGATCTTTTTTGGATAAAAATTTTGGCCAGACCGCAATATCTTTGGGTTGCTCAGCAAGCCTAATTGGCAATCGGGGCCTTTTCAAGAGCGGTGAAATCGTACTTGTATTATTATCATCTTCACTTGGAGCTGCATAATATTCATTGTTAGACTCCCCAACAGAATACTCTTCAACTTTTGGCGATTCGTTGGAATCCAATTTATGCCATTCCAAGGCAGTTTGCTCATCATCATCTATTTTTTCATGTTCATCACTTGCGGGTTCATCCAAAGAAATTTCATCAATTTCAGGCTCGTCATCTTCGATGCTTTCCTCAGCTAGCTCCGAAACGGTTTCCTCACTATCATTTTCGTTTTCGATTGCGGAATCACTTTCAGGCCCGCCTAAATCGATCTCTAAATTTGTTAAGGTTGAGGCGTTAATTGTATTTTCTTCTAAAATTGGATCACTACCAATTGTCTCTATCTTTGAGGAGGCATTCGTCTCAATCTTTTGCAACCATATTTTTAATTCATTTTCATCATATTCTTGCCACGAAGAATCTGATTGCTTATCTTGAGCTGTTTTGCTTATTAAATCATTCGAGTTTTGATACGCATCTAATGACCTGGCATAATCACCTATACTGGCATATGCCTCACCCATACGCTTCCACACTAATGCACTTTCTTTATCATTTATTAAAAGGTCAAGGCTTTTCTGATAAAGCAAGATTGCTTCAGGGTATTTTTCTTTCATTTGGTAGCATATGCCCAAATTGTTAAATGAGAGCCCAAAAGCAGATTCTATTTCAATTGCTTTTTGAAAAGATTCCATCGCTTTATCAATATTGCCCATTTTGGAATTAATATTTCCTAATTCGTTCCAGATCAAATGCTCATTCATAGGGGACTACCTCTTTGGATTTAAATATTTATGTTTCCTAAATTCAAAAGCAAAAGCTTTAATTGAGGTCTTTTGGTTTTGTCATCACCAAATGGATGTCGCGCGAGCGAAAGAAGTGCAACGGTATCTGCAAATTGACGCCTGACCGGGAAATTTATTCATCGCAAAAGTCGCTACCACCACGCTACAATTTTAAAGTTCCCTAGGACCGTTCAAATGCTATACATTACTCATTATTCATCAAAACCAGACGGGTGCGAGAAAGCAGTGAGCTTGAATTCATGCTGAGTTTATCTGCGGTACGATATGCTTTCATAGCGCTTTGATGATCGTTGGATCGTCTGTATGCATTGCCTAAACGATTCCAGGAAACCGCCTTCTCTTCCTTGGTGCGGAACAAATCAATACTCTTTCGGTATAATAATACAGCTTCCTTATATTGGCCCTGGCGATAATACGCCAAAGCTAGATTGCTGTATGCCCAACCAAACTCTGGTGCTAATTCAATTGCCTTTTTGTAGGCTGCTATAGCATCGTTGTAGGATCCAGCTTTCAAGTAAAGATTGCCCATTTCACTCCACTCATAGGCGCTCTTAACTGTCATCTCCTGCTCTTGCTCAACAAGCTGCGCTTCTGGTTCCTCTCCCAAACTTGCTTCAACTGAATTTATTTCATCTGGATCCAAATTACTTCCTTGAACTTTCTCCTGAACATCCTCTGCCTCTAAGTCGGAAAACTCAACGAGCTCATTTTCAAATTTGATTTTATCTTCTTCGAATTTGGCCTCAGATCCTTCTAAATCTGCTGTGGTCTCGATGGCATCCATTTCAAGCTCGGTCTCATCAACAACTTCCTGTTCATGCTCCGATTCGTTTGATTCGAATCCGTCCTTGCCCTCGAGATTTACATCAACGAGATCAGCTTCTTCGGTTTCATGTTGGGTACCTGTATGTTCCGAATATAGAGAAGTGACTTGATCATATTTCCCTTTTCCATAGTAGGCCATTGCAAGATTATTTATAAACGACCAAGAAAAACCAGGTGTAGCATCGATTGCTTTTTGATAAGCTGAGATGGCTTCGTCGTATAAACTTTTCGTCAGATACATTTTTCCTAGTTCGTTCCACTCTGCAGAAGTTTTCTCTTTGGGTTCGACAGATTCTTCTGAAATCATTGAATCAGTTTTGGAAGTCATTTCTTGCTGATCGTTGGATTCCTCATCTTCGTTGGTTAGGCTTGAGAGCATAGCAACAAATTCGGCGTTTTCAATTTGATCCTCATCAGCTACCTTCTTGTTTTCCGAATCATCATTTGGTAACCAACCACTCTCCAGCAATTGAGACTCTTCAGGAGCACTATTCTCATTGTCATCATTTTCCAAATTCATTGGGTTTTCTTCATAAATCTCATCTTGTTGTTCGTCTGTTTCATTTTCATCGGAAGCAGGTTCAAGTTCAGATTGAAGCGTTTCTTCAAAACTCAAAGTCTCGTCCGGTTCTTCAACAATAGAATCTTCAGTATGTGTGTCTGGGTTATCAGCTGACTGCTCATCAGAATCATCTTCATTGGCACTATACTGATCTGCCTCATGATAAACCTGCATAGCATTGTCATAATCACTTAATCCCCGATACGCATCACCAAGTCGATTTAAAGTAACTGCCTTCTCTTCGCTGGTACGGAATAATTCTATGCTTTTTAGGTAAAGCGAAACAGCTTCTTCATATTGTCCTTGCCGATAGTATGTCAAGGCTAGATTGCTATATGCCCAGCCAAATTCTGGCGCCAATTCAATGGCATGTTTGTAGGCTGATATGGCATCACCGTATGATCCCGCTTTCAAGTAAAGATTGCCCAATTCGCTCCACTCATAGGCACTCTTAACCGTCATCTCGTTTTCTTTTTCAACGAGCTGTGCTTCTTCATCATTGTCTTTATCTAGAAGGCTGATTAGTATCTTTTTCTCATTTGGCTGATCAGATGAGACCAAACCTTCTTTATGAACATTAATTCTTTCAAGAATGGAAGGATGTAGCTTCATGAATGAGTCTCCTTTCTTGGTATTTTCGATACGGGTCGGTACTACATTCTCTTTTTGAGTTAGACTTATTTCCATATGCTCTTTATCTTTTTCTATTGTTGTCGCCAGATTCTTGTCCATTGGCAAATTTCCTTTCTCGTTATCCTCGATGTCTTTTCCTTTATAAGTATTTCTATCAAAAAGAAAACCTGGCTCACAAAGTTTGTCAGCAGTCCGGTATGCATCTAAAGCATCTTCATAGGCATTCAGTTTTCGCTTTGTATCTCCTAGCTTGTTCCAAACTATTGCCTGCTCTACTTTGTTTTTCAGTAGACCAATGCTTTTTTGATAAAAGGAAACCGCCTCAACGAATTGCTTTTTTTCAAAAAAAGATGAGGCCAGGGTTTGATAGATCAACCCCGTTCCACAATTCATTTGAATTACTCTGTTGAAAGCTGCGATAGCCTCGTCGTAGTGACTATAACTAAAATATAAATTGCCCAAACTAACCCATACTTGAACATTTTCGGGGTCAAGCTCTGCTGCCTTTTGGCATGAATTTACAGCTTCATTAAAACGATCCTGCTCCATAAATAATTTTCCCGAACTAATCCAGGGCTCAATAAAATCCTCTTTCAACTTTATTGCTTTCGAATAAGCATTTAAGGCTTTATCAAATTGATTTATTTTAGAATAAACATCGCCAAGGCCATTCCAAGGATAAGCAAATTTTGGTGCAAGCTGAATTGCTTTTTGATAGGCCTCGATCGCGTCATCCGTTGACATAACATCTTGGTATACATCTCCAAGCCCATTCCAGCTCACGGTATTCTCCGAATCTTGCTTCAGAGCTTTCATGTAGGATTCAATAGCTTTATCTGGTTGACCCATTTTAAAATAGAGATTTCCTAAATTATTCCAAATGAAAATCTGATCGGGCGCGAATTGAAGGGTTTTTTTATAAGCATCGATTGCATCATTATTTTTCCCCATTCCGGTCATTACAAGTGCTTTTGCATTGAAACACTGTGCAAAAAACCATTTATCTTTCAAAGGTGCTCCAATATTTAATGCTGCTTGTAAAAGCTCTAATGCCTTACTAAAATCTTTTTTTCTCCAATGAAGTATTCCCAAGGTAAGCATTAAATTAGCAGATAAAGGTATGGCGTTATCCCTTTCTGGGTATTTATTTAGCAAGGAATCTTGTAAGTGCCTGTTAGGGGGGGTACTATCATTGTCAGATTTAACAATTCTTAGTTCGTTATCTGTTAAATCAATATTTGGATTTAAATATCGTTCTTGTTGAGATAAATTGCGAAGATCTTTACCATGCTGCCTTAACGCCAATTGATCAATAGCATAAGTAGCCATTTACATATCTCCTTTGTCGTAGACGGAATTAGCCGTAATTCTTCGCAACCAACAAATGTCATCAAGCATTAACCATTTTCCTCAACACAGGATGGATATCACACCAGTTATCACCATTTCGATATTCCAAAACAGCTAACAACTGCATGAGCGGCTGCAAACGATTATTGTATTCAAGTCGGTTGGTTTGGCTGATTTTTTTCAGGAGTTCTAAGTCTTTCTTGTCTAAAATCCTTCGATATTCATTCCGGATTTCTGTTGCCGCCCAATCAATATCCCGTACTGTTACTTGTGCTGCTTTTTGACGGCGGGCTCGCCCAATAGCTGATCGCATGATACGTGCCATTTCGCGAAATACTCCCCCACTGTATGTAATAGCATTTTGTAGTGCCTTGTCTTCAATGTATTCAAGGGACATACGGTTAGAAACAAATCGCGATAATATTTTATAACCTTCCTCAATATATGAATCCGGTTTCCGAGGGGAATGCAAAGTTATATTGGGAAGAAAAATCGCTTGATCCCGAATAGCATCAAATTCCTTGCTGTAAAATAAAGCACTGGAGACTGTGTAAACAATCGCGCAATTCGGTTGCATCATTATAGCACGTTGGTCATGAAAAATGGCGGTTGCAGCACTCAGTTCTGGTTTATCCATGTCATCAATCAATATAAGGGGAACTCGTTTTTCACGTACGTAAATTGCTGCGGCAATACTATTAATGACTGCAATTAAGCCGGTAATGTCTTTTTCAAAAACCTGGCGTAATTCAACACGAGTGGCGGGTTCTAATTTCATCTTCATGCCGGCATTTACAAAAAAAGCGTCTATCGAGGCGCCAATTTCATACTCTGAGACTGGACCGTTGAGAGTTGTATTAATTTCTTTCTGGACCTTGCCTCTCCAACTGTTCAATTCCTTTAACAACTGGTCTGGTAATTCACCACCCGCTTTTCGGTAGGTTCGAAAAAGTCTGCTGCCAATAGCCAACAGAATGTCACGAAAATCTATATCGATGATATCCGCTTCGTCGCGAATACTGAAATTTATTGGCCAAAATTTCTTTTGTATCTCGGGGTTAGAAAGAATATGTAACAATTCTGTTGATTTTCCACATCCGCGATGACCTGAAAAATAAAATTTTGGAGGCCGGAAAAAGGGTGCCAATAGTGCATCGGTTAATTCCGCAATTGGATTACCTGGTCGATTAACATAGAATGGATTTGTTTGACCATTTTTACCCGGTTTAAGAGGCAAATCAAGTTCAAAATTCAACCAGGCACGATCAAAATCTTTTGCAACAATGTAATCAAATTTGCTCATTTGGTCCTCATCAAACAATATTTTAAGACTCGGTGTGTTCACGTGTCGTTATTCCATATTCAAGTTCAGGCTGGCAAAGCGATCAGAGTTATCTTGTTGATTGTGTAAAATGCTTTCTTGATTAATCCAATTTTCTTGTGACCAAATTTCACAATAATCACCTTGCCCAACAATCACTATATCTGAATGAATATCGGCAATATCTTGTAATCGTTGTGGAATTTTGATACGCCCAGATGCATCAAATTTAATTTCAGAAGCAGAACCCATGATCAAACGTAGTAACAATCTAGCCAAGGGGTCGGCTATATTCAATGTCTTTAATTTATTTACAATGACCAAAAAGGCTTGCTCTGTAAGCAAAAGTAGATTTCTATCAAAACCTTGGGTGATGTACGCGCCCTCAGAATAAAAACCACGTATGCTTTCAGAAAGTTTAATATTGGCTTGCTCATCAATAAAAAGGTTATGTTGACCTAATAGCATCTGCTTTCCACATTGCAAATTTGATAACTTTTTGCGTAAGAACATTATATGGACTTGTTTCCCCAAAAGATATCTAAATAAGTAGTTGTTTTATTGAGATTTATGACCGACTTTAAAATAACATTCATGGCAGTGGCATGGTCATTTATGACCATTTGAGTTATTAAAATTCAAAAGGCCGGATTTGAATACTTCCAATTACCCAGCCAATTATATAGGAGACCTTGTGGGAAGAGGCTTTATCTTTCTTTTGGTAGCTTGGTTATACCCTCTTGCAGTGCATATAAGGCTGCTTGTGTGCGATTTGCCAAATGCAATTTATTTAGAATATTGCTTACATATTTCGCAATAGTTCTCTCGTGTACAACGAGTTCGGCTGCAATTTCTTGATTGCTAAGTCCACGAGCGATAAGTTTTAAGGTTTCTAATTCACGGGGAGTAAGCGGAGAAGTTGTATACATAACTTCTTTTGGATTATTAATCTCGCTAATCATTTTCATAGCGATAGAAGGTTCTAGAAAGGCCTCGCCTCTGGCTACTTCACGTATTGCTTTCACCAATTGATTTTTTGTACAATCTTTCAACATATATCCTAAAGCCCCAGCTTTGATCGCCTCATATATAGTTTCTCCCTCGTCAAAACTGGTTAGAACCAAAATACGAACTTCTGGTGTTTGTTCTATAACTATTGGAATGGTTTCTAAACCACCTTGTACAGGCATTTTTAGATCAAGCAGAAGCACATCTGGTTTTAATTTTTTTATCTTGGCCAGCGCCTGGATACCGTCATTGGCCTGCCCCACAACCTCAATGTCTGATTCAAAAGATAACATTGCCGCGAAGCCTTCGCGGACAACAGTTTGATCTTCTGCAATTACAACACGAATATTTTTCATAGCTAATACCTTTCGTAAGTACGTAGATATCGCCTGTCATCTTCTATCTCAACGATGATTCTGGTTCCTTGTCCAGGCTCCGATACAATTTTACACGTGCCGCCTGCTTGAATGGCGCGCTCTTGCATATTACCTAATCCTAACCCGCCCGAATCAATTAATCCCAAATTAAATCCAATGCCATCATCCACTATTTCAAGTGTAACCCTCCGGTTATCTACTCTTAAATAGATTGTTACAGATTTTGGTCTCGCATGTTTTAGCACATTATTTAGTGCTTCTTGAGCTATATAGTACAAAGCCAGTTCTTGATGAGAAGCTAATGAGATATCTTCGTCCGCTATAAACCTAGCTTTGATATTTGCTCTGCCTTCTACAGCAGACAATCTATGATGCAATACCGCCACAAGACCTTCCTGCTCTAATTTAACTGGCTGTAACTGGTAGAGAAATAGTCTCATTTCCCTCATCGCCTGACGAGCACTCTCACCAATTTTTGGTAAATATTGTAACGATTTAAGGGGAGAACCAGATTCAACGGCTGCTTGAGCAACCTCGGTTAAGGCTAATAATCCATATAGATTTTGGCTTATCGAGTCGTGCAAATCACGGACAATGTGCTTCCGCTCCTGAGAAGCGATATTTATTTGTCGCCTGCGATCACTTTGAATAAATGATGCCATTTCATCTGCAACTACAATAACCCGCGTAATTTCATCTTTCGAATATATATTTTCCGCCTCTCTTGCTAATGCGATTGCACCGATTAATCGCTTTTTTATTATCATAGGTGCTACTACCAAACAGATGGGAGATTCTAGTGGGTCTATTCCCTTAAAATATTTGCTCTGTTCAATATTACTAATGAGAACCGGGTCCGATTTCTCATTAAATAGCTCGTACATGTTAATTTTTTCTACGAAGGGTGTAATTGTCTCATCCAAGCCTTCCAAAAGACCATAATGAGCTGCCACATTTAGGCCGGGATTTTCTTGATTTGTTTCACGGTCGTCATTTAAGTGGATAACGCAATATTGACTCCGAAATGCATAAACTATTTGGTATATGGCTTCGTTAAGAAATTCATCTAAATCAAATACGTGACTTGATGCATTCATGATCGATTGAAGCAAAATAAACAACTCGTCGCGAGCTCTTTGTTTTGCTTCTGTGGCTCTTTTTTGTTCTGTAACATCTCGCCAGAGGAGTAATTTGCCTATTACATCTCCGGAATTGCTCCTAAGCTCGGTGAGACGAATAGAATAATTTCTTTGTTCTTTTTTATCCTTTATGCTTCCATTAAAAAAAAATTCCTCTGAATCAATATTGTAAACAAGTTCTTCCCAGTTTTTCAATACTTTTTTTACAGGTTGGTTGATGATTTCTTTCCTTGGAGATCTCAGCGTCTTCTCAACAGATGCGTTCACATCAATCACATAATCATAAGCATCCAATATCATCCAGCCGTCATTCATCGATTCTATGGCAAGTTTTCGTTCGATTGGATAAACGTTCACTTGTTTTTGATTGAACCCAATCAAAATAACCATAGCTGTTAATAAATAGGCCACCATCATCAAATCAGCATCTAAATGGTTAGAAACCCCACTCAAATTAACTACGCTTGCTAAAAGGGGAAAAGCAATGCTGACCAATATTATTGCATACAACTTACTTTGATATGTTATCTCACTACGAAATTTACGCAGTGCAATAAAAAATCCAACGAATAATAGACTATTAGAATATAAATTTACAATGAATGAACCGCGGTCTTCAAAGTAAGAGGCTTGTTGACCTGAAAATCCTGAATAAGCAAACCCTAACAGCAGGAAATAAATTGTAGCCAATATCACAAACAACACACTCATACGCGTTGAAAGCCAATATCTATTTTGAGTATATTCCAAAGAGATCAATACAATACTTACTGGTAATAGTGTGGCCCCCAAAACAAGCAAACCTAACCAAAAGGTTTTATTGGGAAAAACATTTAATGAAATAAAGATAGAAGAAACTGCATAAATAAACAATGACAAGCCAAATAAAACTAGGCTGGGATATCTCATCCGTGGCTGCCTCCACGATGAGTTAAATAATATAAATGCGCTAGCAGCTAGTGCTATAACATCAATTGATATTCGGAAATAAGAAATATCCATAGCATTAGCAGCTTACTTGGTACTACCTTTATCATTTTTCAGGGAACTGAGTATCCAACTGTAATTTTTCAATTTAAGTTTTTTAAGAAAACCAGAGCTTGCCTATTACTAGGATTTAATTCTATGACTTTATCATAGGTTTGTTTTGCTTCTTTGATCCGACCTAAAACTTCATAAACTGTACTCAGATTTAGCCACGCCTCTATATTAAAGGGATCGATCTTTGTCGCCTTACGGAAAGCACGAATGGCCATTTGTGAATGATTCTGCGCAAAATAACTATTGCCCAAAAAGTTCCATGCTTTTATATTTTTTGAATCAAATTTCACAGCATTTAAAAATACATTTTTTGCTTCTTCCAAATTACCCAGCTCATAATATATGTTTCCTAAAATCATCCAGGTGTTGGTTGCAGTAGGAGAATATTCAACAGCCTTTTCAGCATAGGTGATAGCTTTTTCGGAATTATCTAATGAATGCTGAATAATTGCCAGATTTGCATATGCTGTGGCGTTCTCTTGTTGGAGATTAATTGCACGCTGAAACGCATCAACTGCTTTCTCTATTTCCCCAGATTCATATTGAATGATCCCTCTGCCTATAAGAAATTTAGCAAATAAGCTTGGTATAAGTTTTTCTCCTGTTTTCAATCCAGATTCTATGAGCTTTAAGCTCATAAGAGTTTCACCTTTTCTCCAATACAAATACGCTAGTTCATATTGAGTTTCGGCACGCGACATAAGAGCTTCGTTACCCTCTGGAAATTGACTTAGTAAATTTTCCCGATAAGAAATTTTAGGCTCTAAATCATCTTCTGTAACCCCCAGCACTTGCTCATTCCATAACAAGGTTTGTTTGTTTAACTCTGTATCTGCCTGCTCTGTATACCCAGTAAACTCATACACACCATGACGGAACGCCCAGAAATCTGGTGCACGTTTTGGGAGATTGGCAGACTCTGATATCGTTAACCATAAAATCATACGGATCTGATAGTCAACAAATAATTCGCGGCGTAGATTTAAAGCTCGAAAAGCATTATATCCACCTTTACCGCCTCCCCACTTGAGATTGGTTACAAAGAAAACTGTATTTGCCCGATCAGGATGAGCTGCTAATGCCAATGGAACATCAAAATTTTTACTGTCAATCCGATAATTATGAACCACCTGCCCTAAATCTTCCAAACGAGCCTCGAGCGAGCTTTCAGCAATTCTGCGAACATTCTCTGATTCATAAATTGCGAGCAAAATGGATGGGCGCTCCCATTTTAGAGCTAGGGCCAGCTCCTCATATAGACCATCTAAACGTTCCTCAAAGGTCTCATTATTGTCATTTTTAGTTGATAAGGGAGACACGAGAATACTCATATTTATCGCAGCGCAACAAGTATAACAGGTTCCTTAAGCCACGAAATGGCTCAATAGTATTGGGATAAGCTCTACCTCGTGTAGTGAAAGTGTACATTCGAAACTTGTACTGCAAACAGCTTGTGACTATGCTGGAAAAGAATAAGCATTTATTTAGAAGGGTTTGATGCTTTTAATATCTTCTTGGCAGCTTTTGGGTTATCTTAACTTATCTAAAATTATTTTCCTTATTTCTTCTTGCACTATTTTCCAATCCTTACCAGCATCTATCACCGCCCATCGATTTGGATTTTGCTTGACCATCTCTAAATAACCTGCACGAACGCGTTGATGAAATTCAACTGTGTAAGCATCCAATCGATTCCACTCATCAGCATTTTGCTTGCGCTGCAGACCAATTTCAACCTGAAGATCAAGCAATATAGTTAAATCTGGTATTAACTCACCGGTAGCATAACTAATCAACGCATGAACTTCATCAATATTCTGTTGATGGCCGTAGCCCTGATAAGCGACTGTTGAGTCGGCATATCTGTCGGAGACCACGATCTCGCCCGTCTCTAGCCTAGGACGAATCACCTCTTCCACAATTTGAGCACGCGCAGCCTGGTAGAGTAATGTCTCCGTGATCGGGTGCATCTCGGCGTTTTTTAATTCATGAATCACCTCTCGGATCTGCTCGCCGATCGACGTCCCACCTGGTTCGCGAGTTGGAAACACACGATACCCTTTTTCACGCAGGTATTCAACTAGCGAGGGGATGTGAGAGGTCTTGCCGGAGCCTTCGGGGCCTTCGAGAGTAATGAACATAGGTTAGAGGGCAGAGGATAAAGGATGGGGGCGCGGTCTACTCACTACTTCTCTCTTGACAGCTACTCCCGGAATATACGCACATGGCGGCGCGGCTCTTTACCATACGAGTGTGAGGTCAATTCTGCCGAGCGGGCCATTTCGTGTTGTAAACGGCGTACAAGCGAAGGGCCTGGCGGCAGGTCCACCCAGCGCTCACCATTTAGCACACCTTGAATAGCTTGCTGCGTTTGTTGCCTGGCATCGTCCAATTCGTTTGAGGAAGTTTGTATGGAAGAAATATTGAACAGATCACTAAGAAATTGCTCCATTTGATTGACCGTATTGGAGCGTAAAACATAAATTGGCATGCCGCGATTTTCAGCGTTTACCACTGTCCGTTGTCGATTGCGATAATAAGAGCGCAAAGTTACCAACGCATCTGCATCGCCTGCCTCCCGCACTACCACAGCCGGCACGCTTAGGCGTTTGGCAGCCTGTATAAGGCGATTACGGGCTACACCATAAGGATATATTCGGATGGTCTGTAATTTCGTGCTAGAGACCATAGTGAGATCAAACTTTGAGGCTTGACTGGATTTATCGGAAGCCTTAGCAGGCTTACGTCCGCCCCGAACCTTTTTTCCATTCGTTTCAATTCGGGACTTTAGGGCTGGTACCCCTTTTTCGATCTTAATCTGCCCGTCAGTATCTCGCATCCGAATCTCTGCTTGTACAGGAAATCCGCGCAGTAGCTGGTCCACAGCAGTCATTATGTCTTTGTGGACTGCAAATCGATCGCGATTTTGAATCTCAATCAACACATCAAATGTCGGCGGAGCCCGACGCTCGAGCACCGTTTTCTGTGTGCCTCGCCGACGTGCTTCTTCGTCGGACAGTGTGACAGCTTCTATACCACCAACAAGGTCAGATAACGTGGGATTGAGAAATAGATTTTCAAGGGTATTGCCATGCGCTGTCCCGATCAACTGGACACCGCGCTCAGCGATAGTACGGGCGGCCAAGGCTTCCAGCTCACGTCCGATCTCGTCGATGACGATAACTTCGGGGTTGTGGTTTTCGACTGCCTCTATCATGACCTCATGCTGATGCATAGGCTCACGCACTTGCATTCGGCGCGCCTTGCCAACAGCAGGATGCGGTACATCACCATCGCCGCCAATTTCATTGGATGTATCCACGATTATGACGCGCTTTGACCCGGCTAATACGCGAGCCGCTTCTCGCAAAAGCGTAGTCTTGCCCACGCCAGGACGGCCCAAAATAAGTAGGGACTTGCCCGACTGGATGATATCCTCGACGATGTCTATTGTGCCATACACGGCACGTCCAACTCGGAGTGTTAGGCCAACAATGGTCCCTAATCGATTTCGGATGGCTGAGATGCGATGTAGCGTTCGTTCCAGGCCTGCGCGGTTATCGGCATCAAAAGAACCGATGTGATTGTCGACAATATCAATTTCTTCGCGTGTGATTTCGATATCGCGTAATACGATTTCTTGTTCAACGAAGCGCGCTGTTGGCACTCGGCCAAGGTCCAGAATTATTTCCAGCAAGTTGTCACTATCGTTGATCTTCTCAACGGCATGGCGTATGTTTGTAGGAAGGACGTCTAACAAGGTTTCCAAATCGTCTGTAATATGATGTTGATTAGACATAATGTTGTATCTTGATTAATTTATTGGCAGTTTACCAATAGTGGCAATTATTAATATTTCACGCACCAAATAGTACACAAAGAGAATGCTTGGCTAAAAATTAAAGGTTAGACAATATCCCGCATTCATCACCAAATATATTGAGAGAATGGCAAGCGGAAAGGGGATTAGGGAAATCTTGATACAAAGTCTGAAATTGCTTCCCAAGCTTTGATGTCAGTCATTTTAGAAGATGAGACTACCATAATGACTTTATTTAATTCTTTTTGCATGATTAAATATTCGCGCTTGGCAGCTGTTATTCCGTTGAAGAAACGCGTGTGATCGATCTTTCCAGCAATACTGCACGATACAGTAACATACTTATATCCTTGTTTGATTGTCATTCGTGCGCCTAGCAGATGTTCTTCGTCACGAACAATCCTGCCCCCTTCAGCGCTTCTTATGCCAATGCTACGTCCATTATTATAGGGAAACCAACTATTCATTGTCTTTTAATTTTATCCTACTAACGCGTGAGGGCTGAACACTGACACCCGACGGTACGGTTGCTAGGGTTTGTCCATCCTTAATAAAGCGCGCTAGATGCTTAACCATGACAGCCTGTCGTGGCGCAGAATTGGCCCCCAAATCCGCGAGAGCTGGTTCCAGCCAAGCCTGATATGAACGCACAGATAGGTAAACGGGACGCTCTCTGCGGTCAGGGATACAGTTAAGTAAAGAAGTCAATTTTTCTTCAACATTGGTGGCATCTGGGTGAATTAATGGGGTCAGAACAATTCCCTGTGCGCCAGTAGTTAAACTGACGTAACATTTCTCATCGTCATTACAAATCAATCCACGCGCATTTTTGGGGAGCGGTTCTATGGGTTGCATTATTTGTGGGACGATTTGGTTATATAGACTTTCCAAGGCGGGCCTGTTTACTGAGCGTGCACGAGTCCAATTTTTAGATTTATTGGATACTTTCAATTTGCTAATTTCCCACATCCGCTGCCAAGCATATACAGAAAAGCCTGCTTGGCGCAATGCCGTGAATGTCTGGCTGGATTCATCCAGCTCGGCAATGACATGAAAGGCACCCCACTCTCCAACTTGGGCAACTAAGTGGTCCACTAGATCTGGCAAGGAATTATGATCGAGATGTTCACTTGGAGCCAAATAAAGCAATTTCGCATATGTTTCGCCGCGTGTGTGAATAACTCCGCCTACCAAAACAGTCTCGTTGCTATTCGCTATAGCACCGTAGACGTTTCGGGCTGGATTAATGAAGGTTAGCAAACCTGCCACGCCTAATGGATGCCCACGGGTTAATGCCCGGGTGCTATCAAGGGTTAAAGCGTCATTGCGATAACGTGCGATAAGTGGGATATCAAGGAAATCAAGCGAACGAATACTCATTAATCTACTAGTGATAAGAAATATTCATGAAAACGACTATCGTTGGTTAATTCAGGGTGAAATGATGTGGCCAGAAAATGTCCTTGTTGTGCGGCAACAATTCTCCCGTCGGGTATTGAAGCGAGTATTTTGGTGTCCCCGGAGACAGACTTTATAATGGGAGCCCGAATAAAGATAGCGTGATAAGGGTCATCTTTACCCGCGGCCCTATTTAGATTCGAAATATCCAGATAGATTTCAAAAGAGTCCAATTGGCGACCAAATGCATTGCGTGCAACTTTTATATCCATCAGCTTTAGCAGCGGTTGTTTATGACTGACATCCTTAGACAGAAATATAGCGCCGGCGCATGTGCCCCAGATGGCATGCCGCTGGCCAAACTTTCGTAAAGGTTTTATCAAGTTAAAGGCAGCAGCAAGTTTGCCAATTGTAGTCGACTCGCCACCTGGAATTATGAGGCCGTCGAGGCCCTTTAATTGCTCAGGTAGGCGAACTTCAGCAGTTTCAACGCCAAGATTTTTTAACATAATGCGATGTTCTGCAAAATCGCCCTGCAAGGCAAGGATACCGATTTTCATAAGCGAATTAGGTTTTCGTAGTCGTCCGTTTGGGCCAATATTTCCCCCAAATTATTCTAGTCTATGCATCCCACGTATTTCTACCAACCTCGGCTAGCAATTTTTTCTTCTTCTGGCATCTGAGAGATATTACGGCCGACCATTGGTTCGCCGATGTTTCGGCTGACTTCCGCTAAAATTTTGGCATCCTTGTAATGAGTGACGGCCTTGACGATGGCTTCTCCGCGCTTGGCAGGATCGTCAGACTTGAAAATTCCTGAGCCGACGAACACCCCGTCAACGCCAAGTTGCATCATTAATGCTGCATCAGCTGGAGTTGCCAAGCCACCAGCAGCAAAATTGACTACCGGCAAATGGCCAAGGTTTTTGGTCTCTTTGACCAGCTCATAAGGCGCACCAATTGACTTGGCGTAAGCCATCAGCTCCTCATCAGCCGTAGTGGCTAATTTGCGAATATCACCAAGCACTGTCCGAGCATGCCGGACGGCTTCAACCACATCGCCTGTTCCTGCTTCGCCCTTGGTGCGGATCATAGCCGCTCCCTCGCCTATGCGACGTAGCGCCTCGCCCAAGTTTCGGCAGCCACACACAAATGGAATCTTGAAATCGTGCTTGTTGATGTGATGCGATTCATCCGCAGGAGTAAGTACTTCAGATTCATCAATGTAATCCACACCTAGTGCTTCCAAAATCTGTGCTTCTACGAAGTGCCCGATACGGACTTTGGCCATGACTGGAATACTGACCGTTGACATGATCTCTTCGATTAGCCCTGGATCAGACATGCGTGCTACGCCACCCTGAGCACGGATATCAGCGGGTACACGTTCGAGCGCCATAACTGCACATGCACCTGCATCTTCAGCGATTTTTGCATGTTCCGTCGTGACCACGTCCATAATGACGCCCCCTTTGAGCATTTGGGCTAGTCCCTTTTTCCTTTTTAAGGATCCAGTGTTTTGTTCCATTTCGATACTCCTTGAAAGAATCTAACGTACCTTTGGATTCTACCATGTCAGCCATTTCATAGTATTGTGCCAGCGATTCAATTTCATGCCAGGGCCTTGACAAATTCCGACAATAGTATACAATTAGTACAATGATACAATTAATTCAATCGTACAATAATACAATCTAATTATGGATCCTTTAACTGGAAATATACAGCTTAACCTACGCTCAGCTACACCGATTTATACACAGATCGTCGAACAAGTAAAACAGAAAGTTGTCAGTGAGGGTGTCAAGCCTGGCGATAAGTTGCCAACGGTAAGAGCTTTGGCATTGGAATTAAAGGTCAACTTCAACACCGTTGCACGAGCTTATCGTCTGTTAGATAAAGCCAACATCATCTCCACGCAACAGGGCCGTGGTACATTTATCCTCGACATGCCGCCACCCAGGCGTTCGAAAACATTAAGACAACAAGTGCTTAAAACCTTGACTCGTAATTTTCTGGACCAAGCGCTTGAAATGGGATGTGAGCCTGCCGACATCATGCATTCTATAGAAGATCAAATCGACAATGGCATGCTACCTGGAAAGAGCTAAGGGCCCTACCCCCATCCGTTACATTAAAGGCAAAACATTCAAATCACAAAATTTGTGAGATGGTCAAACCTTATGGATCTTGCCATGGAGGCTTCGGTGGTCTTTGATTCTGCAAGTAAAACTTGATCACGCAGTTGTCCGCATTTGCGATCCAATCAATTTACAATTAGGAAAAAACAGAAATTATGGCGCACTTCTTATTTTCAAAGTTTGCTGTTGAAGAAATGAATTTGAGCAACAAATGGAGCAGAAGGAATATTAAAATTCTTAAATTAATTTTGGCAACTACACAAACAAATCACATCAAACCTCAAGGAGTATAAAATGCCCACTCGCATAATGACAATTGCCTCGCTGTTTTTAATCGCTTTCGCAATAGCATTTAGCGCTTCCGTTTATAACGAGCTGCCAGAAAATATGGCATCATACTGGAATGCGGCAAATCAAGTTGAAGGATATTTGCCACGTTTTTGGGGAGCCTTTTTAACACCAGCTATTACGGCTGTAATGTTATTCCTCTTTCTGGTCATTCCAAAGAAAGATCCACTCAAAGATAATATCAATAAATTTCGTAACCACTTTAATTCATTCGCCGTCTTCATAGTTGTATTTCTGGTTTATATCCATATACTTACTTTACGTTGGAACCTTGGATTTGATCAGATCAATATGGCTGCGGCTACCATTCCTACTTTGGGAATAATTTTTATTTACATCGGGATCTTGATGCGCAATATGAAACGAAACTACTCTATTGGTATTCGCACTCCTTGGACTTTGAATAACGATCAGGTCTGGGACGAGACACACAGCTTAGGCTCCAAGCTTTTCATCCTCTCAGGAATCGTGTCCATACTTGGAGTAGGTTTTGGTAGCTACGTTATCTGGTTTACATTGATCCCAGTCTTGGGTTCGGCTATATTTTTAATCATCTATTCGTACATAATTTATCACCGACTGAGCAAGCCCTGAAATAAAAATGTTTCATGTGAAACACATATAACAGCCTCTGTATTCACCGCTGTTAAAAACAAGCGCAGGTTTTGTGAAGAAATCGGGGAATTGGCCAGGAAAATCGGTTCGGTGAGAATGTCATGGTTTCCGACCTAGTTTTACCCTATGAAATCAAAATAAACGTTGTTGTGAAATTTGATCGATGTGAAAATTTTAACCAGTTTCATTCTTGTTTATCGTAAAAAGCTATGATAACGATAAAAACAAGACCCAACGCAAACCCTTAACTTGGTTTTTTATCAGCACATTCGCGATTTCATAGCCGCTTTTCATAGCACCAATTTTCCTCAGGCTCTCGAGCCATCTATCAATCAAATTGTACGCACTGCTTTCTTTGCAATTGCAATGTGGGGTTCGGGAATCGCGGCACTGATCGCTACGCTGATTATTGCCAAACAGCCATTTAAATCACTGCATCTTAAAATTATCGGACCCAAGAGATTCTATTTCTGGGCCTGGCTATTGCCTCCATATTAGGGCGATCTTTAGTGGCCTGGTTGCTGTGTTCATCGGTACCGGGAATCTGGATCCTGAGTTCAGTTCTTGAGGCAACAAAAAGATCAAACAAATACAGAATTGCCATTGCCTCTCGAACAACGTATCGTGCTGCAAATTGTGGTTGCACTATCATTTGGCACCCTGTTCAACGCGCTATTTGCGACGAGCGAAGAACTGGGTTGGCACGCTTTCTAACTGCCGCGCTTACTTGCTTTGGGCCAGTGGCAGGCTTTGCTTTCAATGGTTTCATTTGAGGTATTTGGCACACGCCCGCAATTGCTCAGGATCACAAGTATCCCGATCATCCCTTTCTGGGAATTTTAATGATGACAATCTTTACTATTCTATTTGGGCTTATCTTTGGATGGATGTATCTGAACACCCAGAGCCCTTGGGTTGTAGTTTTGGCGCATGCCTCACTTTAATGCGATAGTTGGCCTGCCGATTATTATCTTGAAGCCTGGGTTCGACACTGCTCTGGGCGGCACAATAACAAGTGTCCCGGGCTTTTTGGTATTGGGGCTCTATATCGTTTGGGGGAGTGCCTAAATCCGAACCTACAAAATGTCACCTTCCCGAAGGCCGTTTTCGCGTAGCATTTTCGGCGCTCGCGACGAACGGCGCCTCGGCGGGCTCCCGGCCCGAACGGGGATACCGTGATTGTGTGAGGTAAAGCCGAAGGGTCTCCCGCGCTTTGCGTGGGGAGATTCTCACCTGCCACTGCGCCGAATCCCAGTGAGGTGCATGTGTCACCCCTTCAGGGTTCACGCGTGCCTGCGCACTGCGTCTTCGCGCAGCGAACGGCGGTGCAGGCAGAATGACAATCTATTGATTGTATATCTTCGAGATTTTGCACTCCCTTGTTCGGCTAATGTTGATGAAACGGTTGCCGGTTCAAGTCCGGGATAAGACCTTAACCGTCAACAACCAAGCAATTATTTTCTCAATCAAATAGTGCGTGTAAAGTTCCCTTTTCTCCAATCCAACAGCTCAGAAAAAAATCCGATTTATCTACCTCCAAGGTTCCGGTGTACAATCCGGTTATGGATAAGAAGTCTCTCACGTTGCTCGTCCTCATACTTTTAGCCAGCGCCCTGCTCGGATCATCTGTGCTTACCCGTGGACATTTTTGGGGCGACGATTTTGCTGCTTACATTATGCAGGCCGAAAGTATTATTGGCGGCAGCATGGATGAGTTTGTAACTGAAAACAGTTTCACAGTGACACAGTCAGCGCATCAGATTGGTCCAGCCGCTTACCCTTGGGGATTTCCGCTCATGCTAATTCCGGCGTATATGCTTTTCGGACTCAGTCCACTGGCTTTGAAACTTCCCGGATTGATAACCTACCTGGGCTTTCTCGTGGTTTTCTATTTCTTGATGAAGCGCCGCTTCACACCCACCCTAAGCCTGCTGGCTGTATCCCTGTTCGCATTCAACCCCGAGCTTTTGCGCTTCCTAGATAACATTCTTTCCGACATCCCCTTTCTGTTTCTATCCACGCTGACATTATTGCTGGCAGACTTGCACACGCACGAAATGCAACCCAAACTCAGGCGTACTCTCGCTATCCTCACTGGCATAGCCATTTTCGTAGCTTTCTTTGTGCGCACCCAAGGATTGATTCTTCTTGGTAGCTTACTTCTTTTCGAGGGCTTCCGTACCTTGACTAATAAAAAGCAGCGTCGTCAAATCGTGACAGATGCCCTACTTATTGTGGTGATATTTTTGGTTCTGTGGAGCCTTTCTTTAATTGTCTTCCCTGGAGGCCAAAGCTCTTATTTTGCGTTGTATTCTGGATTTAATTTCGACAACTTGTCAAGTAGCATAGTCAGTTACTCACAATTATTTGGTCAATTTTTTATTGACCTACCTGCGCATGAGCTAGTATTTGGCATATATTCAATTTTATTTCTTATTGGCTTGGTAGCAAGATTTAAGTCTGACTTGTTATACATAATTTACGCCTTGTTGTATTTGATCGTAGTATGGACTTGGCCCGAATGGCAAGGCTATCGATTCTTGTTTCCAATATTGCCACTTTTTATATACTTTTCCATCCAAGGTGTCCTATTTATTCTATCCAAGATCCCAAAGAAAAACGAACGCCTTGGTAAAGTATATGTCTATACATTTATAATATGGATAGTTGCCTTTTTTTTATACATTTCAACCAGCAACGCATACAACAACGTGCGTAATGGTAGAACTATCAACGGGCCTTTTGATCCGGTCAGCATAGAAACATATGAATTTATCAAAGCTGAGACTCCTGCTGAAAGCGTGATCGTCTTTTTCAAGCCGCGCGCGTTGCGCTTGATGACCGACCGAGCTTCACTGGCCATCACCGAATGTGAGCGTATCCTATTGGGCGATTATCTTGCCCTAAGTAAAAAGGTGGGCGAGAATTTACAGATTCCACCCGAACGGATTGATGAATGCGGTCTACCCTTGGAAAGGATATTTCAAAATCGCAGATTCGTTGTTTACCAGATCTTAAAAGAGTAAGATTTCAAACTCCAGACAGGAACCCTTATGGCCAAACGCAGACTTGCACATATGCTTCACGGTGATGTCCCTAGCCTCTTTGAGGCCCCGCTTGCTGAAAGTGAAAGCGGCGATGTTGTCTTATTGGGAGTGCCTTATGAGGGCATGCTCGTACCAGATCGGCACACCCTCTATCCACCCGGCTCGCGTCCACCTGAAACTTTCTACTCCCGCTTTGGAGCGGACGAGGCACCAGATGCCATTCGACGTGCGAGCGTAATCTATTCCCTTGAGCATGAGGGTGGTGGCGTTGCCGCTGAGCTTGATTTTGTTTCTTTGTCAGATAACTTGAAAATCGTTGAGGCTGGAAACCACACGCTTGAGAGCGCTGAAGACTTAGCTCGTCAGACAAGTAAAGCTGGAGGTGTGACAATAACTCTGGGTGGTGATCACCTAGTCCCGCATCCGCTCATTCGTGGATTGCAGCAGGGCGCAGCTCGACGGCTGGGCGTTGTGATCTTCGATTCGCACCTGGATTTGCACCCCGCTCCACCATTATGGGCTGGATCACAATGGCGCACGCTTATCGACGAGGGTCACTTACAACCCGCAGATATCACAATTTTAGGCCCGCGTGGCGTCCGGCAATCACCCCAAGAAATAGTTTTTGCGCGCGAACATAACATACAGGTTATTCCGCTTCTGGAAATTGACGAGCGTGGATTGCCAACCATTCTTAGTGAATTGACTGAGCGGATGAGTGAGATCGAGGCCGTATATATCTCGCTTGACATCGACGTGGTTGACCCTAGCTTCTGCCCGGCCCAAAAGTACCCCGATGCGGCCGGTATGACCCCACGGGAAATCCTGACTGTTATGCGAAAAGTTACTTCTGTTGTGCCAATCGCCGGTTTTGACCTGTGCTGTTTCTCTCCCCGCTACGATGAAGGCCAGCGTGGTGCATTGCTGGCGGCCCGCTTCGCCCTTGAAGCGCTGTATGCCTGTCTAGGGGCCAAAACCTAATTCATCTCAACATTTTTTCAAGAATAGACCACCGCTGTCTCGCGAACGACCTAAAAACGATTTTTCCCAAGCGACCCGCTACACTAGGATGAATTTCCTACACCTGGGTATACTTGCAGTTATCTTACTGATAGCAATCAGCATTAGTGCATGTACTGCCGAAAACCCCGAACCGGAGCTAAACATGACATTCTCACCACTACCAAACCGAGAAAGCCCGAAACCTAAAACGACCGGTTCCGTGCCCCATCAACAGATCGATGTGGAACCAGTGCCAGAAATTAATAAAGAACTTTTTCGGCGTGCCTTCGAGTTACCTGGGGTTGATAATCGACCCTCGAAATTTTCTCTCCCGGGTGCCCGTGGGCTCTGGATCACTGATGAAGTAAAAATTGTTCGACCGGATCAAATCGTCGCTGGGCGCGAATTTGCACATATCCACCCAGATGGAAGCCTGCATGCCTCCCTTCCGCTCGAGCGCGCTCATGAGGCGACCGAGGCCGGTTGGGCCGAGCCCCAGCCCATCGCTAATTCGTTAGGGGTGCCTGGCTTGGTAATGCTCTACACACCACAGACCCAAGACGAGCTGGAAATTGTTCTCCAACTGATCGTCGACTCGTACAACTTTATTACGGGGAGCGAAGTAAACATCCCTGAATAAGGAACCTTACAGGCCAAGTCGGAAAAGAGACCCAGACAGCAACCATGCGCTGGATTTTCCAGCTCTTCGAGGGCATCGACCTGCTAAGCGTCTATCAAAATGGCAAGCTCGTTAACCGTCAGGTACTCAATCTGCATCCTGAACATCTGACGGTGATCCATCTTCTCGGTCCGCTCGTCGAAAATTGCCATTTGCTCACTCCTTAAGCTTCGGAATGAACCATATGTATGTGGATCATTTATTTTTTATTTCCGACCTTATTGCGCCCCGACTGTTTCCTTGAAAAAAATTCTAAAAGAAGTTGGTTAACGGCTTCGGCTTCATCGTGCTGCACCCAGTGGGTGGCATCTTCAAAAAATACCAGTGTACCGTTATCGCAATAGTCCAGGCTTGGGCGCGCCATACGGTGACTCAGAGCAATATCTTTTACGCCCCAAATCATCAGGGTGGGAATATGGACATGTAAATCTCTGGGCAGTTTTGGTGGATAACGAATTGCAGCCCGATACCAGTTGAGCATTGAAGTCATAGCACCGGGCTGCGACCAGGCCTGTTTATATTCTTCAATATCTTTTATTGAAAACGAACTCCTTTTGTTGCTGCCTAACAGCATACGAACTGTGTTACCCCAGTCATCTTTGCGCAGCAAATATTCGGGCAGCCAGGGCAGTTGAAAGAATAAAAAGTACCAAAAGCGGCGTATTTGCTCCGGGTCGCGACGCAAGAAGCGGCTCATAACTTTTGGGTGCGGTGTATTCATAATTCCTAGTTTGTACAAACGGTTGGAATGCCCCAATGCGAAGGCCCAGGCTACAACCCCACCCCAGTCGTGGCCAATAAGATAAACTTTATCATAGCCAAGTGCATCGATCAGGCCGAGCAGATCAGCGACACAATTATCCACCCTGAAGGTTTTTATATCTTTGGGCTTGTCGCTCAGGTTGTAACCGCGCTGATCCGGGATTATGACTCGATAGCCTGCTTTGGCCAGCGCCGGGATTTGCACCCGCCATCCGTACCAGAATTCAGGAAAGCCGTGTAGCAGAAAAATAGGCTGTCCGTCTGGGGGGCCAGCCAAAGTTATATGTAATTTTATTTTATTTGTTTGAATGAATTTCTTTTCATAATCCATCAATAAGACCCTTGAAAATAATCCCGCACAATATCAGAGAAGTTAACATTTGTATTTTCCCGTAGAACAGTAAAAAAATCCTGTCCGCTCGCGCGATTATAACTGTATTGAGTTACATAATCCTTCAAGAAATTGAAAAAATCCTGATCGCCTATGCGCACACGTAGATCTTCGAGGAAATATGCACCTGTTAGATAACTTGCATTGGTATATGTTCTAAAATTTCCGCCATCATAAATTGAAGTATCCACCCATCCGCTCGGGTTGAAGTAGTTTATTCGAAAATTCCACCACCAGTCACCGTATTGTGGATTTGTAAATTCATAAAATATACGTTCACTGTAAACGGATAGGGCCTCATCCAGCCAGGGCTCCAGGGCCTGGTCGTTGCCCACCAACCCGAACCACCAATTGTGGGCAATTTCGTGTACGCCAATACTGACCATATTGCTTCTGGCCGAACCGCCATATTGATCATAGAAATCAGTTCCAAGGAATACCAAGCCATCATATTCTTGTCCATCGGGGATTTCTGTGGCAACTATGCTAAGACTATCATATGGATATGGTCCGAATTTGGCTTCAAATAGGCTGACAGCTTGTACAGCGGCTTTTAGCATGCCCTCACCCGCGCCTGTGTGCCACGAAAAATAGTATGAGCGGATCTTGACGGACCCGACGGCTGATTCGGACATAACAAAGCGATCACTGGCTGAAAACACAAAAGTGCGTGCCCCAAATAAGCGGTAGCGAGTCCACTCGCCATTTGGCTCGGCGGGTGCAGAGGCAACCACACGTACATCTTCTTGTGGCATTTTCAGGTTGACTTCGAAATCCGCCGAATCATAAACTAAATGTTCACCGAAAGCCCATGGGTCGTGCAAGATCCAACCGTGATCATATGGCACCACAAATGGATACCATTCGGTTAGGTTGACTTGATAGCCTAGATAACCATACGGGTGATTGTAATGCTTGGGCGGAATGGCAAGCCGGTAGCGCATGGATATACTGATTAATTCGCCGGGGGCCAATGGTTGTTGTAGGAATATCGTTAAGCGGTGGCCGTTTAATTCATAGGTAGGCCTGGCCCCGTCAACAAATAGCGTTTCCAGGGAAAAATTGTTTGCAGAGAGATTTGGCTCAACTGCCAGCACAATCTCGGATAAGGCTGTCCCAGTTTGGTTAGTGTAATTAATGGTCTCGTCCACAGCCAGTTGACGGGCCGCATAGTCGAAGAGCACAAAGAAAATGTATTGCGGTCGCGTGGACGATTTGGTGATTGGCTCGGAGGTTGGAACGCTCGTATCCGTTTGTGTTGGGACAGGTGTACCCGTAATGGTGTTTGTTGGGCTGGGAAGTACAGTATTGCTGGGAAAGGGTGTTGTTGTTAGTAAAGGCGTGTAACTCTCAAGCGGGGGCTGGAATGGTGTTGCAGTCGCGCTGGCGTTAGGGTCAAGGGTAACCAAGTTGAGAGTCGGAAAAGAATCGATTGGCGTTTGGTTGGGAACACCACATGATGCTAGATACATCAGGCACAGCAAAAGGCCCAGTCTGCGCCAAGTCGGTTTAATATGCATTCGTGAAGTAGGTGGCGATCAGGTCAGAAATGTCTGCACTGCTGTGCTGGCGCAATATAACAAAGAAGTCTTGAGGGGTTGCGATCGTCCCATCCAATTGTGCCACGTAATCCCTAAGAAAGGCGAAGAAAGCTTCGTCACCAATACGCGCGCGCAGTTCTCCGAGAAATTGGGCGCCGACAAAGTAGGTGGCATTTGTATAGGGTTGAAAGCCTGTGCCTTCATAAATAGGGATGTCCATTTTGGCGGCAGGGTCAAAGTAATACATACGGTAGGGTTGCCACCAATCGACCAGCTCGGGATGAAAACTTTCGTAGTATAGACGCTCGCTATAGGTGGAAAGGGATTCGTCTAACCAGGGAGCCTGGGCCTGATCGTTGGCGACACGCTCAAACCACCATTGATGGGCGGTCTCGTGCGCGGCTACGAAGGTTAGGTAGTTCTTGGGTGTACTGTCGTACAGGTTGTAAAAATCGCGTGGCAAGAAGTAGAATGCCGAGTATTCCATACCATCGTTGAAGTCGCCCATTACAGCGGCCAGCGTTTTGTGTGGATAAGGCCCAAACCGTTGACTGAAGAGTTGCACCGCTTTGGCGCTAACCGCTAACACAGCACCCCCGGGGTCATCGTAGAAAGGGAAATAGTAGCTCGTTACGGTCACATCTGCAACTTGAGTGCTGACCGTTAAAAACTCGGGGCTGGCCGAAATGGCAAATGCGCGCCCAGCAGTGAGCGTGTAGCGTGTTGAATCACCGCTTTGTTCGCCAAATCCACTGGCGGCGACTACCACGTTGGGGTCGGTTTTCAAAGTCACTTCATAGTCAGCCGCATCGTAGACCAAATGCTCGCCGTAATACCAGGGGTCGTGCAGCACCCAGCCTACTCCCGCTTCATACGGGACGATGAACGGATACCAATTCGCGAGATTGACCTGCCGAGGGGTGAATCCGTAAATGCGCGGGCGCTCGACACTGGGATCCTGTTGTTCTGCAAATGGCAGCGCCAAGGTGTATTGCAGCGCAACGGCAACGGTTGTTTCCGGCGCGAGCGGCGTGGGCAGCGTGAACTCCAATCTCTGGCCGCTCAGGTTGTAGACGCTGATAGGATTGCCGTCAACGCTTAAACTGGCCAGGTTAAAGCTGCCCGGCCACATATTTGGCGCAACTGCCAGCACGAGATTTGAGAGAGTCTCGCCGCTGTGATTTGGGTAGAGAATAGTTTGCCCTACATTAACGGTTTTGTTGGCGTAATCGAGTGTGGTATTGAGCGTGTACTTGGCCCGCTCCGGTACGGGAATGGGCGTTGGAGTCGGCAGGTCAGTTGGGAGCACGGCTGTTTCGGTAGGAGGGGCTAGGGTTGGGGAAATTGAGGATTGAAGTGTTTCTGTAACTGGAGCAGGAGATGCACAAGAAGAGAAACTTATTAACAAGCATAAGAACGCTGTAATGCGAATGGCTTTTGGCATTGCGGTATTCTAATCTATTACAGAGATTTATTAACTGGAAATTATCCCCGGAAATTCAAAACCTTTCCCAATCACTTACGTAAGTCACTTAGTTACAATGTGCTGAGGATGGCGCACTATGCTTAATATGAAACAGTCCATTCAGCTTAGGTACACAAAATAACATTTACGGAGAAACATACAACACTTTTCCTACTCGTAAGCCAAACTTTCATTGACACTGATTTGGGTGGCGCGTCGGGCAGGTATCCAGCTGGCGACGATAGAAAGTACGACCACAATCCCAAACCAAATCCAAACGCTATTAATGGCAGGATGTTACTCAGCGGGAAAGTCGATCACGCTTCCGAGGGCCTTGACAAACGTCGGTCCGACCCCGAGGCCAATGGGTACTGCAAAGAGCCAGCTTGTTAGGCCCAACATCAGGCCTTCTCCGGTGAACACGAAACCGACATCTCTTGAAGAAGCGTCCACCGCCCGAATACCCTGATCTCCAGGTGGCGAGACGCCGCCTAGGCTATGCCGCTAGATTCAACATTCTCAAGGTGAAATCTTTGTAATTTAAGCTCATGTTATACTCCGATAAAGCAAGGAGAGACATATGACCCGTTTAGAGTTGGCCTTCTCTGAAATTCAGAAACTTCCTGCCACCGAGCAAAATGAATTCGCGGCTTGGATTCTGGAAGAATTACGCTCTGAACAACGGTGGACAAAGCTATTCGCAAAGTCCAGCGATATGTTGTCGCATCTTGCAGATGAAGCATTAGTGGAAAATAAGGCAAATAAGACTGAAAACCTTGACCCAGAAACTTTGTGAATTCCCGCATCACGGATAAGTTTCGGAAAGCCTTTTCAGGACTGCCAAATGATGTTCGGAAACAGGCACGACAGGCATACCGCCGGTTCTTGAAAGACCCCAATTACCCTGGTTTACGTTTCAAATCCATTCACTCAACGCGTCCCATATATTCAGTTCGCATAGGATTAAGTTACCGTGCGGTCGGGGTGCGCGAGGGGAATGAAATTATTTGGTTTTGGATTGGTTCGCACGCAGAATATGACAAACTAATCCAAATGTTCAAGAATTAAATGAATGCTAACACTTTTCCTACTCGTAAGCCAAACTTTCATTGACACTGATTTGGGTGGCGCGTCGGGCAGGTATCCAACTGGCGACGATAGAAAGTACGACCACGATCCCAAACCAAATCCAAACGCTATTAATGGCAGGATGATACTCAGCGGGAAAGTCGATCACGCTTCCGAGGGCCTTGACAAACACCGGTCCGACCCCGAGGCCAATGGGTACTGCAAAGAGCCAGCTTGTTAGGCCCAACATCAGGCCTTCTCCGGTGAATACGATACCGACGTCTTTTGAAGAAGCGCCCACCGCTCGCATAACACCGATCTCCCGGCGGCGCTCGATAACGTTGATAGACAGCGTGCCCGAAAGCCCCATACTACCGACGATGGCCATCATGACGGTCATCATCATTAATAGATTAGTCAGGATTCCGAACTGGGCAGCAGCATTGTTGCGCTCTTCTGTAGCAACAGCGGATGAATCGATCGTCATGCCTTTGGCATCGAAGAATTCGATCATGTCAGCTTCGATAGCTTGTTGAATTTCCAGGTTTTGTTCAGTTCCCTGGATCATGACAACTGCGGATTTTCCGACGTTGTTTAACGTTCGGTTGAGAGTGTCAATGTCGGCAAAGGCGGTATTTTGATCACGACCTCCCAGATCGAACACCAATCCAACGATGGTCCAGTTGCTTTCGCCGGCATCGGGTAAGTCAATCACAATTTCGTCGCCAATCCCAACACCCATTTTCCCGGCCAATTTTTGGTTGAGCAAGATGGCCCGGGCGTCTGCAGGATCAAGCGTTCGACCAGCAGTGAGTTTCGGTTTGAAGATAGGGGATTTCGATGGGACTCCGCGAACAAAAACTTCGTATTCGCTGCCAGGGCCGCTGGTACCGGGCACTTTTGCATCCGCGATACGGAATACCCACATTTCAGCATTCTTTACATTTGGGCGAGACTCGATTAAAGGAATAACCTCTTCGATGCGCTGATCTTGTTCGAATTCGATCTGGACCTCATTACCGAAACCGTCAAAAATCGTATCGATGGTTTTCACGAATGAATATTGGGTGCTGGAGACCATGATGAAGAATGCCCCAGAGATAGTCAGGGTCAGCAGCGTGAGTGCCACGCGCCCGGGGCGCCGGAAGGTATTCCGTAATGCGAGAGCCGCCAATATGGGAATACCGCGGATTCCAGATGTTAATCGGTCAATTAAGCGATACCCGTATTGTCCGCGGCCTATTCCAGTCTGGCTGATGGCTTGTGCCGCGGGAATGGCTACCCCTTTCAAAATCGGGAATATGCCAGCCACCAGGGGAGTGATTAAGCCAATAAAAATTTGCAAAAGAAGAACATTTGGCAATATTTCAAAAGGAGTTGCAGGAACATTCAACAAATTCAACATCCACTTTGCCAGAGCATTTCCAGCATAGGCACCAATTGGAACGGCAATCACCAGACTCAATAACCCATAGATAAAAATTGCTGACATATACAAAATTGTGATCTGCCGCCGTGTGCTACCAATAGTTTTCATAATCCCAATTTGGGGGATTTGCTGGGCGATAAGAGCATTGATTGTGTTGATCACCAACATCACGCTTAGCCCTAAGGATGCAATTGCCATAACAGTCAGCACCAACCCGACGCCACTGACAATTTCTTGCAAAAAATGTTCCTCGGGATGCAGGATTTCCGAGAAAGCTATAGACATCCCCTGGAATTCAAGTTTATCGTTAATTTCGTCAATGGCAAATTCAACGTTTTCTTTGCTGTACTCGGGTACCGTGATTTGAAGCGTATCGAAACCGTAATACCCAGCGATCTTAGCAAAGTCATTTTGGGTTACATAGAAAGCCGCATTTTCACTCATGGGCGCAGGAAATACCCAAGGGTTACGCAAAATGCCATTGACAGTGTAAGCACGCGGGTGTTCGTTAATTTCAAAATAGACCGTTCCACCAATTTCAGGAGCATTGAAAGATTGGATGTGAACTTCCTCTACTCCGATGAATTTACTTTCAGGCCAGGCGCCATCTTTCAAGGTCATTTTGTCGTAGGTTTGGTTCTCTAATTCAGCGTAGGAAATAATACTCCCATCTTCCCATTTTCCGTCGAGTGTTGTTTTCCATTTGA
This sequence comes from Anaerolineae bacterium, assembly GCA_030123675.1. GTDB lineage: Bacteria > Chloroflexota > Anaerolineae > Anaerolineales > Villigracilaceae > JAABUE01. The sequence goes on along the minus strand of JASJYH010000008.1, from coordinate 7,486 downwards.
TATAAGAATTTGAGTAGCCCTCAACACCTTTTACACTTGGGATGCGCTCTAAACTACTGATGGTATCTTCGTCTACAACACCTGCCAAGTATAAGAGCGCGTGGGAGGGATTGCTTTCTATATGGGTATCGCCCATTTGACGGGTCACCAATATATTAGACGATACTACCATCCCGACTGCCATCACACCTACTGAAATACTCATGATCACCATCAGCGTGCGACCTTTATTAAGCCACAGGTCACGCCAAACTTTAAGGAAAGATATTTTCATTTAGGTCTATTCCCATTTTCGAACAAATCTCCATCCAGGACTTCAATTACGCGGGGAATGCGGCTGGCAAGACCCAGATCGTGGGTAACCATCATGAAGGTTTTACCTTGCTTAACGAGCTCCTCGAACAGATAAAAGACTTTGTCTGCTGATTTGCTGTCGAGGTTGCCGGTGGGTTCGTCACCTATTACCAGGGCAGGTTCGTTAGCCAATGAGCGCGCGATTGCAGCCCGTTGTTGCTGCCCACCAGAGAGCATATTGGGTAACTTTTGGGCCTGGTCGGTCATACCAACTTGATCGAGGAGATGCATGGCTCTTTCGGGTCGCTCCTTCGGTTTCCAGGCGTGGCAAAACTCCATAGGCAGAATGATATTCTCCATCACGGTCAAGGTAGGCAGCAATTGGAAGAATTGGAATATTACACCCACATTCTTGCCACGCCAGCGGGCGAGTTGGTCTTCACTCATATTATTGAGCAGCTCTCCAGTAACCTTGACAGCCCCACGAGTGGGGCGGTCAATTCCGGTGATCATATTGATCAAGGTTGATTTGCCGCTCCCGGAGGGGCCGCGCACACCGACAAATTCTCCTGAATAAACCTTGAGAGAAACTTCTTTTAAGGCATGGATGGGGCCAGCTGGTCCATCGAATGTCTTGCCAATTCCCTGAAGATCGATAATGATATTTTTGGCCATAAATTTGCTCCAAATAAGTTAGTGTGCAAGAGGGTGTACGCGAGTAATTCAGAAAGGTTGCAGAAAAGGTTAAGGTTTCATGAACCTCACAAGAAAAGAATCTGCTTCCGCGATGATCTAATATAAACTCTATTTTGCTGCAACTAATAATGCTGTCTGAATCCGCTTTCCTAGAAACACGAATATGAAGAAGGCAGTTGCCGTCAGCACAATCGCTGCGCCGGATGCAACGCTCAGGTAATATGAGAGATACAATCCTATCACGCCAGAGATTGTTGCAAATGTGGCTGCCAACCCCATCATGACTGGCAGGCGATGTGTCAGTAGGTAGGCTGTCGCGGCAGGAGTGACCAGCATAGCAACCATCAGTGCCACACCTACAGTTTGAAGTGAGACCGCTATCGTCACGGCGATAAGCGCCAGTAGCAGATTTTCCAACAGGCCGACTGGCAGGCGCAGCGTTACTGCCAGGATAGGGTCAAAGGACAAGGTTAGGAATTCCTTATAAAATGCGGCAATCGTCAGGAGCACGAGTACTCCGAAGATCAAAGTCAACCACAGGCTTTGAGGCGAGACACCCAGCACGTCCCCGAATAGGAAATGGCTCAAGTCGACTGCATAATTGCGGACTGTAGAAATCAAGGCGATCCCCAATGCGAACATGCCAGCAAAGACGATGCCAATAGCTGTATCTTCTTTGACCTGAGTTTGTTTTTTAATGGCCCCGATGCCCAGCGCGGCGATGACAGCTGTGCCTAATGCCCACCAAAATAACGACGAACGTGACCCACCGCCGACCAAATATCCAAGGGCTACGCCTGGTAGGATCGCATGTGCCAGCGCGTCACCAAAGAATGCCATACCACGCAACACCACGTAAGTGCCAACCACTGCGCAGACGATACCAACCATTACAGCAGCGGCCAGACCGCGCAGCATGAAGGCATATTGCAGCGGCTCAAGTACCCAGTTAATGATGGTGGGCATGCCTTTCTCTCTCATAAAAATCTTCTAGTGCCGGCACATTTTCCCCATCCACTGATCGTAAGCGTCCGCCATAAGCTTGGATCAGTTTTTCAGGTTGCAGCACCTCGTCCGGTTTTCCAAATCCAATCATACGTTGGTTGAGCAACATAATCCGGTCGAAATTTTCTGCGGCTTGTTCTAAGTCATGCGTGGCAACCATCACGGTTACAGCCCCGCGCTTTAGCTCTTCCAATACCTTTAAAATTCCTGCCTGTGAAGGCAGATCCAGTCCGGAGAAGGGTTCATCTAACAGCATCAACTCGGCTTCCTGGGCCAGCGAGCGTGCGATGAACATACGCTGCTGTTGTCCTCCAGAGAGTTCCCCGATTTGACGACTTGCCAGATCGCTGAGTTCGACGACATCCAGCGTATGGCGGACAACTTCCCAATCATGTTTTTTTGGCCAGCCAAACGGACCAAGTTGGGCGCTGCGGCCCATCATGACCACATCCGCCACGGTGACCGGGAAGTTCCAATCTACCTGGCTGCGCTGGGGTATGTACGCTATGCAGACATGTTTACGCGGTGTGGACCCGAAGATCTTCACCTTCCCACTAGTTGGCTGTAACACCCCAGCAACCACTTTGAACAAGGTGCTTTTGCCAGCACCATTCGGGCCAACCACAGCAACCTGTTCTCCGGCATGTAAATGGAAGCTGATATTTTCCAATGCAAAACGCCCATTGTAGCGCAGGGTGATTTTGTGCAGGTCCAAAATGGACTGATCATCTTGATGGTGTGAATGGGGGTACATGCTTATCTCAAAGCCTCAATAATTCTTGTTACATTATGGGTCATCAAATCGAGATACGTTCCGGCCGGAGGGCCTTCGGTCAACGATTCGATCTGTAAGTCGGTAACAACTGTAAGGCCTGTGTCTGATGCGATCTGTTCTCCCATTGTAAGCGGCTCGGCAGTATCCAAAAAAAGAGCTTGGGCCTGGCTGGCTTTGATTTGATCGATTAGCTCAGCCATTTGTCCTGCGGCTGGGGCCGCATCGGAACTAAATCCTGGCACAACCGTCCCGATAACGGTAAAGCCGTAGCGCTTTGCAAAGTATCCCAAGTTATCATGATTGGTCACCAATAAGCGTTTTTCAACAGGCAGGCCAGTTACTTCTGCGATGATCCAGGAATCCAATTCTTGTAATTTCTGGATGTATGCATCTGCGTTGGACTTAAAATCCTGCGCGCCATCTGGATCAATATGAGTAAGTCCATCGCGGATGTTTTTTACATAAACAATGACGTTGTTCGGATCGATCCAGAAATGGGGATCCAGCCCCGCAGGCTGCGCTTCGGTTGCGGTCTCTAAGCCTGCTGAGGCCACAATGACAGTTGTCTGGCCTCCCGCGTTAGCTAACAAATTTGCCAAAAATTGCTCATAGTCTGCACCGTTGACGATTAGCAAGTCGCTTTCTACAATTTTGACCACATCTTGGGGGATGGGTTGATAACTATGCGGGTCTACGCCTAATGGCAAGAGCGATTCGACTTGCAAGCGCGCACCAGCAATATTTTGAGTTATATCTGCAAGCAGCGTTGTGGTTGTAACCACATTGATGTCATCATTCGGCGAAAGAGCTGCTGAACTATTACAGCTGACAAATAGCGAGCTGATTAGGAGCAAAAAAATTAATTGGTGAAAAGGCATGGATTTCTTAAATAATAATAGTTTTGAGAAGATCAACTCAAAGCGCTTTAAGCTTTGTTTTGATCTTCTATCCACTTGCCGCCAATTCGCATTGCGAACATACGCCAAACAACTGCAGCCAGTGCTCGTGGATTGAGAAGCCGTGCTTGCCGGCTACCTTTGAGAATAAAGCCTCCATGTTATCGCCTTCGAAGTATTCTGCTTTACCACAGCCTTCACAAATGAGCAGGTGTTGATGCCCATCCGCCTGGGGCAGATACGCGTTGCAGCCATCTGGCAAGTGCACACGTTGAATCAGTTCCAACTCCTCCAGCTTTTCGAGCGTACGGTAAACAGACACCAGCCCTAAACCTTGGTAGGTAGATTTGGCCGCTTCGTAAACCTGCAATGGGTTGAGCGCAGAAGTGGTGGTTGCTACGATCTCCACTACTGCCTTGCGGGCATTGGTCAAGCGATAGCCATGTGCCTTTAATTGGGAAAGCCAGGATTGAGTAGTCATAAGTCCTTATTGATAATAGTTTTCAATTATAAATCGAGTCGCTTGTTTGTCAAGAATAAATTTTTCAACTCAAATTTGGGATTTAACTCTTCCCCTATATATTAAACTACACAAATTTCAAGTGGCTTGACTCACAATTGATGCAAGCTGTTATTTAAGCTACATTAAATTCCGCGCGAAATTGCGGTCAAATAGAAACAAATTTTATACTTTTTGAGAAATTAAATACCATGTCTCCATAGTACCTTTGCCGTGAATCGGAATAGAGCCTCTGGGCAAACAATCGAAATCATCTTTAAGCAATTTAAATGAGGCTTTTGAGATATGTACTTTTCCGACTTCTCCGTGAGACTCCATCCTGCTGGCTACATTAACAGTATCGCCCCACAAATCATATTGGAATTTGCGTTTGCCTATAACCCCGGCCACCAATGGGCCTGAATTGATTCCCACACGAAATTCAATTTGTTTCTTGTTTCTGGCCGGGATGTCTTTTAGGCATGCGAGCATATCGAGTGCAAAATGTGCAAGCGCCTGTGCATGATCAGGCCGGGGAGTTGGTACCCCAGAGGCTACCATGTAATTGTCCCCGATCGTTTTTATTTTTTCCAAGCCATATTTATCAACAAGATTGTCAAACATTGAAAATATCTCGTTTAACCAATTTACCACCTCTCCAGGATCCAGGTTAGAGAAAAGCGGAGTAGACCCAACAATATCGGCAAATAGCACACTGGCCGATTCATGGCGATCTGCGATTGTGCCCTCATTTTTCTTGAGAATGGATGCAATTTCTTTTGGCAATATATTAAGCAGAAGCTTGTTGGCATTATCGCGCTCCCTGACGGCTGCAGCAACATAATAGCTAGCAAAAATATAGATAACTATTGAAGAAATACTTAAGTTCATTATGAAAAATACCAGCCTCGTGTCTTCCGAAACCACTTGGCCACGGCTTACAAAAAAGTCATTCAAAATGACTGTAATAACTACATTTAATAAAAAGAGCAAAAACCAAGGGATGGACTTTCTGACCGGAAAGAACATCAAGGCACAAATCGGGCCTAAGAATGCCCACGCCAAAACAAAGCCAGAATCAAATACTCCTCCGATGCTCCATTGAATAAAAGTCGGGATGTAGAGGATACAAATTATCTGCGTGTAAATTGCATACTTATGATTCTTTGTAATATGAGAAATGAAAAGTGAAAAGCCTACAAGAATAGCAAAACTGAGCGGTAATAGCGTGGTCAATCCCCAGCCAAAGACAATATAATACATCGCTGTCCAGACGATGGCGGCAAGGCAACAGGAACCGGCTACTAGAAAGGCAGCAAATTTCTCTAACCTGATTTCATCAGTATCATTAAGATCGTAAGCAAAAAAAGTTCTTAAATTCATTTCAGTCCAATTCCTTAAGATAACTTGATTCAGCCTGCTCTTTTATCGTCTGGATAGCTTTCTTCATAAATGGTCGGAAGATGAGCTTGACAAATATGAAGACGACAGGCACGAAGAACCCTGAGGTCGCGCGAAACTCATACGACCAATCGAGGATGCAACCGTCGTAATCATCAGAATAATAGAATGCGCAGCGCGCGTATTTGATGATTGGTGCGGTGCTAAATCCCCAGACTTGATAGCCAAATTCATCTTCCGTGTTTTTGTGAATGATCTCAAGCGCGCTACTATCATCAGCAAGGATACCACGCTGAATTGAACCCGGCTCGGGATAGGTCTCGCGGACTGGCTACGTCCTAGCGACGGGGGGGATAAATCTTGTACGTCTGGAGTTAGTTTATTCCAACTTCGCTCTATCTTATACTTTACCCACTTGCTGCCCGCATCAACATCTAATCCCTTCTGAATAATGGCCCTGGTTCGCATCTGGTGGTTGGGATCAGCACGTATAAACCATTTTCTCCTCTAAGACCTTAACTTTTTCTAATGTTCAGATTGTATTAGACTGAATTTCGAAATCACCGCGACACCTAACGACCGTGTAAGCGGCTGCCCGGATTGTTCACTGCCATTACATTTTGTAGCAAAACATTTATCCAGAGCAACTTCTGTATTTTCCGCAGCGTATAGGGCGGTCCTCTTCACACACAGTTAGGCAATTGAAGAGGGCGACTTTGCTATTGTAAAATACTCGGGTAAAAAGACAACTCAGAATATTAATTTTACAGGGTTGGTAGATCTCTATGAAACCGGGGGAACTCTATTTTGGGTAAGGTAAAATCATCCTGGTATGTCGTGGCGTTCTCCCTCGGTGAAGGGGCAGCTTCCGATAGATTACACCTGCCCTACCTTGATCGTCAATAAACAATCTAGAAAGAATGAAAAGATAATATTCTCATTTTTCCTTAATCAAAGACCCTTGACTTTGACGTTACGTAAAGCCTTATACTAACAGCATCAAACAAACTTCAGTGAGGTAGTAGATGTTCCGCATTGGCGAGTTCTCAAAAATAGCACAAGTCTCCGGGCGCTTACTGCGCTACTACGATCAAATCGGTTTGTTCAAGCCCGAGCACATTGATAAAGCCAGCGGTTACCGTCTTTACAGCGCCCGCCAGTTGCCCGACCTGAACCGCATTCTGGCCTTAAAGGAATTGGGCTTGACGTTGGAGCAAATCGCACCACTGGTGAAAGGAGCCGTCTCACAGGATGAGCTGCGCGCCATGCTGACACTCAAGAAATCTCAGATCGCTCAGTCGCTGCAGGAAGAATACAACCGCTTCCAATACATCGAATCCCGCATCCAGCAGATTGACCAGGAAGGCGCGATGGCGGATTACGATATCGTGATTAAGTCTGTCCCCGCCCAGCCTTTCCTCTCGTTGCGGAAGATCTGCTATAGCGCAGAGGCGTCATTCTTTCTTCTTGAGGAAATGCGGCGGATTCTGCCGGGCAGGGTCTCGAAAGAAGCGCTTGGATATTTCACGGTCGTCGTTCACTCTGGCTGGTTTGAATTGGACAATCTCGATCTCGAGGCCGGCTTTACAGTCTCCGGCAATGTCTCCGATAACATCCCGCTTTCTGACGGGCAGGCATTGACCCTAGGTGAGCTACCAGCCGTAGAGACGATGGCGACAGTCGCTCGGGTAGGAAATCCGGTCCATGGATTTGGCAGCTACAGCATGTTAGGAACTTGGATAGAGGCGAACGGCTACCGTTTTTCCGGTCTGGGCCGCGAGGTCTTTCTAGAACTCCCTCATCCCGACCGCCTGGATGATACCGTAGCTGAAATCCAATTCCCGGTAGAGAAACGTGCGGCGCAAAACCTGCTGCCCACCTGAGCTTTGTCAAACAGACACAATGCATACTTATAATTCT
>JASJYH010000089.1 GCA_030123675.1 Anaerolineae bacterium | reverse complement strand
AGGAACGCGTCCATCAAGGCCGGTTATGGGAGGCGGCGTGTTATTTTGGACACTTTCGATAAATTCTCGCATCTCTATCATATATGATGTGGAATAACGATCTAAGAAAAAGTAGAGCGGCAAAGCGGAGTGGATTCCTTCTTGATTGCTGTAAACATGTGTGTCTAAGGTTGGGTTGCTGGCGGTCACCATACCCTCTGAACCAAACACTTCCACTCGCTGATCATAACCATAAATAGCCTTTCGACTATTATCAATAGTGCCAATCGCACCATTCGCGAACCGTAAAGTGATTATAACAGTATCTAGATCACCAAATTCGCCAATTTTAGGGTCTACTCTTACAGTGCCAACGACAAAAATTTCACTCACCTCGCTTGCTATCAAATAGCGAGCCATGTCAAAGTCGTGAATGGTCATATCGAAGAAAATCCCACCCGAAACCTGGAGATATTCCATCGGTGGTGGAGCGGGATCTCGACTGATGATATGTAATATATGCGGCACCCCTATTTTGCCTTCGATAATCATCTCGTGTACTTTGCGGAAATTGGGATCAAATCGTCGATTGAACCCAATCATTAGTTTGACTCCTTCTTTTTCAACTGCTTTCAGAGCCTGGTCGACCTTACTCAAATCGTGACCGATCGGCTTTTCGCAAAATATTTGTTTTCCAGCCACAGCTGCCTCTTGGATGATTTGGGTGTGTGTATGCGTTGGCGAGCAAATCGCTATGGCTTCAATATCGGGGTCGTCAAGTAACTCGCGGTAGTCCGACACAGCTGTGGGTATATTAAATTGTGCCGCGGTTTTCTGAGCTGCCTGGAGATCAATATCAGCAATCGCGGTCAGCTCAGCTGCCGAGATCGAGGATGACAGATGCTTACTGTGAAGGTTACCAATTCGTCCGGCCCCGATTACGGCTATATTTGTCTTATGAATAGTAGCCATATAAATCTAAATCCCAATGCTCAGGAGGTAATCTCGGTTATTTTGAGCACTCTCTCTTGGTGTACCCATACCAGGTAGTACGTCTTGTTCGACCACAATCCAGCCGTCATAGCCATTTATTTTCAACTCATGCTCAATGGCCGGAAAATCTACCTCACCCTGACCTAATTCGCAGAAAACTCCTTGGCGAACGGACTCGAAATAGTCCCAACCCTCTGCACGGGAGCGAGCGGCTACATCAGGATTGAAATCCTTAAAGTGAACATGACGAATGCGATCAGAAAATTGTTTGACTGCTACCAGAGAGTCTCCACCTCCAAATTGGTAATGGCCCGTATCAAGACATAATCCAATCAAATCCGGATTTGTCAGGCTCATTAGTTGGTGTACTTCTTCAGGCGTTTCCACAAACCCACCACAATGGTGATGAAATACTGTTTGGAGACCAGTTTGTTCGGCAACAGCTTGAGCAATGCGCTGAGTACCTTCAATGAATACTTTCCATTGGACATCTTTCAGACCGTGTTTCGGCTGGATGCGGCCAGCATTCAGGGTGCGGTTAGAATCTTGGCCATTATCATCAGAAAGCACAATAAACGCAGTTTTCCCAGCTACATCTTCTAAGAGGCGAGCGGTGCGTATTGCGGCGGCTTCCCCCCGAGCGTGCGCGCTGGGGTCAGACAGAGCCACCGGCACAAATCCGGCCAAAAGAGTCAATTGGTGTTCAAGTAGTTCCATTTTCAAATGCTCAGCCTTAGTAGGTAGAAAACCCCAGTCACCCAATTCGGTGCCATCATAGCCCGTCTCCTGCATTTCCTGTAATACCTGGCTGTAACTGGCGTTCTCTCCATCGAGATCGAATTCGAGAACACCCCAAGAAACTGGTGCATTTGCAATTTTTATCATACTAGCAAACACCTATTCTCTTGATTCTTCATAGTGTACTAATCTCATCATAACTTCCGCGACCGAATTTTCGGCCAACACGTATTGATTATATTGCTTGAAAACTCCACTGCGCGGCTGCTCCACCGCTTGTGAACAAGCTGGCCATATTTGTATTCGAAGCAGGCAAGCCATTAATTCCTGCCTATTGCTCATAAGTGATATCGTTCTTTCTTTCTGTTGATCTCATATTTTTTAGATGCTTCAAGGACTGTTTCTTGTGTTGATACCTTTGCAATCGGCACATCCCACCATGACTCATATCCCGGCACACGTTGCTCGCGATCAGTTTCGATGACAATTACTGTCGTTTTGGTCTGTTTTTTTGTTTCATCGAGGGCTGCTTTCAGGCTGGGGAGATCAGATGCATTTATCGTATGTGCGCCCAGGCTGCTAGCATTAGCAGAAAAATCGATTGGCAAACGCTCTCCGTCAAGATTGCCTGTTTTCTCATTGCGGTAAAGATATCGAGTCCCAAATCCAGCACTCCCAATTGATTCTGACAGGCCTCCAATACTTGAAAAACCATGGTTGTTAACTAAAATAATATTCAACTTGAAATTTTCTTGTAATGATGTCACAATCTCTTGTGCCATCATTAGATAAGACCCATCCCCTATCATTACATAAACTTCACGGTCAGGATCAGCCATTTTGACTCCCAAACCACCTGCAATCTCATATCCCATACATGAATACCCGTATTCCATGTTGTAGCCTTTTGGATCCCGCGTGCGCCAAAGTTTGTGTAAATCGCCTGGCAAGCTCCCAGCCGCTCCAACTATCACATCTTGGGGATTTGTCGCATCATTTACTGCGCCAATTACCTCGCCCTGGCTAATGGGAGGACCGTGGCTTAGGTTGTAAATGCGGCTTACTTCTGTATCCCATTCTTTATTGAATGATTCGTTACGTTTACGGTAATTTTCATTAACTTTGAAACTATCTAAAGCTTTGTTAAGTTCTTCGAGGGTTGCCCGCGCATCTGCGATTATCGGTAAAGCTGCATGCTTGTAGGCATCAGAATCCGAAATATTGATGTTTATGAAGCGTACATCTGGATTCTGAAACGCTGTTTTGGAGGCCGTGGTGAAATCGCTGTAACGCGTACCAATCCCGATGATCAGATCTGCTTCGCGTGCAATCGTGTTTGCGCCAGGAGTCCCGGTAACCCCAATCGCGCCTAATGATTGAAGATGATCATAGTTTAATGCACCCTTCCCCGCTTGCGTTTCAACAACTGGGATGCCAACCCGTTCGACAAACTGAGTAAGAATATCTGTTGCCTCGCTGTAGATTATTCCTCCCCCAGCAATTATCAGAGGCGCCTGGCTGGTCCGGATCCAATCAACTGCCTGGCGCAGAATCTCAGCATCCGGTTTTGGACGAGGAACAATCCACACGCGTTTGTCAAATAAGGCTGCAGGGTAATCGAAAGTTTCCACTTGAACGTCCTGCGGTAGCGAAAGTGTGACTGTGCCGGTTTCTGCCTGCGAAGTCAAAATCCGCATTGCTTCCGGCAGTGCGGTAATGATTTGTTCAGGGCGGTTAATTCGATCCCAGTAGCGCGAAATAGGTTTAAAGCAATCATTAACGGATATATCTGGGGAGGAGGGCAGCTCCAATTGCTGCAGCACGGGCGCCACATTACGGCGAGCAAAAACATCTCCTGCCAGCAACAAGACTGGCAAGCGATTAATCGTCGCCCCTGCAGCTGCTGTGACCATATTCGTCGCGCCGGGTCCAACCGAGGTAGTGCAGGCGAAAGCGCGTAGGCGGTTGCTCATTTTGGCGAAGGCAGCCGCAGTATGTACCATGCCTTGTTCGTTGCGCGATAGGTAATATCGAAAATCGGGATTTTCCTGCAAGGCTTGCCCAATCCCCGCTACGTTTCCGTGACCAAAAATACCAAAACATCCGGCGAAAAATTTATGTTGCTGACCATCGCGCTCCACGTACTGGTTTTTAAGAAACTCGATCAAAGCCTGGGCCATAGTGAGCTGTTTGGTATGCATTCTTAAAATCCTGCCCTTTCATCGATGAATTGAAGCGCCTCTTTTTCCAGGGGCATGAAATTTGCCACTCCTGGTTTTGTGACCAAAATAGCGCCACAGGCATTCCCCATGCGTGCGGCTTTGTACCAATCCCAGCCTTTCAGATAACCGTAAATAAATCCGCTGGCAAATGCATCGCCTGCTCCTAAAACATTGTATATCTCCACTTGGAAACCAGGTACATCAATCACCTTTCCTTGATTGAGAAAGATTGAAACGCCTTTGTCTCCGCGTTTGACAACTAAAGCTTCAAGCCCGTACCCAATCAACCTTTTTATTGCAAAATCAAGATCACCGCTTACTTCTGGTGCAGATATTTGTGAATGTTCAATAGAAAGTTGACTAGCCTGAGTTAGCATGGCAGCCTTAATCTCTTCTTCCGTTCCAATTGCAATGTGAACAAGCGGTAGGATAGACCGAATTGCCACTCCAAATGCAAGTGGATCGTGCCATTGGTCAGCGCGAAAGTCAATGTCAAGAAATACGACTGTGTCAGCCTCATGGGCCTGCTCGGCAGCAAAGAGAGTTGCACTGCGGGCCGGATCTTTGCTCAAACCTGTTCCAGAAATCTCCAATGCGCGACTCTTTGCAAGAGGCAATTCCAGCACATCGTCAATTGTCAACTGGGTATCGGCCGCATTATCGCGGTAGAATACCAATGGGAACTTGTCTGGGGGTTCAATTCCCAATATTACAGCGCTACTACGGCTGGCTGGTTTTCGGGGAACAAACTTAGTATCTACGCCTTCGTTTTCCAAAAAGTTAAGAATGAAATCTCCTACCGGATCTTCCCCCACGGCTGTGAGTAGGGCAGTCCGTAGCCCTAAGCGGCGCGCTCCCACCGCGATGTTTGTTGGTGAACCGCCCACATAAGACGCGAAGCTTTTTATTTCAATAAAAGGCGCACCAACATTCTTGGAGTAAAGGTCGATTGAGGAGCGGCCCATTGCAATGAGATCGTAAGTGAAGGAGCGTTTGGTCATTGGATATGGTTCATCTCTCCTCCATCTGGAGTGTCACCATCGGCAACCTAGGATCTTTTTCTACCCACGTATCTTTGATCCACATATAATCGGGGTCGTCGGTATTTGCCAGTGATTGGGCTGACCCAGCAAGAAAGTTAAGGTAATAGGAGTTGTAACCGTGCGCCGAAACAACCGGGTGATATCCTTCTGGCACTAATACCAAATTGTCGTTTTGAGCCATTATTACTTCGTTAAGATGCCGATCATCGGTATAGACTCTTTGTATCGCATATCCCTCTGGTCGCTCCATTTTGTAAAAGTAGATTTCTTCCAAATCGGCTTCGATAAGATTGCCATTCCCATCTACTCTGTGTACATCATGCTTATGTGGGGGATATGAACTCCAGTTTCCTGATGGGGTGTAAACCTCAACAACCACCAGTCGGTCACAATCGAAACCAGGCGGGATGATGTTATTGATTTGCCGAGTAGCGTTGCCGCCGCCGCGGATTTCCACGGAAACCTGATTTGGAGTGACCAATTTAGGCGGGTGGTCCTCATCTGTCGCACACCAGCCGTAAGCGACTTCAAGGACTTCACTCTGGGCTGTCAATGTAAACTCAGTTTGCCTGGGAAGATAAAGCGCATAAGGCATGCCTTGAAAAACATTTGGGCGACGGCCAACGTTTTCCCACGTACCGCGAGAGGAATGAACCGAGCACACTCCTCCCAAAATTACCAATGTGTATTCAGATTTACCTGTAAAGTGGACCCATGGTTGCTTTCGTTTTATGTGTCGAGCGGCAAAGTGGAGCAATTTCCACCGGGCTTGTTCCGGGGTCACGCGCATGTATTCTTCTGAGTTGGAACGTGGATGGATCAATAGGGGAGACTGCTGCGTGGCCATAAGATTTATTAATCTGGAGCAGGTCCTGTAGAGCTACGCACGAGAATTCTGCCACGGGTAGTGATAACAGTTGAATGAGGGTTTCTCTCGTCTTCCAATGGATTTATGATGGTTAACATCATCTGAGCTGCTTTTTGACCCAGTTGATATTTTGGTTGATCGAAAGTGGTAAGGGAAGGATTCGTAAAGGCGGAAATTGAAATGTTGTCAAAACCAATGACGGAATAATCGCTGGGGACATTATGGCCAGCTTTTAATAAAGCTTTCATCAACCCAATCGCCATCATGTCATTAAAACAAATAATTGCGGTTGGTGGGTTTGGTAAGTGAAGATAATATTCACCGCCTGAAAAGCCTCCCTCCGGACGGCCATCGGGCCCCTGAAATATATATTCATCCAATATGGACAACCCCGCTAATTTCATCCCTTCTTTAAACCCTGCTAGCCTATCCTCTGTCGTTCGACCAGCCAACAAATTGCCAAGGTACCCAATCCGCGTGTGACCCAACTCAATCAGATGACGCGTCAGTTGGAGGTTCCCGTATTGGTCATCATGATATAAAGAATATTCGCTTTCTTCTGCAGCCTGGTTGTTAACCAATACAAGTGGAATGTCAATTTTTTTAAGCTGTCTATGGTGTTCTTTACTAACAGGTGTTGAGCAGATGATAATCCCCTCAACCCTTTGCTCGCTCATCGTTTGGACGATTGCCTTCTCTCTCCTGAAATCTCGGTTTGAGGATGCAATAAAGTAAGCGTACCCCTCTTGTTGTAAGATATCCTCTACTCCCTGTAATAGCTCACTAAAATAAGGGTCGTCTATCCGGCTAACTATTACCCCTAAAGCCTTTGATCGGCCGCTCTTGAGACTACGAGCATGAGCGCTCGGAACGTAGCCTAAATCAGCCGCGATATCTTTGATGCGCTTAGTTGTCTTAAAAGTAACCGAAGGGAGATCACGCACAGCGCGAGAAACAGTAGCATGCGACACCCCAGCTTTTTCGGCTATATTCTTTATTGTTACTCTCAACCAAGATTCCCTTTAAAATGTACACGTGTGCAGGAAATAACGATAATACTATTAATTATGGTATTAGTCAAATTTCCGATAAGCTACCCTCCAAAAATTCTGCGCTTATGGAGTTTTGAGCTTGATCGGATAGGATGTGATTTGGATATTTATTCTTTTTGCGCGGTTGGAGGGGCCCAGCTTATGCCCACTTTCACCATCCGAAGTGCTCGACCTTAATGCCCATCCCCATGCGCCTCAAAATAGTTGTGGTACATTTACGAAAGATACCGTCATAGTGGTCGGGCGGGACAGGAAAGGATCAGAAAATGGGAATTGGGTTATCCACAATAATATTAAATTCGCATAGCCATTTCGAATATAAGCCTTTTAGGTTGAAGGTACATATGAGAAAATCAATCTTATTTGTAATTTTACAATTTGGAATTTTGGGCTTGATTGCGCTCACCGGCCCGGTTTTGGCTGTAAATCCGTGGTTTCTAGCACTGGAAACCGCAGGATTACTGCTGGGCATTTGGGCTGTCATTACGATAAAAATAGGAAATTTCAATATTACTCCGGATGTAAAACCAGAAGCCCGATTGGTGCAGACTGGGCCTTATGCGTTCATTCGGCGCCCGATGTATGCGGCTTTGCTGTTGGTCACACTACCATTGGTTTTGGAAACATTCTCTCTCTTCAGGGCTGCCCTGTGGCTGCTCTTAATCACCGTTCTAGTATTCAAATTGCGCTATGAGGAGCAGTTGCTTAAACTCGCAATCCAAGATTATTCAGCATATATTGCAAAGACCTACCGCCTGATTCCTTTTGTCTTCTAAATAAGGAGCAACCTCATACTAGATTTTGTACGACGAAATCAATTAATTGCATTCTTCATTTTGACCTTTGTGATCAGTTGGGGTATTTTCATCGGAATTGGTATTCTAGCTGACAGCCCAGAATCACCGATCATCATAATCGCGGTATATGGACCCATGCTGGCTGCCATTATTCTGACTGGATTGATTGACAGCGGCGCTGGCCTCAAGAATCTTTTACAGATACTAGTGCATTGGCGGATTGGTATCCGCTGGTATCTGATCGTGGTCTTAGGCTCATTCACCTTCGAATTGCTGGCCCATCGGCGCATATGATCTAACCGGTGGCTTACGACCCGCGATAATTGTGCCTGGTGTAGTTGTCTTAATAGGTGTAATATTGGAAGCGCTACTTCCAAATATCCTGAATGCCGGCCTTGGAGAGGAGGCGAGGCTGTCGTGGCTACGCCCTGCCGCGGCTCCAAGCAAAATATGGGGCCCTGATCGCAAGTTTAATCCTCGGCTTGGTTTGGGCAATAAGGGATTTTCCAGGTGACTGGCTCGGTACTCGGCACTCATAATGCCCCACCGTTGCTCTTTGTACTGTTTGTCTTGCCGTTTACCAGCTGGATAACCTGGGTCTATAATCGTTCACAAGGCAGTGTGTTTATCTCGATATTGTTCTACGCCTCTTTCAACGCGACCTTACAACTGCTACCCTCCGACCAGATGAGGCCATAATACCTGTCTAAACAGCCCTGCTCAACCAATCGGGGTTATCTGACCCTGCATTTGGAACGTATCGAATGACCGTATCCGTATTATGGCTAAGTGTGATCGTCCTTTTGGCCCTAACCAAAGGAAAACTTGGCTATCAAACAGAAACCCTAGATCCCATAAAAACATTCGCATAGCCAATCATCTGGGGTCATAGCTCACCTGTGAGCAAACCGGGAAAAGTGCGCCGAGGCTTCCCTTAATAGATACTGCTCCCGCCCAGGGGCCTGCGGTGGGTAAGTGCTGCCCGATCGAAGCGCTGAAATGAGGTCATTATCCGCATGAACATTTATAATATAAGCAACATCTACATAAGCGCCCCAGCCCGATTTAGATCACCCTATCTCTTCACAAATCTCAGATTGGAGATCGCACAGCATGATTATTGGCATACCAAAAGAAATCAAAGATAACGAGTACCGTGTGGCACTCACCCCTGGTGGCGCCGAAGCATTCATCATGGCGGGTCATCAGGTATCAGTCCAGGTCAGCGCAGGCGAAGGTAGCGGGTTTGCCGATGCCGAATATACTGCTGCCGGAGCAGAAGTCGTCCCTAGCGCAGCCGAAGTATGGGAACGGGCTGAAATGATCATGAAGGTGAAGGAGCCCCGCCCGGAAGAATTTGATCTGATGCGTTCTGAGCAATTACTCTTCACATATCTGCATTTGGCTGCGGAAGAAGAACTCACGCACGCCCTAATGGAGCGCCGTGTTTCTGCGGTGGCATACGAAACGGTTGAGTCCAAACGGGGCGCACTCCCATTGCTCACGCCGATGAGCGAAGTCGCTGGACGCATGTCTGTCCAAGTGGCTGCCAACTATCTGCAAAAAGCCAAGGGAGGCCGTGGAAAATTACTGGGCGGTGTAGCAGGTGTGCGCCGTTCGACTTTAACCATCATAGGGGGAGGTGTGGTCGGAATTAATGCAGCACAGATAGCACTTGGGATGGGTGCCCAGACCGTCATCCTGGATATTGACGCCGATCGCTTACGGTTTCTGGACCAGGTGTTGCATGGCAATTTCAACACGCTCAGTTCCAATCCGCGCAATATTGCAGATGCAGTGCGTGTATCCGATGTTGTCATCGGTGCGGTTCTTGTGCGAGGTGCGCGCGCCCCACGTCTTGTCACCCAAGAGATGGTACGTACCATGAAGCCTGGCGCGGTAATCGTAGATGTGGCTGTTGATCAGGGGGGTTGCATTGAAACGATCAAACCCACTTCGCATAGTGATCCAACATACGAGATTGAGGGCGTCATTCACTATGGGGTCACCAACATGCCTGGGGCAGTGCCACGCACTTCGACCTATGCGCTCTCCAATGCCACCTTGCCGTATGGCTTGAGGCTTGCAAATCAGGGTCTGAAAGCGGCCGTTGAGTCAGATGCGGGTCTGGGCATGGGTGTCAATGTGTTTAACGGGCGCATCACCTACCCGGCCGTGGCAGAAGCGTTCGGCCTGAAATACACCGCCCTGTCAAAAGTTTTATAACCCGAGCATGTATCCGCAACTATTATGTCACTGCCGGAGACGATGGGTGAACGCGTGCCGGAGCGCTGATTATCAGAAATCACTCTAAATCTTAGGAAGGCAGTTAATAAGCGCTGCATTCAACTGGATTAGGATACCGCTATCACAATGTATCGGTAGGGAGGAAGTAGCTTGACAAATAGAAGAAACCACCGTATTATACCAAAAGGTTAATTAACCAGAAGGTTAAATAAGGAAATTTCATAATCATGAGGATTGATGACGACAGACTTAGCCAGACCTTTGCGGCCTTGGCGAACTTGACGCGGCGGGCGATTTTGGCACGCTTAGCAGAGGGTGAAGCAACGGTTACCGAACTCGCAGAGCCGTTTAATATGAGTTTGCCCGCCATATCTAAGCACATCAGTGTTTTGGAGCATGCAGGCTTAATCACACAAGGGCAAAAAGCCCAATATCGTCCCTGCAACATCGACGTAACGCCCTTAATAGAAATTTCCAGTTGGACAGAGCAGTATCGCCATATCTGGGAGGCACGCTTTGATCGCATGGAAGACTATATTAATCAACTTAATAAAAAGGAGAAAAATAATAACTAATAACACGGATTCTAAAGACGCACTGGTAATTGAGCGTACTTTCAATGCACCTGCTGACTTTATCTGGAAAATGTGGACCCAACCTGAACATTTCAAAAAGTGGTACGGACCAAATGGCTTTACCGTAACCGTCGCCGAATTGGATGTGCGTGTAGGTGGTAAACGCCTGGTTTGCATGGCGATGCAAAAGCCGGATGGCAGCAGCATGGAAATGTGGACCACAGGTAAACACGTTGAAGTTTCACCGATCGAACGCCTAGTCTACACTGAAAGCATGTCTGATGAAAACGGCAATGTGATGTCGACTTCTGATATGGGCATGCCCGAAGGTTCCCCCACCACGACGGAAGTCACCATTAAATTAGAAGATCTTGGTGGACGCACAAATATGGTGCTGACGCAC
>JASJYH010000088.1 GCA_030123675.1 Anaerolineae bacterium | reverse complement strand
ATTTATGGGAATATGCGTAATTAATTATCCAAAAATGAACGTATCGAGGTTTTCAGACCATGGCAGGGAAGTGATTCGTACATATCATTTCAGCTATAGACTAGAGAATACTTATGGCTGCACTGTTATATGGTAGTGGATTGCGTCAGACTGAATGTTTCAAATACGCATAAAATACATAGACTTTAAACTCAATAAAATTATTGTTCACGGAGATAAAGGAGATAACGTTTGAGCTAACCGGCCCCAGCCAGGGGACGAACGCTGACAGAAGCAGCAATCGGTGTCTCCGATAGAGGCAAAACCGTGAAAAAACCATCGCTGGCGGGGTCCGGTTGGGCGACTGGTTATACTCGCTTTTATGATACTTAATTCATTTATCCTTAAACTCCGCCAACCAGTTCTCCATCACGGTGATGGTCGGCGTCTCTCCCGCCTCCGCCTCCTGCGCTCTGATCACCGCAAAGCGCCGTCCGTCCGCAGCCAGCTCGAAAGTGCCAAACGGCGGGAGCACGGGAAAGAGGGACCGAGGCGTGCCTGGCCGAAATACAGAGGCGGACTCGGAGGTAGTGACGTTGAACTACCACAGAAGGTTATGCGAGGTACAAACGTTGAAATTGCCCCGCGCTGTCCGCGTCCGTCTCCAACAGAAGGTTAGGTGAATGTTCATCACGGCAATTGAAAATAAGAGCAATAAGAGAGGTAATCTTAATCGACTCTTACCATGCTGTTAACCTTAAGGAAGAAATCCCCATAGAGCTTGCCACTAACACGTACATTGGCAAAATGATAGTTGTGCTGGCTTCCTTCACTTGTGAATAGTGCTCGGCCCTTCTCATCGAGCAAGTAACTATACAGCTTGTCTGATGTGACCAACCGATGCCTGTGGCCGAGGCTGCAGTTAGACTTTAGTGCGCCCAGCTTTAATCCACATGAGCAAAGGTTGGTGCCGGTGATGTCCACCGCACGGGGAGATTGGTTCCGAATGGAATCGAGCCTAACCTCTGCCCGATCAATTGGTGTAAGAGAAATAATGTGGATCAGCCTCCCTTGCTTGATAACATGGGCTTTGATACGCACTGCATCATCATTCGCGACGGTCCTTAGTATTCGGATGTTGATGGGATTCTCGATGAACCCGTAGACCTGATCTCCGACCACCAAAACCTTGCGATATTGGGCCAGATCAGAGTCATCGGGGGCTTCGATTTCGAATACCTTCAAAGCATCCATCACTTTCCCGTTCAGGGTCGTTTCTTCCATAGGGAACACGACCTTAGAGGGTGGATCATAAATAGATCTAAGCCCCATAGCAAGGGCACCATAGACCAGCAGAGTGAGAAGGGTTGCATGGTGCCATCGCCATCGCATGGTGCGTTTAACCCAGATGGGGAGCCCTCCTACCAGCCCCAGAAACAATCCAAAAATGGCTGCAATGATGATGAAAAACAGGGTCTTGCCCGCGTCCACTTCAGGCAGCGGCATACCGAGCAATGGCATTAAGAACCCACGGGTACCCGTCATGACTATACCCATGAGCCCTCCTGCAAGAACCCCATTGCTTAGAGAACTGACTTTGGTAGCCCAGAAGCCAATGGCAGCAAAAAGTAGAAAGGCTGAAGGGAAGATATCGTAATGCTCGTAGGCGTAAAAATTAATAAGAAAATAATCAGTTAAAGAGGTGGCTATGCCGACCGAACCCATTACCAGAAAAACCGGCAATAGCCTTGCTACGCTTTTCTTGTTCATATTGTCTGTCATGACTAGACCCACATTCTGTTTGTGTTAGAATGCATTCATCACTAGTTATTAAGCTACAAAAACACCTGCCATATCAGGCCTGATCGGATATTCTTGAAGAATATCCATATCTCTCTTTTCTGCAATATAAATATAATGGTGTTTTATGGAAAAAGTCCCGTCCCCGTTCAACCCCACCCTTCTTCTGCAATACCAATATAACGGGCCATTGTGGAGCCCTCTAATAGGCAGAGATTGTTCAAGCCTTTTCTGTTTCACTAGCGAGTATAACATATTATTCTACTGCCAATAGCAGCATTAAATGCAAATATTAGCGTATTATCCGGATAATCCAATAAAAATTCACGTTTGCATTATAACATGAAATATATTCGCAGATTGTATCAAAATGCAGCATAATATGTCAAATTTATGGGAATATGCGTAATTAATTATCCAAAAATGAAAGTATCGAGGTTTTCAGACCATGTCAGGGAAGTGATTCTTACAAATCATTTCAGCTATAGTACAGAAAAGACTTATGCCGGTTGGATATTCTGGTTTATTATCTTCTACAATAAAGACATCAAAAAGACATGAGTGCGAAAGAGATTGAAGGACTTAAAATTGAAAGACAGGAAACCGTGATTTATGCGCAAAGTAGCGTTTCACCCGTTGACGGCATGCACCACCAAACTTGATAAACTACTCCCAACACAATGAATATTACGTACTTTTACAAGTGCTCTGAGCTCGCCAATCGGCTGCAAAAAATTGTTGATCATCAATACATATGATAATGTAATCTATGGTGAACTATTTGAATTGAACGTTAATTCCAACCCCAAGTCTTTCTATATCATCGAAAAATTGTTTTGGTTCAACCAAATTAGCTTGAAACCACAATCCGGCACGTCGAATATTCCCGTTTAGATATTGCAGCAAACAGGCAACAACGGGAACAGCGGTTAAAACATACGCATCAACTCGTTTGCCTGAAACACGATTGGTATTGAATGCGCGATTTAACTCATCTGCTGCTTTCTTTGCCCGGCTCAAATTCCGGCCGGAAATAACAAGTTGAACATTACTTTCCTGCAACAATAGTCTGCCAATTAGAAAACCGGCATTACCATATCCTCCCAGGATTAAAATTTTCTGTTCCATATCTATGTCAAGTAATACTGGTTAACGGTAGCGCTGTGGGGCGCAAGCAGCGTCGCGCAAAGCGTCTCAACGAGCGATTCATTTGGTGATATTTTAGTATGGCAGATCATTTGGATGAACATCCTTGTAATCCGGCTCAGGATCCTGGCTGAATTTCACTACCTCAATTGTCTCGTACCCTTTTAACACGGCTTTTGCAACCCGATGCATGCCATCCATTACGCGGCCATCCGATGACAGGATGATTGGGAAGCTCATATCCGCCTTTTCGATCAATCGCATATGCTCCACGATCGCTCGGCAGGTTGGATTATCGTTTTTGTCACCAAACCATAAATTCTCATCGATTTCATGTATAGAATCGAGCTTCACTCGTTGGCGTTTAAAATTCTTCGTTAACTCTACCAGACGTTCAACGTCCCACGCATAATATCCATGTCTGGAAGGGCGAAAGTGATACTGCTATCTCAATTGTGAATCACCCTGGTTTGCCGTCTAACATATATTCAGCTGACAATGTTAGCATAGTTATCAATATACATCATATTATCCGGAAAACAAAAAGTGTTTTTAACCATTTATTTTAGACAAATAACTTTTTTTAATCACAAAAAAAAGAATTAACAGGCCAAAAATAAGCAGAAATAAAAGCCCGGGTATCAGAAATGTTTTTACCCCCAACAAGCCGTATATAAATCCTCCAGCAATCAATCCGATAATGCTGGCCAGGCTTCCTGCGCTGCTTGCATAGCCCTGAACCGCTCCCTGATATTTTTGCCCTGCAACTTTGGAAAGATACGACAGAAAAGATGGCCACATGATGCCATTGCCGCCTGAAAACAATAGCACACCGATGAATATGAATAGTTCATTATTGCTTGAAAATAGAAAAAAACTCATTGCCAATAATAAACTCCCGGTAATTGAAAGCATACCATCTGTAAATTTATCGGAGATTTTACTTAGTACCGGACCTTGAACCAAAACCAGGATAAATCCGATCAGTGAAAAGAAAACCCCGAGTTTCAGAAGGCTCCAGTTGAGACTCTGCACCGCATGTACGGGAAAAGCCACATAAAAGAAATTGAATGCCAGAAAGATCAAAAAGTAAAGAAGCAGCATAAAAGGGATGTTCCTCAGCCGGAGTACATCTTTAAAGCCAATTTTTTCCGCTCCTGTCAGGTGATAGCAATCCTTTAGTTCCTGTCCAAAAATTTTATTTATTCTTTTATCATCAACAAGTTCGGACAGTCTGCAGGGGTTTGATTCAGGCATGATAAATGCGATAACAAAAATGGCGGTCAGGGAAATCAACATGGCGGCAATTACAGGTAATAGTTCTCCTAAAACGGTCGCACCCAGCACACCTGCCATCGCCGGACCGATGATAAAACCCAGGTTTGCCGCAGCCGCCATTTTTCCGAAATTTCTTTTCCTGTCTTTCTCTTCGGTTACATCAGCAAGATAGGCATTGGCTACCGATACATTGCCCCCCGTAATGCCATCCAACGCTCTTGCGAAAAATAAAATAACCAACGGTAAGGTCAACAGCAAACTACCCTGCAACGTGCTGAACTGAAACAATTCAGTGTCTGGAATTAGAAGGGCAACAATAAATAAGATCCATGCTAAAAATGTGCCTGCCTGGCTCAACAGTAGAATTTTTTTCCGGCCATACATGTCTGACCAGTTTCCTAAAAGAGGTGCGCCTATGAGTTGAAAGAATGAATACGTTGCCCCCATAATTCCATACATTAATTCATCTCCCCCAAACCGTATGACAATGATTATCAAAAACGGCAGGATGATGCTGTAGCCGAGTGTGCCGATAAAGTTGACCAGCAGAATGGGAAACAGCGAAACAGGCGCATTCACCCCGGTTGTTTTCACAGAATTCATTCTATCAGCGTCCCTGTCCGGCACGCTCATAATGCCTGACTAATTTCGAGCAGGTGACCGTCAGGGTCGTGGAAGAAACAACGGATTTCCGCACCCCAGTCGAATGGTGGTGTCAGGAACTCAGCGCCCCGAGATTTGAGAATTTCGTAGGCAGCCTTACAATTTTGTACACGAATGGTCATGGCATGGCTTACCTTTTCCGGGGCAGGAGGCGGCGCAAAAGTGACAGTTGGTTTGTCCTCGGTCGGTGTGCCTCCGGTAACCAGCAGCAGCCAGCTGCCCAGAAACTTCAATACGCATGAGGTTCCACCATATTCTCTCACGACCTTCGCTCCCAGCACATCCCCATAAAAGTGCCGCGACTTCTCCATATTACTCACAACCAGGATATGAGTCAATTCCATATCGCTGGTGGGAAATTCAGCATTCATAGGCATGTTTCTCTTATTAAAAATTTATTTTAATTCTTGTCATCTTCGAATTGAATGTGCCAATGGGTTCCATCGCAAAAGGGTTTATTTTTTGAACCACCACATCGACACAGTGTAAAATGTTCTGTCGATGAACCCTCTCCGCGTGGCGTCTCAAGTAGCTCCGCTCCGCCTGATACCACATAGGGACCGTTTGGCGACACAAAGATGGCGGGCTCGCCTTTCCTGTCTCGATGTTCAACGCCACCGACTGAATAGCTCAGGGCGCCGGAGGGACACTTGCGGATCACAGCAATTATTTCTTCGGAGTTGGAAGCATTCGGGTCGATCCATGGTTCTTGATTCAATCGAAAAACCTGGGAAAGACCATCGGTGCAGCGGCCGGCATGCGCACAAATGCCCCGGTTATCGTGAACCGTGATCTGATCACCCTCGTAGTTTTCCCGCTTGTCTTCTACGCGGCTCTCCAGTTTGGCCGATGAGAATCCGATCTTTGCATGTGTTCCATCGCAGAATGGCTTATTAGCTGATCCGCCGCAGCGACAGAGTGCCATCGTCTCCCTGGTTTTGACCGGCCCTTTTTGATTGGCGAATTTCTCGATATCTTTCACCAGATAAGGCCCGTCAGGAGTTGGGGTAATGTTTGGTTTTGGTTTTTGTTGCTTGTTCATTTGACTCTTATTTTGTTAGGGTTTCATATTTTATACTCAAACCGTACCGGCGCGTACCATGGTTTCAAGCGCCTCTTTCGGGCATATATTTTCCTTGATGTAAGAAACTAAATGGGTTGCGAGGGATCGGATTCGTTTTTCAGTAGATTCATCAAGGCAATTACCCTCCTCGTCAAATATCTTTTGCACACCTGCCACGGAAACCGGGCCTGGCAACACAATGGCGCCCACATGCGAGCAAATGCTGCGCAGGCCTTCGAGTGATTTGATTGCCCCGATGCTTCCGGCTGCAACGCCAAGTAGCGCCACAGGTTTTCCGGATAAAACGGATGGGAATTCGAGGTTTTCGATAACCAGTTTGATCACACTGCTGTAACCTCCATGATATTCAGGTGTGGAAAGAATGACTCCTGTAGCTTCAGAAACGGCTTTTTGCAACTTTTCAGCATCTAGGGTACCGCCCTCCATTCCCGGAAATGATAAGTGCATGGTAGCAGGGTCAAATACCTGTACTGTAATATCCTGATAATTTCTGAGCTCATCTATGCACAAGTTGAGCGCTTTCGAGGTATAGTTACCTGGTCGTACACTCCCTATTATGGCCACAATATTGATATTTTTGTTTGCTTCTATGTTCATGAGTTGGTTACGTTAGTTAGATCAGTGCATATTTACTTTATGACAAACGACATGTCAAATTTTCTACTTCCAATATCAGCATTATATATTGTAATTGCCGAATTATTTGTTGAAACATTGAAGTTTTATAACCTCAACTGGCGTAAGTCTTGGCTCTGGATATAGCCTAAACCTGACTTGTACCAAAATTGATTTATTGATTTATTGATTGAATTGCTGATTTGATATTCGACTGCTCGAAATTCGAATAACTTTTACCTTTAACCTTTAGCTTTGAGCTATCAGCTATTAGCTTTCCTGTCACAAGTCTCGCTATCACGATCATGATAACTATCGGGAAAAGCTGGAAGACTTACGCCAGATTTGGGGAATTTCTTGGGTTCTACCTGTAAAAACACTAAATTCCATAATCTTATCCCCCACTAAACAATGAGTGATCGAGGCCGGTTTTTGTTTTTAATCATTCTTGTATTCACTTTATCTATATACACAGGATCAGTGCTTGCCCAGGATGAAAAATTAATTACGATCAAAGGTAAAATTACCGGTAATGGAGATGAACCATTGCCTGGTGTCAGTATATTAGAAAAAGGTACCTCCATCGGCACAATAACAGACAGTAACGGCCAATATATTCTCCAGGCATCCGCTGAAGGAGTCCTTGTATTTTCATCCGCAGGATACTATACAGAAGAAATTCCTATTCGATCCAGGTCAGTCATAGATTTTACTCTCCAACCCGAATTAAAAATCTTAGATGATTTCCCAGGTTCTTCAAATGCGATTGTGAGTATTGATGAAAAGAACTTCAATCGTGGATTGATTAATGACCCTTTGCAGCTTATTCAGGGAAGAGTTGCCGGACTTATAATTGCGAAGCCAGGGGGAGATCCGAATGGAGAATTTGTTACCAGGCTCAGGGGTGTCCAGACTATTAGCGGTTCTGCGGAGCCGTTGATTGTAGTTGATGGTTTCCCGGGAGCCTCTCTGTCATCTGTTGATCCGGCTGATATAGAAACTATTGAGGTCCTGAAAGATGTGGCAGCTTCTTCGATTTATGGTCTCAGGGGAGGTAATGGAGTGATCCTCATTAAAATAAAAACGGGAGAGGGAAAGTTTAAAGCACGCTATTCAGGCGCCGTGTCTTTTGATAAGATTCAACAAAATCTTTCATTTATGAAAGCGGAGGAGTATCGCCGATTGTTTGGTGCCGTTGATTTTGGCTACGATACGGATTGGCTGGACGAAGTAACCCGTACGGGTGTTTCACTGGTTCACAACTTATCGCTTTCCGGGGGAAGCAACCACACCAGTTATTACGCTTCTTTAAACTATAGAGATATCGAGGGTATTGCGATAAATACGGGCTTAAGCCGACTTAATGCCAGATTTAACCTTAGCCAGAACTTTTTAAAGGACAAGGCTAAAATCGGAGTGATGCTGGCCTCAACCAATGATAAAAAACAGTTGGGATTTAATGATGTATTTACATATGCGGTTAGTAGTAATCCTACTATGCCTGTGCGATTTGATGGTACGGCGGGTTTAACCGATATTGGCGGATATGCTGAAAGGGATATTTATGATTACTTGAACCCCGTATCTATTGCTAAACAGGCCGTGAATGACAATAAAGAATCAACAATTTCAGGAAGCTTAAATGGAGAGTTTGACCTGGGAAGTCTTGTCAAGGGGCTGGGTATATCATTAACTATTTCAAGTCAAACGATTAATGATCTCAATGGACAGTATTTCCCATCTACACTCAAGTTTGGAGGTGGGTACGAGGATAATGGATTTGCCTCCAGATCCACAGTTAAGGGTACAACAAATTTTGCCGATACCAGGATCTATCTTCAGCGCGAAACTCCAAAATGGGCTTATTCACTTGCAGGAGGTTATTCATACCAGGATTTCCGGGACGAGCAGTTTGAGATAGAGGGAGGAAATTTCCTGACCGATGCATTTCTGTACAATAATATGAGCGCAGCCCAGGATTTTAACAATGGATTGGGTTATGTGAACAGTAATGCCAGTTCGCATAAACTGGTTGCATTTTATGGAATACTCAACATGAATTTCAATAACAACTTCTTCATTAATGCCAGCGCCAGGTATGAGGGTTCTTCAAGGCTTGGGCAAAACAATAAGTGGGAGCTATTCCCAGCTCTTAGCTTTGGGGCACGATTGAACGAACTCATGGACATTGGAGCCTTTGATTATCTAGTTGGCAGGATAAGCGTTGGTAGTGCAGGAAGGATTCCCGAATCTTCCTATTTATCGCTTCAAAGATTTGGTCAAGGTGGATATACTTACATGGATGGTAGTTATGAACCCAGTTATCAAGTAATAAACAATGAGAATCAGGATCTTGGTAGCGAAAGAACCAATGAAGTAGATATTGGTTTCGATTTCGCGGTAATGAATGGTAAGATCTATGGCTCTTTTGATTGGTATCAGCGTAATACCAAAGATATTATTCTTCCGGTGCGTACTCCTGTACCTCCCAATCTGTCTTGGACGACATATGTGAATGTGGCACAACTTAGAAACAGTGGTATAGAACTCTCTATAAAATGGGATTTGGTGAAATCCACAACTTTCAATTACTCCACCAATTTAATGTTCGCAACATACAATACTAAGGTCATTAGTTTATCAAACGATGAGTATTCATTTGGAGATGATGGTGTTTTATATCGTGGTCGCTTTGGAGTTGGAAGCAGTTCTTTTGGAATTGTTCGCACCAAGGAAGATGAACCCCTTGGGGATTTTTGGCTATCCGTTTATATTGGGATATATCCCGATGGTACTCCGCAATTCGCTGATTTAGACGGGGATGGTAATTTCTGTTATTGCGATGCTGATCAAATGGTAGTCGGGAATGCATTGCCTGGCTGGACACTTGGTTGGGGACATTCCATAAGTGCAGGAAATTTCGAGATCAATATGTTTTTTAGAGGAGTTTTCGGTCACGATCTTTACAGCGATTTCCGGGCACTTTACGAGAATCTGGAATCCACTACGGTGAGAAATTGGAATGTGGTCACAACAGAGAATTTTAATCCTAACTTAAAACGTGCAGTCCGGAGCAGTCTTCAAGTGGAGAACGCAAGCTATCTAAAGTTGGATAATATTACCATCGGATACCGCCTGCCAAACATTTCAAAGCTTGGTATTTCTGAAGCAAAGATCTTTATCACAGGCCAAAACCTGTTCACTCTTTCCGGATATAGCGGTGTGGACCCTGAGGTGAGGTATATGGATTCACAATATTACTGGTATCGTAATGATCCTATGGTTCCGGGCATTGAAAGAAGAAATACATATTTCTCAACCAGAACAATATCACTGGGGATACGGTTTACTTTTTAGGCGATTAGTTTCATGGGTCCATTTGGTTCGCAAGCTAATCGGAACCAAATAGATATGTTCCGGATACGAAATTGAAAGTAATATGTATCTCCTGCGGATGCGATTTCCCCACTTTACCCGAATCAATGTCCCTGGTGTGCTGATGCAATCACGGACTTCATTGCCGAAAGACTGGGACACTGTTTTGAGTAGATGTTTTTTATTAAGTGTAATTTATAACACAGCTCTGGCCTCTCCCTGGCGCCAGTCCCGGTGCTGGTCCCGATAACAATAACTATTGGTATAGCCTAAACCTGACTTGTACCAAAATTGATTTATTGATTTATTGATTGAATTGCTGATTTGATATTCGACTGCTCGAAATTCGAATAACTTTTACCTTTAACCTTTAGCTTTGAGCTATCAGCTATTAGCTTTCCTGTCACAAGTCTCGCTATCACGATCATGATAACTATCGGAAAAGGCTGGAAGACTTACGCCAGATTTGGCGCATAGTGTCAACGGCAAGCGCGGGTTATAAAATGCACTCTTGTTAGGTCAATGCACTCTTTTCCTGTTTATCCGGTTACGCTGGAAACCCTCTTCGGGCTGCCAATCTAGAGGTCTTTTTTCATCTGATCAAATTCCTCTTTAGTGATTTCACCTTTAGCATATCGTTTCTTTAGTATCTCCAAAGGCGTTTCTGAGTCTGGGCTTTCGGCTATGATGCCTGCCAGCACCTTGCGACCACGGCGGTCTGAAACCTCGTCGTCGCCCGAAAATTCCGAAGACAACCAGTAACATTATTACCATCATTATCATAGGGAATATCCACATTCCACTATCCATAAAATTTTCAGGTCTTATATGTTCTGCTCCTTTCTTTAGTTATTTTGAATGATTCGTATATCAGCCCAAGCTCAGTAGCGACGAGCTTACTTAATCCAAACCTTCTATTAGTTAATATTTTCTAGAAACTTCATATCCCTAATTCCGCGCCACTGCCCTCGGCGTTCACTGCAACGCCAGTTTCACACAGTCTGGTGCATTAATAGGCGACGGTGTTTAATATTAATTGCTTAAAGT
>JASJYH010000087.1 GCA_030123675.1 Anaerolineae bacterium | reverse complement strand
ACCCGGGATAGCTCAACTGACCCCATATATTTCCGAAGAATAATTCTCGCCAAGGCGCAAAGTCATACGATATTGGTATAAAAGCATATTACGATTTCTTGCATGGCGTCTTTGTGCCTTTGCGAGAAAAATTATAGCGTTTATAGACGGACACTAATTAGAAAAAATAGAAGAGTTGAACTATGCGGTTAAGATTTATCTGCTTACTAGCGCTTTTGCAGCTGGGGTTATTCGCGACATCAAGCGTTGCGAACACGTTAGAAAAAACGATTGTTGCAAGCAACAAAATGTTGCAATACACAGGGCGAATTGATTTTTCGGATGCCAACGCGCCATTTTTGTCCTGGCCAGCCTCGAGTGTCAAAGCGCGTTTTACCGGCAGCTCGTTGGCCGTAATTTTAGATGATCAAAAGGGCGAGAATTACTTTAATGTCATCATTGATGGCAACACCGATTATCCCTTCGTCATAGATTGCGAACCAGGCGAGCAGACCTATGTTGTCTCGACAAGTTTACACAACGGCCCACACACGGTTGAAATTTTTAAACGAACAGAGGGCCAAGAAGGCGGCACTAGATTTAAGGGTTTCGTGCTTGATGCTGACGCAAGGTTGCTGCAACCCCCTGAACGTCCCACGCGACGGATTGAGTTTTATGGCGATTCCGTTACCTCGGGAATGGGTAATGAAGCAGCTGACAATGCTTCTGACTACTTAGCTAGCGACAAAAATAACTATCTTGCCTATGGTTCTTTTGTGGCAAGAAATCTCAATGCTGAACATCACAGCATCTCTCAGAGCAGCATCGGCATTATGATTAGCTGGATTGATTTCATAATGCCTGAGTTTTATAACCAGCTTTCAGCTGTCGGTAATAACGACACTGAGTGGAATTTCTCTGTGTGGACGCCGGATGTCGTTGTGATCAATCTCATGCAAAACGATAGTTGGCTCATTGATCTTGAAAAGCGGCTACAGCCAATGCCAACAGAACAAGCACGCATTCAAGCTTATATGGATTTTCTCAGCTTAATAAGAAACCAGTATCCGCATGCATTGATTATCTGTGTATTAGGCAGTATGGACGCAACCCGCCAAGGTTCTCTTTGGCCCGGCTACATTAGTCAAGCAGTCGAACGGATAAAGCAGCAGGACCCATCTGAGAAGATAGAAACATTATTTTTCGATTTTACCGGCTATGAACCTCATCCACGAGTACATCAACACAAACTTAATGCTGATAAATTGACAGCGTTTATCAAACAAAAAATGCAGTGGTAAATAACTCGTTGCTCACGTTCCGCGGTTGCCGAGTGCGTGTATTCGAACTGGGTTTAAATCAAAAATTATTAAACATAGGCTTGCTCACAGATGCTTCGATAATCGCAAGCGTGCCCAAGGGCCCGCTACAGAGGCATCGAAAAAAGCGGGATTATTCGGCGATCAAGCCGTGATCACTCATGATGTCGTAAATCTCCGGCAGGCTGGCGGGGTCATCAATAGTGGACGGAATAGTGTATTGCTCACCGGCGGCAATCTGGCGCAGAATCTTGCGCAGAATCTTGCCCGAACGCGTTTTAGGGAGCCGCTTGACCACAATCGCTTTCTTGAAGCAGGCGATGGCCCCGATTTCTTGACGAACCATTCTAACCAGTTCCGCCTGCAACTGCCCTTCGTCAATCTCAACGCCATCCTTGAGCAGCATCAGGCCTACCGGCATCTGGCCCTTTAGAGGATCATTCACGCCAATGACGGCGCATTCGGCAACCGCTGCATGGCTGGCAACTACTCCTTCCATTTCGCCGGTAGATAGACGGTGACCAGCCACATTGATAACATCATCGGTCCGCCCCATGATGAAAACATAGCCATCTTCATCCTTATAACCACCGTCACCAGATACGTAATAGCCGGGAAACGCAGAGAGGTAGCCGCTGCGGAACCGCTCGAAATCACCCCAGATGGTGGGCAAGCAACTCGGTGGTAACGGCAGCTTGATGGCAACTGCGCCCTGCTCGTTCGGACCGACCTCGTTACCCTTGGAATCGAGTATCCGGACATTGTAACCGGGAACCGGCATGGTCACCGATCCCGCTTTGGCTTGCTTGGGTTCAATTCCCATGAGATTGCTGCAGATCGCCCAGCCGGTTTCAGTCTGCCACCAGTGGTCGACTACTGGCAGGCCCAGCAAATCCCTCACCCAGTGATAGGTTGGCGGATCCAGACGCTCGCCCGCCATATAAATAGTTTTTAGACTGGATAGGTCATAGGGCTTGAGACATTCGGATTCAGGATCCGCCTTCTTGATCGCGCGCAATGCGGTCGGCGCAGCAAACAGTGCTTTGACACCGTACTCCTGCACGACTCGCCAGAAAGCACCAGCGTCCGGTGTCTTCACGGGCTTGCCTTCATATAACACGGTTGAGAGACCGGCCAACAATGGGCCGTAAACAATGTAGGAATGGCCAACCACCCAGCCCACATCGGAAGCCGCCCAGAACACCTCTCCGGGGTTCATGTCGTAGATCGCTTTCATACTGTATTTGAGGGCGACGGCATGACCACCATTGTCACGCACCACTCCTTTCGGCCTGCCGGTTGTTCCAGAGGTGTAAAGGATATAGAGAGGGTCGGTTGCCTTTACCGCAACACAGTCGGCCGGCTCAGCGGCAGCCATCTCTTCGTTCCAGTCCAGGTCGCGGCCTGAAATCATCTCGGCGGTGACCTGGGGGCGTTGGAAAATAATGCATTTTTGCGGCTTGTGGGCGGACAACTCAACGGCTTGATCCAAAAGCGGCTTGTAAGGGATGATCTTCTGGATCTCAACGCCGCAGGAAGCTGTCACCACAACTTTGGCTTTGGCGTCGTCGATACGAACCGCCAGCTCATGGGCGGCAAAACCGCCAAATACCACTGAATGCACTGCTCCCAAGCGGGCGCAGGCCAGCATTGCCACAACCGCTTCCGGCACCATGGGCATATAGATCACAACGCGGTCACCCTTGCCGACCCCGTGACGTTTTAGCACGCCGGCAAAGCGGGCTACCTGATCAAGAAGCTCTTTGTAGGTGTACTGTTGTTTGGATGCGGTAACCGGAGAATCGTAATAGAGTGCGATCTGGCCGGCACGGCCGTTTTTGACGTGGTAATCAAGTGCCAGATAGGCGGTATTTAACTCGCCATCGGCAAACCAACGATCCACGCCGTTTTCATCCTTTGACAGGATCTGTTCCGGCTTCTTAAACCATTCAAGAGCCTCGGCCTTTTCCGCCCAGAAAACCTCCGGGCTTGCGATCGATTTGTTGTATTCAGTCAAGTAGGACATAGCTTTAGTCGTTATTTTATATTGATGAGGGTTTAGCTTAATTCTTTGAGCACTTTACCCAACTTATTGAGAAACAAATCTGCGTTATCTCGAGTAAAGCATAGCGGCGGTCTTATTTTGAGGACATTCCCGTACTTTCCTACAGTTCCGACAAGGACTTGATCACGCCTCAATAGATTTAGTGTGGCAGTTGCCTTATCAACATCCGGCCGGTTAACATCGCCATCTTCACTAAACTCCAGGCCAATATACAGACCTGCCCCCCGGATCTCTGCAATGCAATGATTTTGATCCTGGAGTTCATGCAGGCCCAGTTTTAAGTAAGCCCCCACTTGACGGGAATTCTCCAGCATGCCTTCTTCCTCAATCACATTGAGCACCGCAAGGCCGGCCGCTGCCGCAGTGGTAGATCCACCGAAAGTATTAAAATATCCAACTTCCTGACACAGTGCTTCAAGTAAATCCAAACGTGAAGCAACCCCAGCCACGGGGTAACCATTGCCCATTGGCTTACCCATGGTAATAATGTCAGGCACAACATTGTGACGCTGAAACCCCCACATGCAGTCTCCCGTCCGTGCAAACCCCGACTGCACCTCGTCGGCGATGAATAGTCCGCCATGCTCATGGACAATCTCGACAGCCTTGTTCAGGAACCCCGGCGGATCGCTGTATATTCCATCACTGGAAAAGATTGGATCGACCAGCAATGCAGCGCAACCAAAGCCTCTGTCATCCAGCGTTTGAATTGCGTTATACACTTGATCTGCAAACCAATCGGCTGCCCCGTCACCTCGATGTGTCACCTCCGCTACCGGTACAGTCATAACATACTCAGGCGGCGCTTGCGTTTTGAAAGAGGAAGGCGAGACTTCTGTCACCATCTGCGTATTGCCGTGATAGGCAACTTCGGAAACAATAATGCCTTTTTTTTGCGTAGTGGTTCGCGCTAATCGCAGGGCCAGATCGTTACTCTCACTGCCGGTACAGGTCATGACCAAACGGTCAATATTATCAGGCAGTGTTGCCAGAAGTTTTTCTGTATAGATATGGACAGTGTCATGCAAATAGCGGCTATGAACATTGAGTTGGCTGAGTTGTTGGCTGACGGCTTCGACTACTTTGGGATGACAGTGCCCCAGGCAAGGAACATTGTTATAAACATCCAGATATTTCGTTCCCTTACTATCGTATAGCCATGTTCCCTGTCCTCGCACAATATGCAGGGGCTCCTGGTAAAATAGCATAGAGGTTGGACCCTGCGTCTTATAACGGCGCTTGATGAGTTCAGCCAAGGCTTTATCCGGCACAGTACTTTGATCAAACGCAAAGGCATTTAGATCTAGAATAGGTAGCGGTTTTTTAGCCATATTGTGCCAAGTACATTTGCGCCAAGACCACAGTTCCCTCTGTATACGTCGGACCCAGCTCTTGTCCTGTAGGTGTTTCAGAATGGCTGGCGAGCCAGGCTGTTAGTAGAATGCGACGTAGTATAATGAATGTCGGGATTTCATTCTCATCTTCTTCAATAAAGCTTGCTACACTGCGATACCCTTCTAGCCAGGATTTTTGCAGCAAAGCAATACTAGGATCTAATTCATGAAAACTGATGGCCGCAGCAAAGTCGTAAGCAAACCAACAGAATCCACAATCATCAAAATCGATAATGCCCAGGCGCTCTTTATCAACTAATAAGTTGGCCAGCCGTAGATCGGCATGCACTAAGCCATAGCGCTGCGGCCCTTGACCATAAAGCGCCAACCTGTTTTCGATTAGCTTGATTGCATTGGCGATAATCTCTTGCCCTTGCTGTTTGAGATCAATTGCTTGTCGCCAATCCCCCCAATAACCGTTGGCGCCTATCATCGTCTCTGTATTCCAGGTTTTGCGGTCAAACCCATTCGGACGCCGCCATGTTTTTGTGTGGTGATGAAGTTGAGCAGTGATGACGCCGAGCTTTTTGAACCAATCAGCCAAATGATCTCCCACATTTGGCTGTTCGCCCTGCATGAACTCGAAGGCAACCACATGCCGGTACCCATCACCATCGTTGATGGTGGTTAAGATCTCCCCGCTAGTGGTAGGCACTGGAGCGGGAGTGTCAACACTACCCCCTTCACGCAACGCTGATATCCAGGCCAGCTCAGATTGAATTTCGTTGGCTGTATGGTAACCGGGTCGATGCACCCTTAAGATCAGGCAGCGGCCATTATTGGGGTCATAGGCCCGAAATGTTGCATTTTCCGAAACATTCAGGAGGGTAAGCTCTGTTGAATGCGGCATATTCCACTTTTCCAGTGTGGACTTCAATCCCGCTTTAAGACGCTCCAGATAGTCAGTCGTAAACATGCGCCCTAACCCCTGCATCCATCAAGGTTATTCTTCGAATTCAATTATTCTGTTTAATTAAAAGCATTACTGTGCCGTCCAGCCACCATCTACTTTCAAGCTATCACCGGTGATCATGCTTGACCGGGATGAGGCCAGAAACAGGACTGCTTCCGCGACATCCTCCACCTGACCGATGCGTCCCAACGGGATACGATCCATTACAAACTTCCTGAAAACCGGTTCCTCAAACATGGGCTTGGTCATGGGTGTCTCGACAAAGGTCGGAGCAATCGCATTGACCCGTATGCCATGTGGCGCGAGTTCAACAGCCATGGCCTTGGTCAGTCCTTCTATGGCATGTTTGGTCATGCAATAGACAGTTCTGCTTGGCGAGCCCACATGTCCCATCTGCGAAGACATGTTGATGATTGAACCTTCAATGTTTTCTCTTAGCATTACCCTGGTGGCGCATTGAGCGGTACGAAAAGCCGCCTCTA
Source organism: Anaerolineae bacterium (assembly GCA_030123675.1). Classification (GTDB taxonomy): domain Bacteria; phylum Chloroflexota; class Anaerolineae; order Anaerolineales; family Villigracilaceae; genus JAABUE01. The sequence goes on along the minus strand of JASJYH010000087.1, from coordinate 5,375 downwards.
CATTCAATTTCAGCATCGCTGACAAGATTTCATTATCCACTTCGGTAAATGCTTGTGGTTTGTTCATGCCGGCATTATTAATCAGGATATCAAGGCGAGATAAGGCTTCGATCTTCAAATAAAACGCATCAGCCGTAACGTCCTCCTGCCAAGTGTCGATTAAAGCAGGGCAGCACTCTTTGAGCGAATCCAAGTCAGCCTGGCTCAAGTCTACGGCAATCACCCTGGCGCCCGCAGCAGCGAGGGCTTCCGTGCAGGCCCGGCCGATACCACGGCCGGCGCCTGTGACCAGAGCAACTTTATTTTTTAATAAATCAGCTTGTATCTGTGTAGTGTTCATAGCGGGTTGTCACCTATTTTCTTATAATGAAATTGCATCCGAAGTATAATATCGCTTAGGATGCTCTCCATCGCAAGAGGTATAACATCAATTGAAAAGATTTTTTAAAAATTTAATGACTAGTGAGAAGAGGATGTTTGAATGATTAAGTATTTGAAAACCGGTAAGTCCGGAGAAGAAGTTGCTACTCAGGATGCAAAAGTAAGGAAGACCGTAGAAGATATTCTGGACGCTATCACCCAACGTGGGGATGCAGCGCTACGTGAATATTCGCGGAAATTTGATAATTGGGATCCCGAATCATTTCGACTGACTGATGAGGAAATTCAATCCTGCTATCAGGCAGTCTCCGAGCAGGTTAAGGAAGATATCGGCTTTGCGCAGACGCAAATTCGAAATTTTGCCCAACATCAACGTGATGCGTTACGGGATGTGGAAGTTGAGACATTACCCGGTGTGATATTGGGGCATAAGAACATCCCGGTAAAAAGTGTCGGATGTTATGTGCCTGGTGGTAGATATCCCATGGTGGCTTCGGCGCATATGAGCGTGGTCACTGCAAAAGTTGCAGGTGTAAAGCGTATAATTGCAACGGCTCCACCCAACCAGGGTAAGCCACACCCGGCCATCGTTGTGGCGATGGATATGGGCGGCGCTGATGAAATCTATTGCCTTGGTGGCGTTCAGGCGGTTGGCGCAATGGCAATTGGTAGCGAATCAATTGCCCCTGTGGATATGCTGGTAGGACCAGGAAATGCGTTCGTCGCTGAGGCCAAGCGCCAGCTGTTTGGCCGCGTCGGTATTGATCTCTTTGCCGGGCCGACGGAAACATTAGTGATTGCGGATGAAACAGTCGATGGCGAGCTGTGCGCGACTGATTTACTGGGGCAGGCAGAACACGGGCCGAATTCACCGGCCATACTGCTGACGAATTCCGAACAACTGGCCAAAGACACTTTGCAGGAGATAGCGCGTCAGTTAACAACATTGCCTACCGCGGATGTTGCCGGTCAAGCCTGGGAAGACTATGGACAGGTGATCGTCTGTGACTCCTATGAAGAAATGCTTGAAGTCGCGGATGATATCGCTTCCGAACACGTCCAGGTTATGACAAAAGATCCTGACTACTTCCTGAACAATATGACGTCATACGGCGCTTTATTCCTTGGTCAGGAAACGAATGTCTCCTACGGCGATAAAGTCATTGGCACCAATCATACCCTGCCGACGAAGAAGGCAGCCCGCTATACCGGCGGATTATGGGTAGGCAAATTCATCAAAACTTGTACTTACCAGAAAATCTCCAAGGAAGCGTCGGTTATGATCGGTGAATATTGCGCCAGACTATGTGAATTGGAAGGATTCATGGGGCACAAGGAACAGGCGGATATACGGGTAAGAAGGTTTTCTAAAAATGCCGCATAAATGCCATTATGAACCAAACACGTAGGCCATCACTGGAATTATCACGCGGTAACAAGGTTTTTCCACAAAAAGGGCCACGGGTAACGTCTTATGATGTAGCCGAGCATGCCGGCGTATCGCAATCCGCCGTATCCCGCTGTTTTAAACCCGGCGCCAGTGTTTCAAAAAAGATGCGGGACCGGGTAATGAAAGCGGTGACGGAAATGGGTTATCAGCCAAATGCAATGGCCCGTAGTTTAATCACTCGCCGTACAAATCTGGTTGGGGTGATCCTGTCTGAATTTACCAGCCTGCATCATCCGGAAGTACTTTTTGAACTTAACCAAAGTTTCTCAAATCGAGGCGAACATATCTTGTTGTTCACGGTACATCGAGAGCGTGATATTGATGAAATGATAGAACTGGTATTTCAATATCAGGTTGACGGGGTAGTTATAGCGACTACGCTTTCCCCTGAGCGAGTTGACTGGTTTGAAGAAAGAAATCTACCACTGGTGTTTTTCAATAGTACTATCCGGAATCGATCAGTAAACGCTGTATTTTGCGACCAGGACGCAGGTGAAAGAGAATTAGTCAATGCGTTGATTAATGCGGGACACAAGTCATTTGGGATAATTAGTGGCCCGGAGGATTCTCTGGTCAGTATTCAACGTACAGCAGGTGCACGGGATCACCTGAGTGAATTGGGGTTTGATAATGTCCCTGTATTCCAGGGGGACTATAGCTATGAGAGTGGTCAGCGCGGTGCGCGTGAGCTGGCAAATCGATTCAAAGCTAAGCTGGATGCGATTATCTGTGCGAATGATGTGATGGCGATTGGTTGTATGGACACCCTGCGCAAGGAATTCTCTTTGAAAATCCCGGGTGATATATCAGTAGTAGGATTCGATGGCATCGCACCGGCAATCTGGGCCGGTTGTGATCTCACTACAATAAGGCAACCCATGAAACAAATGTCGGAAGCTGCAGTAGATATAATAATGGAGCGTGTGAATCATCCCGACAAAGCACCTGAAACGCGCGTGTTCACAGGCGTGATGCACAATGGAAGTTCTGCCCGGTTATCATAAAACCAGCAATAAAAAATCAAGTTTGACTGCATTTGAAATATTTCCATTGAAATAGTAATGGGCATGGCAGAACATTATGTCTAGCTTTCTATTCCCGGACAGACTCCTAGTATCAAATCGCTGGCTTTTTCTGCGATCATTATTGTAGGTGCATTGGTATTGCCTGCTACTATTTCCGGCATAATAGACGCGTCAGCGACTCGTACATTGTCTAAACCCTTAACCTTCAAATCAGGTGTGACAACAGTTAAAGGATCATCTGCTGGCCCCATGCGGCACGTCCCAACTGGATGATAAGCCGTGCCAAGATGAGATAAAACATAATCGGCGATGTCAGCGTCTGTTTTTACTTCATCACCCGGGCAAATTTCCGATGAATTAAATTTTCTAAATGGTCTGGCTGCAAATATTTGTCTTAATATTTTAAAACCACCAATCAGTGTTTGTTTGTCATCTGAATCTGCCAGAAGATTTGGATCGATTTGCGGCTGGTATTCACCGTCTATTTTTTCCAGCCAAAGTCGCCCTCTGGATTTCGGTTTTAGTAAGCATACATCGGAATAATAGCCTCTTCCCCAGACAATCAAACTGCCCTGGTGCCCGACGCGGGCGGGTATAAAGTGAAACTGGATATCCGGTTCCGATATTTTTTTATTGGTTCTGACAAAGCCCCCGGCTTCTACGGTATTACTCGTTAACAAACCGCGTCTTTTAAACAGATACTCTATGGGTGAAAATAAAATTGAAGGTAATGTTCCTAAAGAAATCCCATGCCCAACAAAAGGTGCTGAGAAGTATGTAGATATAGCAGGGTGATCATGCAAATTTTCACCAACACCAGCCAGATCATGAATAATATTACTTCCTAGATCATGAAGTTGTGCCGATGGACCAATACCCGATTGGAGTAATACTGTTGGACTGCCAATCGCGCCAGCGCATAGAATCACTTCATTATTTACATTGATATTTTCCAGTTTGTTTCCTTTTATTATAGTTATAGATTCAGCGCGTTTGTTATTAAAATTGATAACCTTAACCTCAGCATTGGTAATAACCTCTAGATTAGGACGCTTTATAACCGGTTTCAGAAACGCATCGGCGGAACTCCAGCGTCTACCGTTATGCATTGTCAATTGATAGGTGCCTAAACCTTCCTGAATTTCACCATTAAAATCGTTATTTGATGGAATGCCAGCCTCTTTGCCGGCCTCTATAAAGACATTACAGAGAAAATGCGGGGAGGGAGGGTCTTCTACATACAGAGGCCCATCGTCACCATGCCGTGGATCAGAACCCAGACGCATGTTTTGTTCAGATCGCTTGAAATAGGGTAGAACTGATTTCCAGTCCCAGCCGCTACATCCCAATTCCGACCAGCGATCATAGTCACTGGGCCTGCCACGAATATAGACCATGCTATTAATGGAACTGGATCCACCAAGCGTTTTACCACGCGGCATGGGGATTGATTGATTTTTTAGTTGTGCCTGAGGTGTTGAAGCGTATAACCAGTTAAAGCGTGGGTGCTTCATCAACATGACAAAGCCAATTGGGATTTTGATTCTCAAATCATTATCTTTTGGGCCGGCTTCAATCAAACAAACACTTTTGGTTTTATCAATGCTTAATCTGTTTGCCACACAGCATCCGGCAGAACCGGCGCCAATGATTACATAGTCGAATGTTTGCATGGATAATTTCAATTAATTGATTGAATAAAAACGAAAAACCTTCAATACTTTGATCGAAGGGAGAGTCACAGTGACACAAGGCAATTACAAATAAGTCTGTGGGTTAATGTTATGCATTGGTACCTCAGTCCGCAGGCGCAACACTGCTGTTAAATATATCACGATGGAGTTTCCACGAACCATCATCTTTTGACCAGACAACCATATATTTACCCCGGTCGACAGGCTCTTCGGTTCCGGATAGTAATGTGAAGCGCCCGACTTCTATTGCTATATTATCCAGAGATGTCAACTCTATGGTTTCAAGTAAGATGTTGACTATCCCTGCTGTAAAAACACCTTGCCAGAATGATGCTATTGCAGCGTGTCCCTCAATCACATCAGCACCCGGTGCAAGGACCTGTCCTTTCTCTGTATAGAGTGCAGCGAGGGCCTTGGCGTCATTGCCGAATACCTGCATAAATTTTTTATTTTGCTCAACTATTTGTGTCCTGAGATCGTCAGCCATAGTTAGAGGACTGAACAGCACAAAAAATAAGGTATAAGCAATGATTTTTTTCATTATAGTGCTCCATTGTTATGTGGAAATAGTTACTAATGATCAAATGTTATTACTGTATATCTGCCGCAATACAGCCAGTTCATCGAAGACCGTCCATTCTTCAGCAATTTTATCGTTAACTAAACGCCAATGAGTGCAACCGAGAATCAACAGATCCTTGTGACAGGGTGCGCCATAAATACCTTCCTTATCATGCGAGCCGGTTAGCGTCCAGCGGATAGCAACATCAAGGTCGTTGTCCTGGTATGGGATTGAACAGATATGATCAATGCTTAGCCTGATAT
>JASJYH010000086.1 GCA_030123675.1 Anaerolineae bacterium | reverse complement strand
CTCAAAAATATTCTCAAGGTTTGGTTCCTCAAAGCCGATGCCTGTATCGTTCACCCGAAGCTCTTCACCGGGTCCAATTTTTTCATCAACAACAGATTAAACATCGATTGTAATGGTGCCTTTGTCCGGTGTAAATTTAATCAAATTGACGATAACATTGGTGAGCGCTTTTTTTCAGATGCCTTAGCCGTCAAGATAGTCCACAAGATCATCTTTACTCTTTGCCTTATGCAACGCCTGACTTCAGCCGGATTCATCGCTGCAGCAATCCTTAATTCAAATTTGGGCGCTGAAATAGGTGGAAAATCCTGGGCCGGTATTCCCTAGCGAGTTTCCCTTTTGGGTGGTGCATTTCCAACTCCGATGGAAAAACGCCGTCTGGCAGTGAAACGCCGCGGCCTTAAAAAACCGTGTTGAAAGGATGGTTAAGGGATTGGAGTGATTTTAGCCGAATCAGATTTGCTAAACGATCAGTCGGCGGGAAAATTTTAATAACAACAGATATAGACCAGCTAGAAAAGCGCCAAACACCATTACATGCCAGCCGTTTGTGTAATAATCCCCAATAGCCAGGCGTGAAAGGGTTGTGATCGGCGAAACATTTAATAGCGTGCTGATGGCAGCCGCGGCCAGTAGCATGAGCGAGTAAATGAATTGTGAGCGTTCTCGGTCTTTGAGCAGGACTGCCGCCAATGTCCCAGAGGTTGAGGTGATTCCTGAAACGATCAATGCCAGTAAGAGAATCCAGGCCGTGTTTTGTAGGTCAATCCCATTTCGCTGCAATAATATCAGCCAGGCTGCGCATTGGGTAATCGACAGAATGACCGCAGAAAAGATTTTGGCAGCAACCATTCCGTTGACTGTCAGGGGTGTAGATAAAAGGGTTTGTAGGGTGTTGTTTTCGAGCTCCTCCGTCAGCGAGTCAATCGACATGCTTCCGGCGACAAAGGCCGGGAAGAACATTAACATAGGCAGGAGTACCGAGTAGATGAATTCATAAGATGTGGTCGGCTTCCCTTTCAGGTCTGCGTACCGGACTTCAATATCATTTTGAGCCCGTAAGTAATTTTCGTATCGTTTGAGCGGTTCTTGAATTACCATCCGGATCAACGAACTGACCGCATCCGAGTCTGGCAGGTACAACTTGATTTCTGCTGTGTCGCTTGCATTTTGGGGGACCGCAATATATGCATGCACGCCACCCTGATAAAACGCGTTTTCTGCATCTAACACTGTCTCAAACACGATTACCTCTAAACCACGTTCGCTGAGATATGCTTCAAGCGGATTGGCCGCCGCGCTGACCATTCCAACTCTTATGCCCGGCCCACCAAACTGCATGATCGTATCCGAGTCGTATAACGACAGCATTCCCAACAACAGCGCAGATGAAAACGAAGCGAAGAATAACTGAATCAGGATAGAGATCACAATCGTGCGGTCACGAATTACGGATGCCAATTCCTTTTTGACGACAGCCAGAAACGGGATCATCATAGAATTGCTCTTAGCAAATACCAGTTATAAATAAAGTGCACCAAAGTCCCGGCCCCCAACGCCAACGTGTAGGGCAATCTTAGTTTTGTTCTCAATAAGGTGACGATGGCTGTAAATAGGAAATGGGCGAATAGCGGGATGAGTGGGTACAGGCCCGCGCCGAAGATTGCGATCGAAACCGAAGCTTGTGAGACTATATTGATTGAAAGCAGCAGCAGCAGTTTCTCACCAATCAGGAATCCCAGGCCCGAGAGAAACGCCAGCCCTAGTATGTCGCGGGTAGATGTAACTTTACCCCGCTCTACCAGCACCACAATTCCAACCGATTTGACGAGCTCCTCCACCAAAGCAGAAACAATCAGCATTACCCCAAGGATCATTCCAAACGGCAAGTTGGTGGCAAACGCGAGTAAGACCACCTGTGTCATGTAAACTCCTGGAATTACCATCAGGCTCCAGAGCGGGACAGCTAAATATGGCTTGCTGCGTGCCATCATCAAATAGATCGCGTCTGCGATCTTTCGCGTGATGGGCTTGTAGCCCATTAAGAATTCCTCATTGAGCATCCTTGTCCCAGCGAACATAGCAAACCCAAAAATCGCCGCCATAGGCAGGGATGGAAACAAATATTCCCGCCATCCGAATGTTTCGCCACGGTACATCTTGACCGCCAGGGTGAGCGGGGATATATACGCCAGATCGTGAACATTGGTGAACATGGCCGGGATTACGAGATAGCTGGTTGTCAGTGTAGTCACTAACATGGCAATGAAGGTGGTGTCTTTGAACGTGCGGTAAAACATGGGCACCATTAAGTAAATCGCAAAAATAAAAAGCGTGGTAGGCCCAAAGATGGCCAGCGCAAGCAACACATTGGCCTTAGTGAGTACCGCAATCAGGGCGGTGCAGACAAACGAAAAAATGGCATACGGCAGCATTTTTCCGAGGATGATCTGGAAAGGCGTCACTGGCGCAGACAGCAAGATCACCAGGCGACGGTTAATCTTTTCATCCATAAAACTGCTGGTGAAAAAAATGCTGATGAAGGTGATCGGCAGGATATAAAGTAAGGCAACAATCACTTGAGTGAAAGGTGCGGGCGGAGGCGTTAGGGAGGGGATGATGACTTCCTCGGGTTGTGTGGCTGGCTGCGTTTCCCCCGCAGCCGTCTCACCCGCGGCTTGACCCGCCCCGAGATAATAGATTTCCACCTTCAGCGGAAAGGCTGACTCCTCTGGAAAGGAAGAGCCAATCCGAGCTAGTTCCTGTATTTCCATATATTGTTTAAGTGCCCGAACCGCGTACTGCGATTTGTCGTCCTCCCGATAAAATACGCGCGGGCCGTCTATAAAAACATCAATAGCGCGTTGTTCGAGAAGCGCGTACCCTTTATCCAGATCAACTGCAACGATAGAAAAACGACTGTCTTGAATGGTCGGAACATCCCCTGAAACGCCGACCCGGTACAAGCCGCTGCCGAGTGAGATCGTATCGCGCAGGGAAAATGCCGAAAAGCCAACCACAGCCAGCAATAGCACAACGGTGATCGGACTCGCGCCACCGCCAAATCGTTTACGAAGGCGGGTCACTTCGCGCAATGCAATTACAAGGATCTGATTCAACTGCTTAGCCTCTCCAGGTTGCTTTTTGGGATAAAATCAAAGGATGATCCAATTTGTGGATGTCACCAAACGGTACGATAATACTACAGTCGTCGATAATCTAAACATAAAGATAGACGCGGGCGAGATCGTTGGCATAATTGGTCATAACGGCGCCGGTAAGACCACCATCCTTAAAATGATTGCGGGACTGCTAGAACCCACTTCGGGGTATGTGCGCGTGATGGGACAGGACATACAAAAGGAAGGCCTCAAGATCAAACAACAGATCGGTTTCCTACTGGAAGAAAGTCCTCTTTACGAAACCATGACCCCCAAGCAGTACTTGTTGTTCTTCTCCCAACTCTACCGCATGCCGCGCCACAAGGCCTTGAAGCGAATTGACCAACTGCTCGATTCACTGGGACTGCCAGAGAAGAACAAACTCACCGGGGAATTTTCCAAGGGTATGAAGCGCAAGACCGCCATCGCTCGCACACTGCTGCACGATCCCGACCTTTTAATCCTCGACGAACCCAACTCAGGCTTAGACCCGCTGACCTCATTCTTCATCATCAATTATCTCAAGACCCTAAAACGCGAGGGCAAAACCATCATCCTCAGCGCACACAATCTCTTTCATGTTGAATCGATCTGTGACCGGGTCGGTATTATCAAGAATGGGAAAATGTTGATCTTCGACACTATGGCTGCCATCCGCGCCAAGTTGGGCAAGCGCGAGTATCAGGTCATCTTCCATTCAGACCATAAACTTGATTATGAGCTTATGAATGGCAACTATATATTCCGAACCGCAGAAGTGGATGCCATTGCAGGCATGCTGGATACCGTCTCGACAAACGGATGGACGCTGGTAGACTTATCCATGCGCGAATCAGCCTTGGAAGAGATCTACCTCAAATTGATGGCGAGTGAATAACCGATAGGATTTTGCTCCAAATGATCTACATTATCCCAGACATGCTTGAGCGTATCTCCCCCATACACGATTTGTTTGGGCCAGGAATACCGCGATTGGTTTGCGCTTATTGCCAGAATTTTTTGACGTCGTCATTGCATGCAAATTAGATCTTCGAATTAAAATCGAGAACATATAAATACTAAGGGGGTAAGCTTTCAGATAATAATTTCTACCCCAGGCAGTATATTTGCCGCCCTGATAATACGGATTACACATGAGTGATTTATCAAAAATAGCCCGTAAGATTACGTTTACTCTGTTCCTTGCTCAATGTTTTGCCTCGGCCGGATTCATCGCCGCAACAGCCTTAAATGCAATTCTAGGAGCAGAATTAGGCGGAATTTCCTGGGCTGGTGTACCCACTGCTGTTTTCCTTTTAGGTGGCGCATTGGCAGCATCAGTTTGGGGTGTGCTGATGGACACGTTTGGTCGCCGCAAGGGTATCAGTTTGGGATTGCTTATGGCTGGTGCAGGCGCCGGGTTGGTGGTACTGTCTACCAACCAAGGGCTGCTATTACTCATGTTTATTGGCATGCTACTCCTAGGATTTGGCAACGCCGCCATGCTACTGGGACGCTTTGCCGCGGCGGAAGTAAACCCACCTGAAAAGCGAGGGGCAGCTATATCCAATGTAGTTTGGGGGGGAACATTTGGGGCGATTTTTGGTCCATTGCTGGTTAGCCCCATGGGCACTCTGGTCGTGCGCATTGGAATGAACGAGTTGGCTGGTGGATATTTGGCAAGCATGGTGCTGTTTGGGATTGCTTCTGTGATTATCTCCACTGGTCTGAGACCAGACCCCCGTGATGTGGGCAAAGAAGTAGCCGACCTATATCCAACTTCAACAACTGCTGGTGAAGCACGCCCGATAAGCGTCATTTTACGCGAACCGGCTGTAGTGACCGCTGTCACAGCGATGGTTCTAGGACAAGTTGTGATGGTTGCCATTATGGTCATTACTGCATTACACATGAAAGATAACAACCACGGACTAGGTCAAATTTCAGCTGTCATTTCGGCCCACACTTTAGGAATGTATGCCTTTTCTATGGTTACTGGTCGTCTGGTCGATAGGTGGGGTCGCGAGCCCGTTATTTTATCGGGAGCGGCTATCTTGTTGTTGTCGTGCATCATTGCACCACTGTCACCCGATGTGGTGCCTCTGGCTCTTTCGCTTTTCCTGCTTGGTCTCGGTTGGAATTTTTGCTTTGTGGGCGGCTCGACCTTGCTGGCAGACCAACTTTCTCCTGTTGAACGGGCACGCACGCAAGGAGCAAATGATTTGATGGTTGGTTTGGCTTCTGCAACAGGTAGCTTCGGCAGCGGGCTGGTCTTTGCAGCAACCAGCTACATGTTAATAACACTCATAGCAGGTGTCCTTTCCTTAATCCCATTAGGAATGGTTTTAAGGTGGATGCGTAGAAAACAAGTGGCTGTGGGAGTATGATATCTTCAAAACCGTTATTGATATTTAACTGCAGACATTAATCTCCCCGCCAAGTCTTTTAAGGCGAGATTGGCTTAGCGCGAGCAAAGACTTCAGTAAACGCTAAATGCGTGCCAATCTGGATGGAGTACATGAAGAATCGCCAACCACTGGGGCGTAATGGGATACCCTTTGGCACAATTGGAGAGAGTATTGGTCAGCCCCGGTCATAATTTCATGTTGCAATAAGTATCAAGAAGGTTTAACTGCTATCGCTTTTACAAAATACACTTAGATTAAATACAGAATAAAAATTATGGTTCCCATTGAAAGTTTAATAAGGCAAGTAGATATGGCTGCCCATTGAGATACTCCACCCCAGCCAGCCAGGTACTCCAATCAAGGCCCTCAAACTCATCGCTACCAGGATTGTGTAGCGAAAAGAAATTAATACTGAAATATTTCTGAGGCCATTGGACCAAATAGGTTGCCCCGCCGAGTACAACTTCGTTACAGGTCAGGTTTAGGTTCTTGAATACAGCCTGCAAAGAGGGCAAGATAATTTCGGAGAATGTCCCGATCACAGGTTGGCCGCTGCCGGCAGCGAGACCCCATTCCACTTCATAGGTGCTTAGAAAAGCCCAGCTGGCTTCCTCAGGAGAATAATTAGCAACGATCCCATCCCGAAGGTAAACCAGATCCAATCCATGCGCCGGGCTGACTAATGATCCAAATGATTCAGCATCTGAAGCTAGGATGGCGGATTCAAAATTACCCAATAGGGTTTGGACTTGTGGGTCTTGACAAAATACAGAGCCAGGTATTGATTCGGTAATATATTCTGCATTGACCCAACCCACGCCTCCACCGGAAATCTGAATCTCAACCCACAGTTCTTCCCCAAGGTTGGAGCTGCCTCCGGTGAGCCTCAAGCCGGCTTGGCCTGCCTGCAGATTGCCTGCAATTGGAAACCCTTCTCCTGGCTCATTGTAGATATTCAGCACTTCATTTTCAGGGACCAGAATAACAGCATATGAATTTGAGCTCGCTCCGGGGATGAGTTGCCAAACAGGGGTAAAAGGTATTAGTGCAGGCAATTCGAGGGCATCGCCTGGTAGTGGTGAAGCAGCTTGAAGATTGGATGGAGCGGAAGAAAACGTCGATGTAAGGGTAGGCCGCGAGTTGTTATCAAAAGTTCGTGTGCAGGCACTGAATGTCAAGATAATCAGGAATGAGCAATATATTTTCGTGTTCATACGTTACATCTCAATAACTACTGCTTCTTGGATAAATCTCAAAACTTACTTGTACGGCTACATGGATGCAGCTGAATTTTGGTTTAAATATTTACACAGCGCTCTGTAATTATTCCGTTATTTAATTCGTTCAATCAGGCTGATATTGAATATATCATATGCAGGAATAAGCAAAATCAGCTTGGGAGTATAATTAAATCATCCGAAGACAATCTCTGCAGGGAAAACATTTGATTTTCAAAAAAGATTTGAGAGGAGATTAAATCAGTGAATTTTTCAGACCTCACTTTAAAACAATGGCTTGAAATTGGCTTGGCTGTATTTGTTTTCTTTGTTACGGTTATGCTAGGTCGCTGGATAATAAAAATAATTTTTGTACGGGTGATCAGGCGTTTTACGGGTATGACAAAAACTACGCTTGACGACGTAATTCTTAATGCACTTGCTCCACCGCTCTATTGGTTAGCCTTAGTATTTGCCTTTCGGTTTTCGCTCACCCGCCTTGGATTTATTTTTGAGAATTCGAGGCAGGACCTCGAGGCGATCTATTTTGTTTCCTTTTTGCTGATCGGATTTGTTATTGTTTGGCGTATGATCTCCAACATCGCCAAATGGTATGAAGCGCGATTATCCAAAACCGGCGAGGTTGAGCTCGGCAAACAGTTGCTGCCTTTCTTACGGCGTCTTCTTCTGATTGTCCTCTCAGCCATTGTTGTGATCATCCTGCTCGATTTTTTCGATATTGAGGTAGGCGGTTTGGTTGCCACTCTGGGTATCGGTTCGCTGGCAATTGCACTGGCTGCACAGGCTGCGCTTTCAGATACGATCAGCGGCTTTGTGATCATGGTCGACAGACCGTTTCGAATCGGTGATCGAATAGAAATTCAGGATTTGGATACCTGGGGAGATGTTATTGATATTGGTCTGCGCAGTACGCGCATTCGTACGAGGGATAACCGGATGGTTATCGTCCCGAACTCGGTCATAGGCAAGAGTTTGATCGTTAATCACTCATTTCCAGACACAACATACCGGATCCAGATTCATGTGGGAATAGCCTATGGGACCGATATTGAAAAGGCACGCAATGTGATCGTCGGAGCGGTAAGCAAAGTCGAGGGGGTTTTAACTGAACATCCAGTGGAAGCCCTGTTTTTGGAGTTCGGCGAATCGTCACTCATATTCCGCATCCGTTGGTGGCTCGATTCTTATGTGGATACACGCCGCATGTTCGATCGGGTCAATACAGCCATTTATAACGCTTTGAACAAAGCCGAAATCCTGATCCCATTCCCGCAACGCGTAATTACACACAAGAATGCTCCACCAGTAGGAAGTGTTGAGGTTGAGGTGCGGAACAAAAAAGGGTAATGAGTTAATCCGCATAATAAAACCCGGGCTTGCCATTGACCAAGTTGGCCGGCCCTTTTTATAATGAAAAAATATCCTATCATTTTCAATCAAATTTCTCATCATCACTTGACCCATATACCCTATCGGCCTACAATTCAGAAGCACCAAAAGTAATTTTTACCCTATTGGAGATCTTTATGTCTGACTATTTATTCCGCGGCTCACTGGCCGATCTTGACCCAGAAATCTATGATCTAACCCAGATCGAGACCGAGCGTCAGGTCCGCAAATTGATTATGATCGCATCTGAAAGTCAGGCGCCGCTCGCTGTCCGCGAGACCTTGAATTCTGCTTTCCAGAATATTTACGCCGAAGGCTACCCCGACGAAAACACGCGATGGATGTCGGACGAAGAAATTTTCGACTATCCCGCGCGCCTGGCAAATTATCGCCGCAATTCAAATCCGCGCTATTACAAAGGTGTCGAATATGCCGATACCATCGAAGCGCTGGCTCGCCGCCGCGCTGCAGAGACCTTCGCAGCCAACGGCTACAAGGCTGACCAGATATATGTCAATGTGCAAGCACTTTCGGGGGGACCAGCCAACAACGCCGTTTACCACGCGCTGATGAACCTGGGCGAGACCGTGCTGGGTATGAACTTGCTCTTCGGTGGGCACCTTTCGCATGGCTCGAAAGTTAATCGCTCCGGCAAGTGGTTCAACGCGGTCCATTATTCAATCAACCCTGAAACACAAAAACTTGATTATGAACAGATTCGCTCCTTAGCACAAGAGAACCAGCCTAAGCTGATCATCGCGGGCTACTCATCGTACTCATGGATGCCAGATTGGGAAATATTCCGGGAGATCGCCGATGAGGTTGGCGCCTATTTGCTGGCAGATATTTCACATATCGGCGGCTTAGTTGCTGCAGGTGTAGTTCCCTCACCGATCGGACATGCCCATGTGGTCATGTCAACCACACACAAAAGCCTGGACGGTCCGCGGGGGGCAGTCATTATGACAACTGACGCCTCCCTCGCCAAAAAGATCGACCGGGCAGTTTTCCCAGGGGAGCAAGGCGGGCCGCATGTGAATGTGTTTGCCGGCCTAGCCCTGACCTTTAAACTGGCACAAACCGAGCAGTTCAAGAAGCTGCAATCACAAACCATCAAGAACGCCGTTGCGATGGTAGCTCAATTCAAGCAGCGCGGGCTGGTGATCCCCTTTGGCGGCACCGACACGCACTTGATCAATATCGATTGCACACCGATCAAAGGCCCAGACGGTATCACGCTCAGCGGCGATTATGCCTCCCGCATCCTTGATATCGTTGGTGTGGTGGTCAACCGCAACACTATCCCTGGCGATAAATCAGCCTTAAGCCCAAGCGGCATCCGGCTGGGTACGCCCTGGATCACACAACGAGGCTTCGACGAAAAGAAATCGCGGGCCCTGGCGGATGTCATCACTGATGTATTGCTGGCTTGTCAACCCCACAATTTGGGGACAGTCCGCAAAGGAAAACACCGCCGGGCAAAGATTGACTTTAAGACTTTGAACGAGGCCAAGATTAAGATTCGCACTTTCGCACTGGAATCCGGGATGGACGTTGAACTAAGCCAGCATGGTTACCCCCACTTTTATTATCTGGATGATAAAGTAGGCCAAGATACTATCTTGTCCTACGATTTAAAGGGAGCCCGTGTCCGTCAGTTCCTGGATTACAGCCTCGCCTCGGATCTCTCCGCGCTCAAACCTGGTTCGTCACAAACAACAAATCTCAGCCTGCCCGATGCGGATGTGTCCGCCATTTTGACCTGCGTATCAGGGGACCATTATAAATTATCTGTTCCCGCTGAGCATGCGACGCTGGTCGCCACCTGGCTACGAGATTTGTCAGATGGATACATCAGTTTTGACGAGGATATCCAAAGGCAGATTCCCGGGCCGGTGGTTGTGATTGAAACGGATTCGGTGCCAGCGACTGCAAAGGGTGAGGCTATCAGTACGGAGAAACCCTGGTTTATCGGCCAACGGGTAGGGGCGATTCGCGAATCGCCCCTACCCGATTTCGTCTGGGATGAACCAGCCGAACTGCCCCTACAACGCACTACTTTATATGAGACTCACAAGGCGCTAGGCGCGAAAATAATCCCGTTTGCAGGCTGGGAGATGCCGGTCTGGTACACGTCAGTAGTTGACGAACACTTAGCCACACGCCAGGCGGCCGGCTTATTCGACGTCACACACATGGGAGTGTATGAAGTAGCAGGCGCAGATGCGGCCTCCTTTCTGGATACCATCTGCGGAAATGACTGCGGTGCGCTGCTGCCGGGGGCGAGCCTGTATACCCACTTCCTGACTCCCGAGGCAGAGGTGATCGACGATACGCTGGTCTACCGCCGTGGATGGGATAAATTCCTGGTGGTGGTGAACGCCTCTAATGATGACAAAGACCGCGCCTGGTTCGAAACCGTGCGCGATGGGAAAGTAAAAATTGATAGCAGCCGCCCTTGGGTACGGACCTATGGCTATGAGGCCGAGATCCGCAACCTGCGTGATTCTAAGGCGGGCGACGACATGCGCGTGGATATTGCTCTGCAAGGCCCGAAGAGCCGTGACATTTTGTTGGCTATGGGCGTGGACGATGATACCCGCGCGCGAATCATGGAATTGAAACGGACCGAGTTGTGTGATGCCAGGGTTGGAAAGTTTGACCTGATCGTCTCACGCACGGGCTACACAGGTGAGAAGATGGCTTTCGAACTGTTCGTGCATCCTGAAAGGGCTGTAGATTTCTGGAATGCCGTGCTGAAAGCGGGCGAAGAATTTGGCGTCAAACCGATTGGTTTGGGCGCGCGCGACAGCTTGCGGACAGAGGCGGGTTTGCCCCTTTATGGCCAGGAAATGGGACTGGGTTCCGGCCAGAGTGACCAGCCAGACTTGGGCGTGGCAGAAGCCGGATTCGGCGCATACGTCAAACCCCACAAACCGTATTTCATCGGCCGCGAAGCCTTTCTCGCACGTGAGAAAGCCCGAAAGGGTGTTGTGGTGCGTTTTCGTTTTACAGAGAAAGGCGTCCGTATGGCCCACCACGGTGACCCGGTCGTGGATGAGAAGGGAGACCACATTGGCTCAGTGACATCCTGCGCGATTGACAGCCAGCGTTTCCTGACCGGCCAGGCTTTTCTCGACTTTACTCATTCTAAGCTAGACACGCCGATCTTAATCCACCAGGGTGGGAAAATGGAGCGGCCACCCACAGCCGCTGCGGTGGTCAGCAGGTTCCCGAGATTGTAACAAAGAGACTTCAAAATAAAGGGCTTCCTAAAGGAAGCCCTTTATTTTTATTTTACCTATCATTTACCCAAACTAATTTGCGTTTTAGATCGTTACAATTCCTCATCGGCATACGACCATCATGTTGTAAACGTCCAACAACAATTCCTGGGGCAATATTTATTTTTCTAGCAAATTCTTTTATTTCTACTTTAC
>JASJYH010000085.1 GCA_030123675.1 Anaerolineae bacterium | reverse complement strand
TAAGTGGAAATATCGCGAGCTACAAGCTGAGTTGAAAGTGCGATTAGAAATTCTGAAGGAAGAATAAACTGGGCAGAGCTAGTGACCTGGCCCTCAAAAACTGATCCAGCTGCAGAGAAGCCGTCTTCTAAGTGATCGATGCATTGAATGTCTCAGAACGACTCGCTTGCTGGGTGATCGGATAACCCAGAACCACCCAAAGCTATGATAAGTGAGAAATCTTAAGAATCCTTTTTGCACGGGTGACCCTAACTTATGTAAAGGATGCGGTCCTATTGTCACATAGCGATTCGCCCAATTAAAATTCTTCTGCCCTCCTCTTATTAAAAATTGCTATTTTGTTTTAACCAGGCAGCGATTCCATCAATGGACTGTTTCCCTGAAGCGAGGGATATTGTGAAGTGCTCTAATTTTTCGTTGGAAGCAGTGAGGATACCCCCATTGTTTTGTAAAATCATAGCCGTGGAAGTAATCCCGGTGCGCTTATTTCCGTCTAGAAAGGGATGATTATTGATCAACGATTCCATTAAAGACCCTGCTTTTTGGAATAGATCAGGATATAAGTCATTTCCCTCAAATGTCGCTTTTGGACGAGCGATGGCAACTTGTAAAAGTCCCAAATCCCTGATACCTCCTTCCCCGCCTGTTTCAGCAATCAGGCGTGCGTGGATAAAAAGTACCTGCGCTGCAGTGAGATAGCGCATTACCTGGCTAAGGCTTCTAACGCAGGGCGATACTCTTCTATAAACTCAGCCACCTGGTGGGCAAACTCTTTGTCAATTCCCTCGGCGATAGGGTCAGTGAACGGCCGAATTATTATTTGCATGTTTTCCCGGTCGAGGTCTACAGAGACCTCCATCCCTTCTGAAACGCCCAGGGGTTCAATAATATCTTTTGGTAATGAGACAACGATACTATTACCTGTTTTGAATAGTTTGCGGCGCATAAGTTCTCCTTAAAGCTATTCTATATGTAAGTACAACGTAAGTATACTTAGTAAAGTTCATTTTGCCGATTTACGGAAGCCTAAGTAGCTGGAAGAGTGAGTTATATGTTTTGAAATAATCCCTCAGGTATAATCATCCCCATGGCCGACTCGCCCGATAAAATCCTCAACCCTGAGCCCAAACCCGACGACCGGGTGGACAACACCCTGCGCCCAAAAAAGCTTAGCGACATGATCGGGCAGGAGCAGGTCAAGGAGAACTTGTCGATATTGATCGAGGCCGCCCGTAAGCGGAGTGAACCACTTGATCATGTGCTGTTTTATGGGCCGCCTGGGTTAGGCAAGACCACCCTGGCCCATATTCTCACCAACGAGATGGGGGTTAATATCAAGATCACCTCCGGGCCGGCCATCGAACGCGCCGGCGATCTGGCTTCCATTCTCACCAATCTGCGGGCAGGAGATGTGCTTTTCATCGATGAAATCCATCGTTTGGGCCGGATCGTAGAAGAAGTGCTCTATCCGGCCATGGAAGATTTCGCATTAGATATCGTCATCGGAAAAGGGCCCTCGGCCCGCTCCATTCGCTTGAAACTGCCGCACTTCACGGTGGTCGGCGCCACCACCCGTCTGGCGTTGCTCACCGCTCCCTTGCGGGCTCGCTTTGGGGCGGTCTACCGTTTGGATTTCTACAGTTTAGATGCGATGCAAGCCATAGTAGTGCGGGCTGTGGGCATGTTGGATGTGCCTTGCGAAGATGGGGGTATCGAGGCGGTTGCTCAGCGCGCGCGCGGCACTCCGCGAGTGGCATTGCGCTTATTACGGCGAGTCCGTGACTACGCCCAGGTCCGAGCCGACGGGGTCGTCACACGGGCAGTCGCGCAGGATGCCTTGGATCTGTTGCAAGTTGATGAACTGGGTTTGGATGATGTCGACCGGCGTGTGCTAAAAACAATTATCGAAAAATATAACGGCGGACCGGTCGGCTTGAAAACCATCGCGGCTTCGATCAGCGAAGAATCTGACACCCTCATGGATGTGGTCGAGCCGTATTTGTTGCAGTTGGGCTTTCTCGATCGGACCCAGCAAGGGCGCGTTGCGACCAAGTCCGCCTACGAGCATTTGGATTTGGAGTATAACGAAGAGACCCAGCCCAAATTATTGTAAATTCTTTCATTCTTCCCGATACTGGGTCAAAAGTGAGCGAAGCAAACAGTTTTCTTTAATCTCTGGCCAGTTTCCTTAGCTTAAGATCCTGTCATTGTGAATCCCAGAGGGGTGAAGCAATCTCCCACTAATTGGGAGACTGCCATTCTTCGCTCGCACACCGTACTTGTCAGGCTAGTGACATTCTAAACCTATGGAAAACATTGGTCGTTATTTGATGATCGGGGGAATATTCCTTTTCCTCGTCGGGGGTTTGGTATTTCTCGGGACGAAATTTGGGCTGCCCTTTGGGCGCCTGCCCGGGGACATCCGGATCGAGCGTGAGGGCTTTTCCTTTTATTTTCCACTGGCCAGCTCGATAGTAATCTCGATCATATTAACAATAATAATCAATTTGGTTGGTAGGTTTTGGAATAAATAGAATATATAGGGTCTTATTCCTCCCAATTTGCAAATAATTTTCCTTTCATTGATTCCTCCCTCCTTCACTCCCTAGAAACCATCACGGGGAGAATCCCTCCTAACTTATAGATTCTTGGAGTTGTAGCGACTTAACGTGTGCCCCGTACGGGGTAGTCGCTTTATTACCTGGAATACCTTAAGTAATAACTTAGTTTGAATTTATGCCATACGAATACCGAAAACTCTCTCCTAAAAAGAGGAAAGAACTCGTTCAAGAAAGAATACGGCGTGGTTACCCCTTGCACCAACCACCGCATCCCTTTCGTGAATCTGGCACCTACCTGATTACTGCTGCCAATTATGAGCACGCACGCATCATTGATTCGCCTGAACGGCGTACAGAATTTCAAGATATTCTTTTAGAAGGATTTCAAGAAATTCGCGCTACGATAATAAGCTGGGTTATCATTCCAAATCATTATCATATTTTGGTAAATGTTTCTGGACTGGAACATGTTTCGAATCTACTAAAGCAAATCCATGGTTCTACTTCCTACAAATGGAATAAACAAGATGGCCTGACGGGAAAACGTAAAATTTGGTGTCGCTACACCGACCGAAAAATGCGAAATGAGACTCATATAAAAAATGCGATTAACTATATTCACTATAATCCGGTCAAACATGGTCTGGTGCGAGACGAATTTGATTGGCCCTGGTCGAGTATTTTCATGAGCGACGAAGGACGACCACTGAGCAGATAAGGTAGAAATTGCACGACGACTTAAGTCGTCACAACGAGTATTTCATGAAAACCCTCGATTTTGACTACCAACTCCCCGAAAGCGCCATCGCGCAAACGCCGCGCGAGCCGCGGGATGCCTCGCGCCTTTTGGTGCTCAACCGCAACACAGGCGAATTAACGCACAAAATATTCTACCAAATCGGGGACAACCTCAACCCTGGCGACCTGCTGGTCTTGAACCAAACCCGGGTTATCCCCGCCCGCATCTATGCCCGTAAGCCGACCGGCGGCAAAATTGAAATCCTATTACTGCGAAAGAAGGATGAGCTTACCTGGGAATGCCTGATCGGTGGCAAAGGCTTGACAGATGGAAAAACTGTAAAAATAGAAAATGGGCCCGCTGTCGAAATAATCCGGGTTATGGAGGGCGCCGAGCGCTTGGTCAGGTTTTCTGAACCGATAGAGCCATTTTTCCCGAAGGTCGGCAATGTGCCGCTGCCACCTTACATCCATGAATCGCTGGATGACCCCGAACGCTACCAAACGATATACTCGCGTGAGTCCGGGTCCGCGGCTGCGCCCACTGCTGGCCTGCATTTCACCCAGAACGTACTGGACGAATTAACCGCAAAGGGTGTTAAGATTGCCTATCTGACCTTACACGTCGGTCTGGATACCTTTGCTCCGGTCACTGAAGAGGACCCGGGCGAGCACGTGATCCATAGCGAGTGGTGTCAGCTGTCTCAAGCAACCGCGGATGCCATTCATGCAACCAAACAAGCCGGCGGCCGAGTGATCGCGGTTGGAACCACCTCGGTCCGCACGCTGGAAAGCGCTGGCAAAGAATTGGCGCCTTTTGCCGGGCCGACCTCGCTCTTCATCTTGCCCGGCTACCAGTTCCAAGTCGTAGACGGCATGCTCACAAATTTCCATCTGCCAAAATCTACCTTGATCATGTTGGTCAGCGCCTTTGCCGGCCGCAAACGGATCCTCGAGACTTATCAAACCGCCATAAATGAAGGCTACCGCTTTTACTCGTTTGGGGATGCCATGTTGATCTTATGACCGAACAACTTTATTTCGATGACCCGCTCACATTAGAGTTCACAGCCGAAGTCGGGGAAATAGTTCCGTTAAACGATAGCAAGTTTGGGGCGGTCCTGCCGCGGACCTATTTTTATCCCACCAGCGGTGGCCAGGATCACGACACCGGTACGATTGGGGCAGCCCGTGTTTTAGACGTCTACAAGCAGGGCGGAGACATCCTGCATGTGCTCGACAAAAGTCTTAGCCCCGGAAGCTATCCCGCCAAAATTGATGCCCAACGACGCCGGCTGGCCATGCAGCATCACACCGCTCAGCACATTCTTTCCGCATCTTTCCTCGAAGCCCTGGAAATTGAATCCATCTCTGCCAAAATCAACGGGGGTTCTCCCTCTACGGTCGACATCCAGACCGATCAACTCTCGTCAGACGACATCACGCGTGTCGAAGATTTTGCAAACGGGATATTGTTTGAAAACCGGGCCGTCAAAAGCTATTATGTCAACGACGAGCAGGCCCTGAAGATCCCCTTTCGGAAAGCCCCAAAAGTTAGCGGGCGCATCCGGGTGGTGGAAGTCGATAATTTTGATTACACCCCTTGCGGCGGCACCCATTGCCCCAACACGGGCATGGTCGGCCTGCTCAAGATCGTCAAGACCGAGCGCATAAATAAGAAGCTGCGCGTCCATTTTGTGGCCGGCGGGCAAGCGTTGGGCTATTTCCAAGACTATCAGCGCGTTCTGCAGGAATCATCCTCCTTATTGGAATCTGGGATCACTGGAATTGCCGAGGCAATCGCAGGTAAGCTAGAAAGACTAAAACAGGCAGAAATACAACTGGAAGCGCTTCATAGCGACCGTCTAGCTGCTGAGGCTGCCCAACTGATCGATTCGGCCCAGACGCTTGTCGACCGAATCCTGATCACAGCATTATTCCGAAATCGACCGGCCGTTGAGTTGCGTCAGTTAGCAAACCGATTGCGGAAAGAAAAAAAACTTGTGGCGGTTTTGGCGGTCTACGATGGGCTCAAACTCTCGCTGATAACCATCTGCGGAAGGGATACCGACCTGGATGCGCGCGACTTGCTCCAAAAACAGCTCGGCCCGCTAAAACTGAAAGGCGGCGGGGATGGGTCCCTTGCACAGGGGGGTGGCGCGGTAAATGAAGAGCTGGTTGGCGATTTATTCAAAAACACACGGGAATATTTGGATGTCGCTTGAAACGCTGAACAAAGAAATCATCGCCTGTCGCAAATGCCCACGATTGGTAGAATGGCGCGAGCAGGTTGCGCACACCAAGCGTAAAGCCTATCTCGATTGGGACTATTGGGGCAAACCTGTACCCGGGTTTGGTGATCCCAATGCGCGCGCGCTGGTGGTCGGTCTGGCGCCCGGCGCGCACGGCTCCAATCGTACCGGTCGCCAGTTCACCGGCGATGCTTCCGGAAAATTTTTGTTTCCTGCCTTACATCGGGCCGGCTTTGCCTCCCAACCAGAATCTGTTTCGCGCGATGACGATCTAACCCTGAGGGATATGTACATCACGGCCTCCGGCCGCTGTGCGCCGCCCAAAAATAAACCCACTTCCCAAGAGCTTAATAATTGCCAACCTTATTTGGAACGCGAAATTGAATTGCTCAAACCAAAGGTAGTTATTGCCTTGGGCCGCATCGCCTATGAACGGGTCTTACGAATATTTTCCGAGCCCAAAGCCGACAAAAAGTTTGGCCATGCTGCTGTGTATAAATTGCAGGCGGGACCCTGGCTGGTTTGCTCGTATCATCCCAGCCAACAAAATACGCTGACCGGCAAATTAACGGTTAAGATGTTTGACGATATGTGGGCGCAAGTCAAGGAATTGATGGAAAAGCCATAAAGTAATAATTTGGTCTGCATAAGTCCTTCTCCGGGATTAGATCCCTGAATTCAGTTGGACTGTTCACGCTCCACCTAACAGGCAGGCGTTAAATATTAAGGCCTGCCCCACTCTAAAAACATTCGTACCTTCATTGATACTTGTCGGACAAATTGGGATACAATTGAAACTGTATTCATAATTTAGGAGCAGCCTCCCATGCGCGCAGTCGATATTATTGTAAATAAACGCGATAAGAAAGAGCTCTCTCGCGAGGAAATTCGCTTTTTCGTCAGGGGGATTGCCACAGGCCGGATACCGGATTACCAGATGGCTGCTTGGGCCATGGCGGTGCTTCTCAATGGTATGACCCCTCAGGAAACAACCGATTTAACGCTTGCCATTGCGCAATCGGGCAAAGTGCTGGATATGCACGATGTGGTTGATATCGCCGTTGATAAGCACTCAACCGGTGGGGTTGGTGATAAGACTTCAATCGCAGTGCTGCCGATAGTTGCAGCCTGTGGGGTGCCGGTAGGGAAAATGTCCGGCCGCGGCCTGGGCTTCAGCGGCGGCACCCTGGATAAGCTAGAATCGATCCCAGGCTACCGCTCCGACTTGACCACTGAAGAATTTGAAAAGCAACTCAAAGAAATCGGTATTGTATTGTGTGGCCAATCAAAAGACCTGGCGCCCGCCGATGGTAAACTGTACGCGCTGCGAGATGTGACCGGGACTGTACAGTCGATTCCATTAATTGCATCATCTGTCATGAGCAAGAAGATAGCTGCCGGCGCGCATGCGGTGGTCTTAGATGTAAAAGTGGGGCTGGGCGCGTTTATGGAAACCCTGGAAGATGCGCGCGAGCTTGCCGATCTAATGGTAACTATTGGCAAATTGGCCGGCCGTAAGGTGGTGGCGCTGCTCTCCGACATGAATCAGCCACTTGGAAATGCGGTTGGAAATGCGCTTGAGGTGCGTGAGGCCATCGACACGTTGCACGGCGGCGGCCCAGGTGATTTTCGAGAACATTGTCTGCATGTCAGCGCACATATGTTGGTCTTGGGAGAAAAAGCCAAGGATTTGGCGGAAGGTCACACTCTTGCGGAGGCAGCGATCGAGGATGGTACGGCCTTTGAAAAATTCCGCACCTTGATCAAGGCTCAGGGTGGTGATGTGACATACGTGGACAATCCGGAAAAATTGCCAACCGCCAAATATATTGAAAAAGTAAAGTCACCCAAAGAAGGCTACATAGATCAGGTTCAAGCCCGAACTGTGGGTTTGGCAGCCGTTGAATTGGGGGCTGGCCGCGCAAAGAAGGGCGATTCTATCGACCACGCAGTTGGCTTTGTGATTTTTCAACAAGTGGGCAACAAGACCAAGAAAGGCGATCCGCTATTCGAGATCCACGCAAATGATAAGAAATTGATTGACCCGGCCCGTGAAGCTATTCTTTCCGCCCATAGTTGGAATGAAAACCCCGTCCCGGCATATCCTTTGTTTTACAATTAGTATGATATAGGCTTGCATAAATTTTAAGAATCGGGCATACTTAGAAGGAACACCTGTTTTTTCATTTTGGGTATTTGAAAGAACAGGTCTGTGAGGAGTCTCTGGCATGGCGAAAGTCTCGTTGCGTGTATACAATCGAGAAATTGAAAAAATGGTCGATAGTGGTGAGTTGGATGAAGCGATTGCCCACTCTCGTCATATATTAAATACCTTTCCAAAGAATCTCGATACATATCGCTTGCTTGGAAAAGCATACCTTGAATCCAAGCTTTACAAAGCCACCACAGATATTTTTGAGCGCCTACTCATGTCTGTTCCAGATGATTTTGTAGCCCATGTCGGGTTGAGTATTATCCATGACGAACAAAAGAATTATGACGCAGCAATCTGGCATATGGAGCGCGCCTTTGAAGTCCAACCTTCCAATGCTGCCATTCAGTCCGAATTACAGCGCTTGTACGGCCGGCGGGATGGGGTAGAACCACCCAAGATTCGTCTGACCCGTGGGGCCCTGGCACATATGTATATCCAGGGAGAGTTATACCCCCAAGCAATTTCCGAAATCAAAAACGTGCTAGATGAGGATCCCGAAAGGCAAGATATGCAAGTCTTGCTGGCGCGAGCATATTTCTATGCCGGCCAGAAGGGTGAAGGTGTTGAAATATGCTCACAACTATTACGCCGTTATCCCTATTGCTTTGACGCCAACCGGGTACTGTATGAGCTTCACCCGAATGGCGATCAAAGCCAAGGGAGCAAGGTTTATCAAGACCGCATTGTTGAACTAGATCCATACTCCAAATTTGTAAGGGGTTCAATTTTCCAATCGGAAAAAGTAGACGAAAAGTTGATAAATATGGAACGCTTGGAATGGGATGGAAAGCCAGTCGACCTGGGAGCTGAATGGAGCGAATCGCGCGGGATCGGACGGGAAGGAACTGACGCGGACTCCGATTCTGCTCAGAGCTTCGAAACTGCTCCTGGTGGTATGCCGATTCCAACTACCGAGGGCAGCACTGACGAAACCATCCCCGGTTTTATGAAAGACGCAGGCTGGGGCGAAGATACTGGTGCCTTTCATGAAGGCCAATCCACTATCGAAGACTCTGATGAATCTCCAGAAGGTGAGCCCATCGCTGAGGGAGACCTGCCAGACTGGGTCAAATCGATGGCGCCCGCGGGTGCAGGCGCCGGCGAACAGCCCGACCAAGCTGATCTGAGCGATGACATAACATTGGATGATATCCCTGACTGGTTACAAGGCCAGGGAGATGCACATAGTACCATGCCCGCCGAAGATAATAAAGCTCCTGTGCCAATTCCAGATAGTAGCCCACAGGCCATCCCAGGAGAGCAAGCCGCGAGCACAGAAGATGTCCCAGATTGGTTGCAGCCGGAAATCCAGGCAGGGGCTGCGGCACAAGAAAAATCAGCTCTTGGAGATAATAAAACCACCTCAGACCCGAATTCGAGTGACCTTGGCACAATCGATAATCCTGTAGGCGAGGTTGATCTTGGCCTGAAAGATTTAGAGCAAGGTTCAACCACTGAGGAGCCCCTTTCGCCTATGCCGGAAGATTCTACCCAACCGACGAGTAATGAATTGGAAGCGCCAACCCCAGACGCACCAAGCCAATCCGAGGCCCCAGTTGCTTCAACGGATGCCCCCGAATTGGAAGATAAGCCGATTACTCCAGAAGACCAGGACAATGGTGTTGGCTGGTTAGAAGGCTTGGCCATAAAGCATGGCGCCAAATCAGAAGAATTGGTGACTGCCCCTGAAGATCGTCAAGCCGAAGCACCGGATTGGGCCAAAGGAGATTCAGAAGGTGGTCAGGATTCCCCCAGGGCCAATAATCTCAATCAACCGGATAACCAAATTGAAACACTAAGTGAACCAGCAATTAAGCCAGAAGACACGCCGGCACAATCCGACGACACAGGCGCTAAGCCTGATCCTATCAGTCAGGCTGATACCAATGGGAGCTCAGATGATCAAGATGATACTGCATCCTGGTTGGAGGGCCTGGCCTCTAAGGAGGCATCTGAACTTGATGAAATACTGAACTTCCAGACAAATACCCTTCAGGATGATTCGGCCGCCCCGGTTGAAGAATCAACCCAGCCGGTGGATAATTTGGAAACGGTTGCGGAAACCCCTGAGCATAAAGAGGATTCCGCGCCAGAAACAACAGAGGCTCCAGATTCTCAAAATGAGACGTCCAATTTGGAGCACAAGCCTGTCACAGGGGAGCAGCAAGATGAAGGTGTGGCTTGGTTAGAAGGCTTGGCTTCTAAGCAGGGTGCCAAACCAGAAGAACTGGTTACAGATCCAAAATCCCGGAAAGAGACCGCCCCTGATTGGATCCAGGATGCATCTGAACCAATCGCTGATAAAACAGCACCTGAAGAACCAAGCCTTGAACAACCAAAAGCCGAGCCATCTGCGGATCAAGAAGAGCAAGACGAAACCGGGATGTGGCTGCGTGAAATGGGTGAAGGCGGCGGATTTGATGAAGAAAAGCGTGAAGCCAGCGACGCTACGGAAACAATTGCCTCTTCGGATGGTAACACTAGGGAATTAGAAACTAAGCCCGCGCTGGAAGCAAACAGCAGGGAGCTTGAGCCTGAGCCTGCGCTGGAAACAATTCCTATAATCCAGGAAACTGATCCAGAATCCCCAGAAAATCCAGATGTAGCCACACCAGATAAGTTGAAGGATGGCGATCCGGATGCAGTCTCAGAAACAGATGAGACCCTAGTACAAGGATCAACAGATGAGGAATTACCTGGCTGGTTAGAAGGATTGGATGATGCCCCAAAACAAAAAGAAGGCCCGTCAGATGAAGGTATGCCTGAATGGTTGAACAAAGAAGTAGAAGGGGAAGAGAGCCAGCCCGAACCTACCTCCCCAAATGATTGGCGACCGCTCGAAGGTACCCAATCAGCGCATGGCGATGACGTGACTATGTCCGACTCCGAATTGGAAGAAGAAGACGGTGTGCCTGCCCACGATTCTCTGCCACCCTCACTTTTGGAACAAATATCACTGGCGGCCCTGGATGCTGAACGAGTCCCAGATAAAAGCCTTTCAGGGCAGGCTCAGCAGGAGCAAGATCCTCAAAGTAGTCCTGAACCTCATGATCCTGACTTTGAGGCTGCCCAAAACGAATTAAATGCCGGTAATATCTCTAAGGCAATAGAAATGTATACTGAAATGATCAAAAATGGTCAGTTGCTTGAAGAGATTATTTTGACTTTACGCGAAGCCTTGAATCAATATCCAGTGGAAATCAGCATCTTGCAAACTCTTGGAGATGCCTATATGCGCGATAATCGATTACAAGATGCCTTAGATTCGTATACAAAGGCAGAAGAACTACTGCGTTAATTTAATAGGGGAATAATTTAAATCGCTCTTCGAAATTTACAATTCAAGGGTCACCCCAAATATTTTATAGTAATGGAGGCTGTTGTGGAACGTTCGCTTGTGTTAGTAAAACCCGATGGGGTTCAGCGCGGATTGGTCGGTGAGGTTATTTCCCGATTAGAGCACCGTGGATTGCGCTTGGTCGCTTCTAAATTTATGTCAGTTAGCCCGGATTTGGCTGAGACGCATTACGCAATTCATAAGGGCAAACCCTTTTATGATGGTTTGATCGCTTATATTATCTCTGCGCCTGTGATGGCCATGGTCTGGGAGGGGCCGGATGCGATCGTAGCTATCCGGCAAATGATGGGGGCCACAAAACCCACCGAAGCGGCACCTGGCTCGCTGCGCCATGATTATGCGTTGGAGGTAGGTCGCAATTTGACGCACGCTTCGGATTCGGTAGAAAACGGTGTGAGCGAAGCAGCATTATGGTTCAAGAAAGAGGAACTGGTGGATTGGACCCGAGCTGTAGATAAGTGGGTGTTTGAGAGTTAAGACTGAGTCCCCATCCAATGGCGGATAATCGACCTCTCGGATTTACCTGAAAGCTTGACTGTTTATCATTTAATAAACCGCCCGCTGCTTCAACTCCGAATATTTTTTATGTTGTATCATTATTTTTAGTGCAAGGGTTCGTTCAAA
>JASJYH010000084.1 GCA_030123675.1 Anaerolineae bacterium | reverse complement strand
ACTTCTATTTGCAGACTCATAGTACCAACCCGTTGTTGCGACCCAAGACGATCTCAAAGGCGATAGAAAGGTTTTTAGCACACTATCCTGAAAAGGATTCGCTCTTCTCTGTGACTCGCTGGCAGACTCGCTTGTATGATCAACACGGAGTAGCCATTAATCATGATCCAACCGTTCTTCTCCAGACCCAGGAACTGCCTCCGGTGTATGAGGAAAATTCATGTCTTTATTTGTTTACCCGTAAAATCCTGCTTGAGCGGCACCACCGAATAGGTGCACACCCTATCTTATTCGAAATCAACTCTGACGAATCCTGGGATATTGATGAAGGCCTAGATTTTGAGATTGCCGAATTTTTGATTCAGAAAAATAAATAATGGCAACAACCATAGCAAAGCAATTTAGGGCTACGGAAAATATAGGCCTTCCATCTTTGATCACGACGCTTCTCTTCGTGGTCTTATTTGTCATTTACGCCACATTGCGCTGGACAATCGAATCTCCCGCTTTTGAGAAACCCAAAAAAAAACCGTAGATACGCATGCTTATGAACGTATCTCAGGGAAATTGTTTCTCTCAAAAAAAATCTGGGCCAAAACCCGTACCCCCTATGTCCCCGTTAATATTGAAGTATTTTAATTTCGAGAGAACAAATATTATTGCGTATCACACCATTTTTTCTATTATTTCATGGGGATTTCTTACCATATGAAAAGTTTTCTCGGTCCAATCGCGTTTGGGGTTTTGTTGCATTCTTATGGGCTTTTACATGTGATACTAAAGGTTGGCTGCTGTTGACCATCGGATCGATTTTGCTTGGTTGGGCCTATCTTAGTCAGATAGAGTATTATATTGCTTTGGAGTATTTCGATTTGGGGTCGTGCCAATAATCTATTTGCGAGAAACGGGCATGGTTGATACCAACGATATTAATCTGGAAATCCAAACCTTTGTTCAGAACGCCTTTTGTGAGTGAGCATGAAAACTATTCTCTTTACTGCCCCATACATGATCCCCTTCTTAGACCGTTTTCGCCCAGTTCTGGAGGGCTATAAGATTAAATTAATTGTTCCTGAAGTGCAGGAACGTATGGATGAAAAAGACCTGCTTAAGTATGCCGGGCAGTTTGATGGCACGATTTGTGGAGATGACCGGTACAATGCACGTGTGATCGAGGCTTGTGCTCCGCGTTTGAAAGTCATCTCCAAGTGGGGGACTGGGATCGATTCAATCGACGCCGAAGCTTGCTCCCGTTATGGAATCAAAATTGGCCGCACCCCAAACGCCTTCACAACCCCCGTGGCTGATTCGGTATTAAGTTACATTCTATCTTTTGCTCGCCAACAACCCTGGATGGACAAAACCATGAAAACGGGAGAATGGAAGAAGGTTACTGGCAAGACGCTCAACGAATGCACCTTGGGTGTGATTGGAATCGGCAATATTGGCAAAGCCGTAACTCGTAGGGCGCGTGCCTTTGGAATGAAAGTTCTTGGCACTGATATTATAGAAATTGATCATGTATTCGTTAGTGAATCTGGTATTGAAATGACTGCGCTTGACGACTTATTGGCGCGTTCTGATTACGTATCCCTAAACTGTGACCTGAATCCCACCAGCCGGCAACTGATGAACGCCGATACCTTCGCGCTGATGAAACCAAATGCTGTGTTGATCAACACGGCACGCGGGGCGATGGTGGATGAGAAAGCGCTCATCGGAGCGTTGCAGGCCAAACGCCTGGCCGGAGCCGCGTTAGATGTCTTTGAAGCCGAGCCGCTGCCAGGAAATAGTGCTCTCTTGCAGATGGACAACCTCATGCTTGCGCCACATAATGCCAATTCCAGCCCCACTGCCTGGGAACGCGTGCATTGGAATACCATTAAAAATTTACTGGATGGATTCGGAATTGATTCTAGTAAATTGGAAATGGATTGATTGGCAATCTCCTTCAGTATAAAAAATAAGCAAAACATAATGTCTGCATATTCGCCACCAAAAACTGTATTAATCACCGGTTCATCGGGTGGCATTGGCCGCGCGACCACTGCCCTCTTCGTTGAAAAGGGTTGGTGCGTCATCGGTGTGGACCGTGCGTCTTTTGGTAAAGGATTTCCTAAAAATGGTCTATTCATACAGTCTGACATTTCCCATAGCGATGAGATTGATGCAATATTCGACAAAACTCGAAAGTTCACAAAAAGCTTAGATGCTTTGGTGAACAACGCTGCCTTGCAGATTGCCAAATCGCTGCTCGAAACAACCGTCGAGGAATGGGACGCGGTCATGGCGGCCAACTTACGCTCGGTATTTCTAGGGGTCAAGTTGGCGCATCCGTTGCTGAAGGCACGGGGCGGTGGAGCGGTTGTGAACGTTTCCTCTGTCCATGCCATTCAGACATCCGCAAATATTGCTGCCTATGCCACATCCAAGGGCGGGCTGCTAGCCCTAACGCGTGCTATGGCGATCGAGTTTGCGCCCGATAACATTCGTGTTAATGCCATCCTACCAGGCGCTGTGGATACGCCTATGCTGCGCGCAGGTCTCGACCGTGGACACCTCGGTGAGGGTAACATGCAGAAGCGTTTAAATAATCTTGCCAGAAAAACCGTGAGCGGCAAGGTGGGTACGCCAGAAGAAATTGCCCAAGCGATCTACTTCTTGGCAGATAACGAAAAATCTTCTTTCATAACCGGCCAACCGCTGGTTGTGGATGGCGGTGCGACGGCGAAGTTAAGTACTGAATGAAACAAATCATCAAACGGCTTACCCCTGCGCCACTTCTTAGATCTGCCAAAAACACCTACGATGCCTTCCGCCGTCTACCGAAAGTTCCAGACGCTTACCTACATCCCTGGCGGCGAGAGAGTCGCGCTCGCATGTACGAGATGAAGAATATTCACCGCCGGGAACGCTGTTTTATCATTGGCAATGGCCCAAGCTTGAAGAATACTGACTTATCCAAACTAAAGGATGAGTTCACCTTTGGTATGAACCGTATTTACTTGATATTCCCCGAATTGGGATTTAATACTACCTACTTCGTTACAATTAATGATTTGGTTATTGAGCAATGTGCCGAGGATATAAGCGCTTTACCCATCCCCAAGTTTATCGCCTGGCATTCCAATCATCATTTCCAGAGTTTTCCAAAGGACATGGTCTTTCTCTACTCAACCTACACCGGCCCGCAGTTCGCTTATGACATGACCCGCCGAGTTTGGGAAGGCGCCACCGTCACAAACGTCGCGCTTCAACTGGCTTTTTACATGGGTTTCGATCAGGTCATATTGATTGGAGTAGATCACAACTTTACCAGCAAGGGTGAAGCCAACAAAACAGTCGTCTCTGACGGCGATGATCCCGATCATTTTGATCCGCGCTATTTCGGCAAAGGCTTCCGCTGGCAATTACCCGATCTGGACACATCTGAAATCGGGTATGTTTTGGCTCGTAATGCCTACGAAAAAGCAGACCGTAAAGTCCTGGATGCCACCCTCGACGGTAAACTGACTATTTTCTCGAAGGTTGATTACGAATCACTCTTCTAATATTACGCTTCTGTAGGAATTAAGCCCCTGCAGAGCATTATTCGCATCTTTCAAGAATTTGAAACTGCCTCCCCTATCTCAACAACCCCTTGTATCCATCATAACCCCGTCCTATAACCAAGCTGCCTACCTTGAGCAGACGCTGACTTCTGTGCTTGAGCAGGATTATCCGCACTTGGAATATTTCGTTATAGATGGCGCCTCCACAGATGGTAGCCTGGATATTATCCATAAGCTTGCCGATAGATTGACCTGGTGGGTTAGTGAAAAGGATAGTGGTCAGGCCGAAGCCATAAACAAGGGATTGGCGCGCGCCAGGGGTGAGATCATCGCTTGGCTCAACTCGGACGATTATTACCTGCTCGGCGCGGTTTCCGCAGCGGTAAAGGTATTTCAGGAATATCCTGAGGTTGTGTTGGTTTATGGGAATATGCTGGCCGTGGATGAGAACGGAGAAACAATTAACATATTTAAATATAACCAATTGTCCCTCAAAGACTTGCTGTGCTTTCAGATTATTGGCCAGCCGGCTGTGTTTATGCGCCGTGATGCGCTTGATAAAGCAGGCCATCTTGACCCCAATTTCCATTATTTGCTCGATCATCAACTATGGCTGCGTGTAGCCTTGCAAGGACGAATCCTGCATGTTAACGATACTTGGGCCGCAGCGCGCTATCACGCCGAAGCCAAGAATCGCGCCAAAGCAGCGGAATTCGGCCGTGAAGCATTCCGCATTTTGGACTGGGCCAAGACTCAGCCTGGTTTGGCGGAAGCACTTTCGGGTGTGGCTAGACGCGCACGCGCCTCCGCGTTTCGAATGGATGCACGCTATTTGCTGGATGGCGGTCAAGCGTGGCAGTCGCTTGTATCCTGGTCCAGTGCTTTGATCATCCATCCGCCGACTGCGTTGGCACGTTTGAATATCATTGTTTCCGCGCTATTGCATCTCACCAGACTTGGCAGGCTGGGTGAGTTATATTTGCAGCTCAGGCGCGCACGTCTTAAATTACGCTAACCCAAAATTAACTGACTTACGATACAATTCTTTTTCAATGAAACAAAAGTCGTTCTTTGCCTCATCTCGCTTTTCCCTTGGGCTGACGTTAATAATCCTGTTTGGTACTGCTCTGGCAATCCGGGTTTACGATATTACAGATTTGCCCTTGGACTTTCATCCGACACGCCAGTTGTTTTCAGCGGTCAAAGCGCGTGGCATGTATTATGAAACCCTGCCTGATATCCCTGAATGGCAACGGGAGTTCGCCATTCAGGGATGGAAAACCAAGGTCACGATCGAGCCAGAGATTTTAGAGCGGTTGGCAGCCTTCATTTACCAATCCACGGGTGAACAATTGTGGATTCCACGCTTGATATCAGCGGGAATATGGTTGCTTGGCGGGATATTTATCTTTGCCTTAGCGCGTGACATGATTTCTGTAGATGGGGCAGTGCTGGCGTTGGCGTTTTATCTTCTCGTCCCTTATGGAATTTATGCCAGCCGAAGTTTTCAACCAGACCCACTGATGGTTGGTTTGATCGTTGCCTTTTGGTGGTTGTTGTATCGCTGGGCGCACCTCACCCCCAATCCCTCTCTTACCTGGCGAGGGGGGCCATGGATTTGGGCTATTCTGGCCGGGATTGTGGGTGGGCTGGCTGTCTTCGTCAAATTTGTGGCTGCATTTTTTGTTATTGGGGCTGCAATTGGGGTGCTTTTCGGAAATTTCAAACTACGCGAATTGGTTCGCAATCCACAGGTATGGACCATGGGCATTTTGGGAGTACTGCCTGGCGCGGTCTGGATCGTGTATGGTAAGTGGGTTTTGGGATTGTTTGGTGGCGATCTAAGTGGTCGGTTTTTCCCGGCACTTTTGGGTGACCTGGTCTTTTATGTCCAGTGGCAAGTCAAGGGGGCGGTAGTAGCAAGCGGAATTGGGATCATGTTGGGTTTGTTAGGATTATTAATCGCAAAGGAGCGTGGCACACGTACCTTCTTATTGGGCATCTGGGCGGCATATTTGGTATTTGGTCTTTATTTCAATTATCATATCTCAACCCATGATTATTACAGCTTACCGCTGATTGCGATCACTGCAGTTTCGTTGGCTCCGCTCGGCGGCTGGTTTTTCGCTCGTTTGGTGGAGGCTGGTTCGTCCCGTGGGGGCGATGCGGGTTGGGTGCGAAGCGCAGTTTTCGTGGTCTTGCTATATGGCATCTTTTCTACTGTGTGGGACGTCCGTAACGAAATGAAATCCGTGGACTATCGTCTGGAAGAAGCCTATTGGATTGAGATCGGGAATTCCATCGAGCCAAATGAATCGGCCATTGCACTGACGGAAGATTACGGCAATCGTTTGGCTTACTGGGGCTGGCGCAAGCTACCGGTCTGGCCTTCTTCAGGCGACTTGTATCAGGCCCAATTACGCGGCAATCCGCGCAATATTGAAAAATTGTTTGCTAAAGTTGTGGCCCAAAATTCTATCTTCCTTATTACCGATCTGGATGATTTCGCCAATCAGACGGATTTACAAGGCCAATTGGCAAGCTATCCTGTGATAGTTCAAGGGGATGGCTACCTGATTTATGATCTACAAGACCCGCTTGAGGTGGGTCCTTGAGCAGTCATGCGCCCGTTCTGGTGACCGGCGCGCATCGCACAGGCACCACCTGGGTTGGCAAGATTCTGGCCCTCAGCCCACAGGTGGCTTACATCAGCGAGCCGCTCAATGTCTGGCATCGACTTGGTGTGATGCGTGCACCTGTATCAAAATGGTACACTCTGATTTGCAAAGAGAATGAGGCCCAGTATTTGCCAGAATTTCACGAGATGTTGCGTTTCCAGTATGGCCTGTGGCGTGAGACCCGCATGCTAAGCTCCCTTAAAGATGTTCTGCGTATGGGTCGTGATTTCTCGAGTTTCCTGCGAGGGCGAATGTTGCGTCAACGCCCGCTCATCAAAGACCCGTTTGCAGTCTTTTCCGCGCCCTGGTTTGCTGAACGGCTAGGTTGTCGCGTAGTGATTACGGTACGGCATCCTGCCGGATTTGTCAGCAGCCTCAAGCGCCTAAATTGGACATTTAATTTTCATGACTTTCTCGACCAGCCGTACCTGATGAAGCATTACCTGGAGGCAGACCGCGCTGCGATGAAATCTCTGTCAACAAATGACATCATTGGACAAGCGGGGTTACTATGGCGGATGATTTACCGCGTCGTTGCTCGGATGATAAAACTGCATCCGTCTTTCATCATTGTCCGTCACGAAGACCTTTCCCGCAATCCGGTCTCCTGCTATCAGGATTTATACCGCGCCCTTGACTTGGATTTCACACCTAAAATTAAGCAGAAAATTTTGAATGCTAGCAGTTATAAGAACCCAAAAGAATTATCTCAGCATAATGTCCATGCGATCAAGCTTGATAGTCAGGCCAATGTTGATAACTGGAAGAAACGTCTGAGTAAGGATGAAATTACCGACATCCGTAAAGTGACGGGAAAAGTTGCGGAAATATTCTATTCTAATGAGGAATGGTAACGGATATGGTTGACGAGTCAAAGCAATCATTTTTCGGTAAGCCTAGGGTAGCCAATCTGTTAGTTATTGTGCTATTATTTTTAGGGTTTGGAATCCGCATGGTTGACCTAACTGACTTGCCACTAGATTTCCATCCTACGAGACAGTTCCTTTCTGCAATCAAAGCACGTGGAATGTATTATCAATACGCAGATAATATTCCAGAATGGCAACGCGAAATAGCTGTTCAGCAGTGGAAAGATGCCGATGTCTTCGAACCAGCTGTAAACGAGGCCATCGTTGCGGGGGGTTATTTGTTATTTGGTGAGCACTTGTGGATTTCCCGTGTTGTTACATCGGTTTTTTGGCTTATCGGTGCTATCGCACTCTATGCATTAGCTCGGCGAATAGCTTCGGTAGATGGCGCGATCATAGCTATAGCCTTTTACCTATTTTTAGAATTTGGTGTTATTGCCAGCCGATCGTTCCAACCTGATCCCCTCATGGTTGGATTGATCTTGGCCGGATTGTGGTCATTTGACCGTTGGCATACTGAAAAAACGTGGAAATGGGTGGTCATCGCTGGTTTGTTAAGTGGGATGGCAATATTTGTCAAGATGGTTGCATTGTTTTCTTTGTTGGGAGCCTTTGCTTTCGTCATTTTGTCAAGGCGTACGTTCAAACAGGTAATAAAAGATCCACAAGTATGGGCCCTGGCGATTATCACGGCCCTGCCAATCGCACTCTTTATGATTGATAGCGTTTACATATCGAAAAGTTCCAATTTGTCTACCAATTTACGATTTTTCCCCAGCTTTTGGCCAGATCCCCAATTTTATGTGCGCTGGAAAAATATGATTGGAAATACGCTTGGCTTTTGGGCGTTATTAATGGCACTCATAGGGATGTTTCTAACAAAACCAGGTAAGGATCGGGCTTTGTTGTTAGGTCTGCTAATTGGATATATCGTCTATGGATTAATATTTCCATTTCATATTGTTACCCACAATTATTATCAATTACCTTTGTTTGTATTTATACCCCTGTCGTTATCCCTTGTTGGAAAGGCATTGTTTCAGAAATTGGCAGAGATCAATAATCAATCCAATTTCATTCGGGTTTGTGTTGTGGGTATTCTATTCTTAGCAATTGGCTTTGAAATGTGGAATGTTCGGGTCGGTTTTGTCAGGAAAGATTATCGTGGGGAGCCACAATTCTGGGTTGACCTCGGTAATAGGCTCGGGTTATCTAGTTCGGTTGTTGGGCTTACTCAAGATTATGGCAACCGATTGGCTTATTGGGGTTGGAAAAATACCGAACAATGGCCGACTACTGGCGATCTGAAATTGCGTGAATTGGCCGGCAGGGCGAAAACATTTGATGATATTTTCAATGATCGAACTTCTGGGATGGATTATTTTGTCGTTACGCATTTCAAGCAATTTGACAATCAAACGGAGTTGAAAAAAAAGCTAATTGAAACGTATCCAGTGTACGCACAGGATCCAGAATATATCATCTTTGATTTGAAAACCCCCTTGGATTAGTTGTAAAAATGTCAGCTCACGATATGCCACTTGTTACAATTGTCACGCCTTCTTTCGACCAGGCCTCTTATCTGGAAGAGACTATCCAATCTGTGCTCGAACAGGATTATCCTAATATTGAATATTTTGTCATGGATGGCGGTTCCAGCGATAATAGTGTGGAGATAATAAAGAAAAACGCCAAAAATTTGGCCTGGTGGGTTTCGGAGGCCGACAAAGGCCAGACCGATGCCATTAATAAAGGATTTGGGCATGCGAATGGGCAGATCCTGGCCTGGCTCAATTCTGACGACACGTACGAACCTGGCGCTGTATCCGCAGCAGTTGATTATCTTCAAAAACATGCAAATGTGGGTATGGTCTATGCAGATTGCAATTTTATAGATCAAAATAGCAAATTGATTGGAAAGTTTGCCGCAGCGCAAACTGATTACAAACGTCTGCGAAAAGGCTACGTCCATATTCCGCAACAAACCATGTTTTTTCGGAGTGAGTTGTGGCGTATCGTTGGGCCATTAGACCCGTCCTTCTACTTTGCTATGGACTATGATCTTTGGATCCGGATTGCATCTCGAACTGAAATTAAATATCTTTCAGGTCAAACCTGGGCAAATTTTCGTATTCACAGGTCTGGGAAGACCATTACAGCTGACGATCGCGTCTGGCCCGAGATGTTGCATGTGCATTACCGTGATGGCGGCAAATTTTTGTCTGTCATCGTAGCAAAATATTACATCCGGAAATTGATTGCACCGTTATGGAATTGGCGAAGACGGATGAAGTTGAAACTTACAAAGGATTAAACACAAAGGACTCAAAGTACACTAAGGAATATTTTTGTGCCCTTTGTGATTAGAATAAATATGACCTGGATTTTTTCTCCCCCATCACTTGATGATGTCATCCGTGTGCTCAAAGCCTGGCGTTTCTGGGTGCTGGGTGCATTGGTCGGTGGGTTGTTAGGTGCAGCACTGTTCTATATCGCGCCACCACCATATCGAGCACGGGCTAGAGTGAATGTAGATTTCAATCTTGAAGAAGCCTGGCCCGAAGAGACGGATCGCAGGCAGTTTTATTATCTTGAACGTGAAACACGTAAGCTAGAAGAGATTGCCTGGTCGGATGATGTGATGCAAGAAGTAAGGGGTGCCAGCGGAGTTGGTATCTCCACATTACGAGATGAAGTGCTTTTGCTCAGCCAACCGGCTGAAGCGGGTTGGAACTTCTATGCCGATGACAATGATCCGGGAAAGGCTGAATCGATCGCATCAACCTGGGCTCTGGCCTTCATTAAACAGGCACAGTCAGAATTGGCGCAGCAAATCGGCTTGAACGCTTTTGTCCGTGTGGAGGCTGTCCAGGTGGAAGATTTACAGGTCTACCGAAGTATTTCACAAAGCACTTATTTATTGTCGGGTTCAATCGGCTTTTTGGCGTTGATTGGCTTTGTTGTGTTGTTCATCAAACCAAACCACAATCAGGTATGAAAAACCCATCACCATCGTCGATTAATGTAATCAAGATTACGCGCTTCTTATGGGCAGCGACGTTGCTGAGCCTTCCAGTTACCAGCTTCAGGTATTTTCCAGGATTAAGTGAGACCACCTTTGTGCGTCCGCTGGCGGTCTACCCGTTGGTAATACTTATGCTCTTGTTGGGTTTCCAACTTCTCGGAAAAAAAATTTCTTATCCATTGCCAAATAGTTTGATTGTGCTCGGTGCATTTCTCATGCTGCTTTTAGCGGCAACTATATTTGGCGCTTTACACGCACCACTCGATTTGCGGGGTCAAACGTACTTAGGCCGTACAATTCGGGCTTGGGTGACAGTAATCATTGGGGTATCGTTTTTTGTTTCCGCAGTCTGGATGAACCGAAATGAAGAAAATCTAAAATTTTCGGTGCGTTGGTTGTTGGCCGGGTTTGTGTTAACTATTGCTTGGAGTGGGTTGCAGGCAGTAACTTTCTACACACCGTTAATTGAAAAGGTAACCGTCACTCACTGGCAACTGGCTTTCTCGATGCGCGAACTCGTCAAAACCAATCGTATATCGGGATTGGCGTACGAACCAGCCTGGCTAGCAGGTCAGATCGCGACAGTCTATTTGCCCTGGCTGTTTGCTGCCATTATTATGAGGACACACTTCACCCGTTTTAAATGGCTCGAAGCGTTTCTGTTTGTCCTGAGTGGTTTACTCCTGTTAATGACGTTCTCACGTGGAGGCCTATTGACCGCATTGATCGCAGTAAGCCTAACCTTCTTGCTGGTGGGCGCCAACACGATGCGATTAGGTAGGGATTGGTTCTCTTCTGGAATCAAACGGGGAAAAAGAGCAGCCCAGAATTGGTGGGCTGCGATCAGCCTGCGAATTGGGATAGTCATTTTGGTAATTGGAGTAGTGGTTGGCGCAATTAATTTTTTGGGTCAGAAAAACTACATAAAAAGATTATGGAACACTCAGGCAGAAAGCCTTGTAGATTTCATTGTTCAGAATTCAGCGGGTGCCCGCGCGGCTTACAATTGGGCGGGAATGTCTGTTTATAAGCAGCACCCATGGTTAGGAGTTGGGTTGGGGGCAAGCGGTTTTTACTTATACGATAATCTACCCGATTGGTCGTTAACCACGGTGCCCGAAATTGCGCGTCAATTGAATCCTTCCAATCGTTTATATCCCAACCCCAAAAATATGTATGTGCGCGTGCTAGCGGAGAGCGGTTTGGTGGGCTTTGCCTTCTTTCTAGCCTTTCAATTTGGTTTATTAGGCGACGCACTTTCTTTTTTACGCAAGCCACATTATATGCGCTTGGTAGGCATTGCTGGTGTATGCTCGTGGATAGCCATTTCACTTTATAATTTTACACAAGACTCATTCACAACACCAAATATTTGGATAAATTTGGGTATCTTAGTTGGAATCACAAGGTTCAATCTCAATAATGGACTGGAGAATTCTGCTTGATAATTCTTTCTGTGGGAATGCCGCGTGCCGGATCAGGTTGGCATTACAATCTTATTCACGGTTTGATGAAGACCACAGGCAGCTACGATGCGCGCGAAATCCGTGAGAAATTCCGTTTGCAAAACATCTTAACAGAAGTAAATTGCAACATTGGAGTACTCTCATTGCGACGCTTGGCCAGGGTAATGATTCCCTCATTATTGGGCAAAACGTTTGTCATAAAAGCACACTCTGGG
>JASJYH010000083.1 GCA_030123675.1 Anaerolineae bacterium | reverse complement strand
GGTGACTGTGCGGCCGATGGGTCTATTACCCTAGTGTTGGGTCAGACCTATACTTGTACGATCACCAACGACGACATTGCAGATCCGCTACTGACGGTCACGAAGAACGTTATCAACGACAACGGTGGCACCAAGGTGGCGTCTGACTTCCCATTGAAAGTGGGCGACACTTCGGTTACTTCGGGTTTCCAGACCTCCTTCGCTCCCGGGAATTACACGGTCACTGAGACCACGGACGCGGGCTATGCAGCCAGCGATTTCGGTGGTGACTGTGCGGCCGATGGGTCTATTACCCTAGTGTTGGGTCAGACCTATACTTGTACGATCACCAATGATGACATCCCACCTATAATTCCACCATTCATTCCTCCAATTCCACCATTCAGTCGTTTCTTTCCCGGTATCATCCCTGTTACGGGTGGTGAAACACATGCTATTGCAGCCGGTATTGCTCACACTTGTGCTCTTACGCCGATAGGCGGGGTGCAGTGCTGGGGTGATAATATTTACGGCCAGCTGGGTGATGGAACCAACACAGACAGTAATGTCCGCGTGGATGTAGATGGCTTACAAGGTGGTACAACTATCGTTTCTGGCGGCAATCACACCTGTATGCTTACCGGAGGCGATGTTTGGTGCTGGGGCCAAAATTCCACAGGTCAGATTGGTGATGGCACAACTAAAAACCGCAATACGCCATTCAAAGTGTTAAGCGAAGTAATAGATATTACCGCTGGCTTCGACTATACCTGCGCGATCATGGCGAATGGTACGGTATTGTGTTGGGGCAACAACAATAGCGGTCAACTTGCTGATGGCGGGAACACAGACCAAACTTCACCCACCCTTGCAAAATTGATCAGTGGGCTCTCGAATATTGATGCGGGCCGGAGTAAAAACTGTGGCGTGACGCCAGCAGGGTTGATCCGATGTGTGAGCAATGCTACTTCTGAAGAATTGGGAAAGCTTCCCGAGATAAACCTCGATGTTGCTGTAAATCGTTTTTTTGGTTCAGCTGTCATTGCAATCAATGAGCATAATGAAGCTGTCCAATTTTTGGATGGTGAGCCAAGAGTGGTCGCCCAATTAACCAGTGTTCAGGATATTGACAGCGGTTATCGTCACATTTGTGCTTTACTAAAAACAGGTATTGTAAAATGCTGGGGTTCTAACTTCTTCGGCCAGTTGGGAACCAATTCCAAGAGAAGCACTACGGATCCTGAGAATGTTATAAACCTGTCCGGCGCTCAACAATTGGCGGTCGGCGGGAACCACGCTTGTGTGATGACCCCATCGAATGATCCGGAGGATTCTGGTATTCGCTGCTGGGGCTTTAACACCAATGGGCAACTAGGTAATGGAACCAATGAAAACAGCCTTGTGCCGGTCGTGGTTAAATAGTCGATAGGTCTGACCTGTTTTCACCTTAATGATCTGGTGAGATCTAAATAAATAGCGGAATGAGGTATTTTTCACCTCATTCCGCTATTCAAATTTCGGAAGAGTAACCTTTAGTACAACCTCCTCTAAATCCTTGTCATTGGAATTCAAACCAGCCATCTTTTCCTCCAAAGTTCACCCAGTGAATGGCATTAGTTTTCCTGGTTTAATAAATGCGCCAAACTTCAAATCCATACAGACCGAAAATGTTTTTGCCTAAATGAATATTATTTTTTGAAAAGTTATCACTGGGCTTTTATTCTGGTCTTGGCTTTTGCGTGTATGTATCTAATGGTGGAAATTGGCATACCTGTTTTTCACCCCTTATGGGTAATTATATCTATAGGTTCATTTCCAAGGTGAGCAGCTCAAAAACCCCGGGTAGAGGCTTTTTTCATTAATTCTTCGATTCCCAATGAGGACTCAGCTTCAAATCCTATGGGTGAATCTTTGTGCCCAAAACTGGGCAATTAGTATGCTTAATTTCCCCACATATTTGATATTGAAGCCCTTTTATGGGGGTCATATAATGGGTAGATCATGCAGATTAGTCTGGATAATTAGGTAGTTAATCGTCCTGGTCATACAACGCAGGATTTATAGGAGAATTGCATGCTCAAAAAACTGGTTATAAATATTGATAAGTACACTAAGGGAATCGATCCAATTTCGCTACATGCGGCCGAAGTGTCCCTTGTAATCACAGGTGTGGATAATTTGTTCGTCCAAAATGCTAGGATTCTCGCAAATTCAGGCATGCCGGTCGCAGCATATCACTGGATTGACCCAACCAAAGATGCCGACAAACAGGTTGCTCGAACCCTTGAAATTATCAATTCAAGCGGCCTGCCCATCCGGGCAATTTTTCTGGGTTTTGAGGTACAAAGCATAAGCTGGGACGATTGGGTGGGCAGGATCCGCGCTCTAGTGGTCTCGCAAATTGTACGCCTTTTTTCTGGCAAGAGATTATCGAGTCATGCGAAAGATGTTTTTGAAGACTTTCGAGATTCAGGGTATCAGATAATTGGGTACACAAGCGCTTCATTTATGAAGAAGTTCGCCCCCCAAGCCCAAGGATGGATGCTTGAGTACCGCTGGTGGCTGGCAGATAAAATTGATTATGGGGTCCACAGCCTGGGCTGGAATGAACTACGCTGGCGGATCCTATCCTCTGTTAATTTTTTCCCAGCGCTACCTGCTGGAATCAATAAGAATCAGGTCGTCGGACATCAATTTTCTTCCAACGAACTCTCGCTGACCGGTTTGTATGGAAATATCCAACGCACAAAACATTCTCCCGTAGACCTAAACTTATTCAATGCCCAGTTCCTGAGAGATATAAGTGCAGTTCCCCGCCAAAAGCCCTTACCAGAAGTTCAGTACGAAGCAGTTGTGACCGCTTTCCCCATAATGCGGGTACGCTCAGGTCCTGGTGCAGCTTATAAAACAATCTATCGATTGAAAAATGGTGCTGCCCTTGAGATAACAGATATCAGGGATGGTTGGGCTAAAATTAGATCCTACGCTGAAGCCTGGTGCAATTTGGGCCACTTGGAGTTTGTGACCGCAGGCACTCCCATTATCCAAGATAATAAATCTGTGGATATTAACCAGGCGCTCGGTGTGGATATTGATGGTGTCGGTTACCTGCCAGTCAGGCGCTTTAAAGCCAATTGCCATATCCTTATCATTAATCCGAAAGATGCGAAATTTCATGTCACGCCCTATCAAGGTGCCAGGACCGTCAGTCGGGTAGCCAAGAAGTTAGGTGCTCAGATTGTTGTCAACGGAGATGGCTGGGGTATCAATCGCCGTTTCCCAAATTCAATTGCAGCCTCTGATGGAAGCTCATATCAACGAAACCAACTACACTTCCGCCCTTGGGTAAATTTTTCATTGACCAATAATATATCCTTTGCCTGGAGAAACCCCTTTAATTTATATAACGCCATTTCTGGAGACAGATATCTAATTCAGAACGGAAAATATAATGAAGCCATTAAAAATGTCACCAAAGACCCCCGGACAGCGATTGGAGTCTTGCCAGATGACAAACTTATCCTAATCGTTGCCGATGGGCGGACAGATCAAAGCGCGGGTCTCTCCTTTCGTGAACTTGCTACCTTATTCCTCGAACTTGGTTCAACAACCGCCATCAATCTGGATGGTGGTGGCTCTTCGGCCATGTGGATCAAAGACCGGATCGTAAATGTCCCCATTGACAAAGGGAAATTAGGTCAGGAGCGACCGGTAGCCAATCACTTGTGTATTTTTATCCCTTGATTAAGGATAACGTAGAAAAATTGAATTAGCTCTACTATCTTTTATTAAGCTGCTCTAGCTTTAAAAGTGAAATGAATTCTGATTATCAACTTGTAAAATCATTAAATGATATTATGAGTTTATTTTTTCTCTTGGACCGAAACCTTATGGCAACCAACTTTCTCTCTAATCTCAATCGTCGGGATTTTCTCAAACTTTCAGGTACACTAGCTGGCGGGTATTTGCTGGCTGCTTGCCAAGAGAACGGAATGCTGGCTGGGCTTCTTAATGATCAATGGGCATTTTGCCTGCACGATTATCAACTTACAGGGGTTTGGGATCACGATCGTAAATATCGAACGCATCCCAAAAAGAAGGCCAAGCCTGAAACGGTGACGACATTTTTGAAGGATAAGTTTGTTGAGTTAACACCTAATTGGCAATGGTTCTGGTATCGGAACCTTATCTACTGCGCTTTCGGGCACTTTGATGAAAGCAAGCTGAATAAAGGACAGACACAGGATATGCATAAAGCCTGGTTGTGGATGACCAAAGGGACGGAGATGGTTACGAATCGTCATGGTCCTAAAACACACTGGGAAGTAATCACTGGCGAGAGCAAGAATAAAGGCAAAGAATATATTGCACACGACGGCCTGTTGGCCGGTGGAAACATAATAAAAATCACCGGTGAGAAAATCAGTAAGGGCGGTCAGGTCATGTACCCCTTTGAATCAATGGA
This sequence comes from Anaerolineae bacterium, assembly GCA_030123675.1. GTDB lineage: Bacteria > Chloroflexota > Anaerolineae > Anaerolineales > Villigracilaceae > JAABUE01. The sequence continues at coordinate 7,466 of JASJYH010000083.1, read as the reverse complement.
TGGCTCAAAACCACCTCCGGATATCAACAATATAAATGTGGAAACGCGGCCTGATCTGCTGCAGCGTGCGACCATTAGCCACTTTGAACAGTTCGATGATAAGACCTCGCGAGTTGACCCTTTCCCGCATCTGGGTAAATACAACGCTCATACGGTATTTCTAAACATTTCGATCGGTCAAAATTATGTGCCTGTCAACAGGGTTAAATTGTTGGAAGGCTACGAAACACCAAATCCGTATAACCCACCCAGAACAATGAATTTTGCCAAATAATTATCACCATAGTTAATATAAAAACTGCGTCTGAATTTCAGACGCAGTTTTTGTTTTGTTAATTGGCACTTACTCTTTATTATCGCTACTTTTGCTTTCCTTACTTTTGGTCTCTGTGCTCGCGCTTTCGGTCTTTGTCTTGCTCTCAGATTTCTCTGAAGAATCTTTTTTATCTTTCTCCCCATTAGATTTCAAGCCTTTTGTGGCTTTGTTGTCGGTTGAATAGAATCCGGAACCTTTAAAAACTACCCCTACGGGCCCGATCACCTTGCGCAGGCTGTTCTTGCTGCATTCCGGGCAGCGTTTTAATACTGGGTCTGTGAATGATTGGTAGCGTTCAAACTGAACCCCACAAGAATCACATCGATAAGTATAATTTGGCACTCTTTTTACTCCTTGCGTCTAACAGGCGGCATTATAGCCTCACTTCTTACTTGTGACAAGACTTTGGGTGGTACATGTTATAATTTTCTAACAGAATAAAATATAACAAATTCGGAGAATCTGTCCTAATGGTGAATATTGAAATTGTCTATTGTGCTGTTTGACATTACACTGACCGGGCCGTGGGCCTGGCAAATGAATTGCTCAAAGATTTTGAATTTGATATCCAGAGTATGAACCTAGTCCCTTCAGACGGTGGCAGGTTCGAGATCAAGGTTGGGGACAAACTAGTTTATTCCAAACTCAAGACGAATCGCCATGCTGAACCTGGCGAAGTGCTTGAACTAGTAAGATCCGCCCTGTAATTAGGCAATAGTATATGACAATAAAGGGACGTGTTTTTTCTGGCGCCCGCCCGACCGGACGCCAGCATCTAGGCAATTACCTGGGGGCGATCAAAAACTATGTCGCGCTCCAAGATGATTACGACTGCATTTACTGTATCGTTGATATTCATGCCCTCACCACCGTAGAGACCACCGAAGATCTTAAAGAAAATATTTATGAGATGGCTCTTGACTGGTTGGCTGCCGGGATTCGCCCGGAAGATTCGATCGTCTTCATACAGTCGCATGTGCCTTATGTTATGGAAATGCACACCCTGCTTTCAATGGTCACGCCGCTGGGTAAGTTGACCGAGCTGCCAACTTTCAAAGAAAAAATCAAGCAGAATCCCAACAATGTCAATTACGGACTGGTAGGTTACCCTGTATTAATGACGGCAGACATCGTTCTTTACAAGGCCGATACTGTTCCCGTTGGTGTGGATCAGGCCCCGCACCTGGAATTTGCGCGCGAAATCGTTCGTTCATTCAACTACAGATATGGCACCAAAGTGCTGATCGAGCCAAAAGTAAAACATACTGAAGTGCTTAAGGTACTTGGGATCGATGGCAAAAAAAAGATGAGCAAGAGTCTTGACAATCATATTGAGCTGGCTGCCACGCCTGAAGAGACGGACAAACGTGTCATGCAAATGCTGACTGACCCTCAGCGTGTGCGCCGTGAAGATCCGGGTGATCCGGATGTGTGCAACGTCTTCTCAATGCATAAGATCTTCTCACCCAAAGACGAAATCGAGATGATCAATACCGAATGTCGTAGGGCTGGGATTGGCTGTGTCGACTGCAAGAAACGCTTCTCAGCTAATCTAAATAAACATCTGGAACCCTTCCGTGCGAAACGGGCCGAGATCGAAAAGTCCCCTGATTCCGTCTGGGATATTTTGCGCGACGGAGCCAAACGCGCTAATGCAATTGCCAAGGATGTCATAGAAGAGACTCGGGCAGCAATCGGATTGCCGGAATAAAAACCGGCAGGAAGGAGCATTCAAACCCTCCGATCATGTGCCCGTCCAAGTTGATTATGATTGGTGAAGTATCCTTTTGCGTAGGACAATTTCAGCCATCATTATCATGTTGTCCGGGTACTTTCCGTTGTGTCCCTAAATTAATATGCGCGCATTATTACAGCGAGTAAGCTCAGGCGTAGTTAAAGTTGATGACCAGCTCATCGCCCAAATTGGGCAGGGACTGGTCATCTTGCTTGGTATTGGGCAGGATGATAATGAGGCTGCGGCTGAATATCTTACAAATAAAATTGCCAACCTACGTGTGTTCGATGACGAGGACGGCAAAACCAATCTTTCCATCTTAGATGTTAAAGGGTCTGCGATTGTCGTCTCGCAATTTACACTGTATGCCGATACTCGCAAGGGACGCCGTCCCTCATTCATCAATGCAGCAGATCCTTCGATCGCAGCCCCTCTGGTAGAACGATTTGCAGAAATGCTGCGTGGACACGGCGTTCCAACCCAATCCGGCGAATTTGGCGCTCACATGTTGGTTGAGATCAACAACGATGGCCCGGTCACAATTTGGCTGGAAAAATGAGAAGAAAAATATCAGCCTGGCAAAATGCTTTTCAGCGTGTTGCGATCTTACGACCGGTAACATTGGTTCTGGCTACTATTCTTCATCATGCTGATATTATTCTATTACGGTTAAGCAACGGCCGATTAAATTTTACAGCAATTATGGGCTTGCCTGTTATCGAACTCATAACCATAGGTGCCAAAAGCGGGATTCGGCGCACTTTGCCGCTTGCGGGGTATCCTGATGGTGAGAAATATATATTAATCGCTTCAAATTTCGGTCGCTCAAAACACCCAGCTTGGTACCATAATCTCATGACTAACTCAGAGTGTTTCGTTAATAATAAAGGGCTTTCAGGAACATTCATAGCCCGGGAAGCAGTGGGCCAAGAGCGTACACAATACTGGGAATTTGCAAGTTCTTACTATTTAGGCTATCAGGTTTATCAGCAAAGAGCAGCGCACCGTAAGATCCCCGTTATGGTGTTAGAGCCCAAACGCTAACATCACCCTTCCACAAATTGGCATCAGCTTGGACAGCCAACGCGCCGACAGCGAGCATCGCATCGGCATTTACTTTGGTCCCAACCCCACCTGCTCCAATTATAGGTAGGTTGGACTGAACAGCATCTCTTACTGTCAGCAATGCTTGCGGAAACAGGCCCGGGCCATTGATACGCCCGGTGACCTGATCTCCATTTTCTGTATTCAACATACCTCTTGGGGATGCCAAGCTTAGCGCCGTAGCCCCAGCATTGATCACTTGGGCCCCCAGAAGTAGGATTTGTTCAGCCGGTAAGCTGACGATCAGTGGCAACTCCCCCAGGGACATTTCAACGGTTAATAAAATTATATCGTTTGCCAGTAGGGGTGCAAAACCCAGTTCTACGGCTGCGATGTTATCGATATCCTCTAGAGCCCGAACCATCTGCTGTGTTTCCTCCGGTCGGTCGGCCATCAGATGTGCAATGATCGGTAATTTTGATTTTTGCCAGCGCGGTCCAAATTTTTTTATTGTGGCCGCCAGGCCGGGATTGGGCAAACCGGTATGGATCAAGAATCCACCCGGGTACTCGATTAAAGCTGGTTTTGTGGTCGGCTTGCGTGGGCGTAGCGATAGCGGATTGGTCACGAAAGTGCCGAACTCTTCCCAAGGTACGGGCGAGCGATAATTGGGTGTGAATCCCAATGTTCCAGATGCGTTCATCAAGGGAGGCGAGAAAATTAAGTCTTGTTTGGACATTAGAAAACGATACAGATAGATTTTACTGCACCTTGCATAAATACTGCCTTTTGCATAAATTAGCAAATATATCGTAGGGCTTTTACAGAAAGAATCGAATATTTAGGTACAGGTGTTGATGCAGCACTTCGGAAGTGAATTATGATTGATCAAAACACAGATAAATTACAGCTATTGGAGTTCAGTTTTTAACGCAGCACACAGTAGCGTACACACAGGCGATTGTATTTGGCCAATACCAGTTTGAATATTTTATCAAACCAATTGATGAGTTTAAAAAGATAGAGCCACGGCTAGCCGTGGCTCTATGAGTTCGAGAAATTATGCCGCTACAATTAATCCCATCGCACCGAGCATTTCTTCATTGCTAGAGAACTTGAATTCAACTTCTCCAAGTTTCTCAGCCTCCTGCGCTTCTACAGTAACTAAGCGCTGGAGGTCATCCTTGGTAACAGCAGGTTTGTTTAATGATTTTATTTTTGCTTTGACAGCCACAATGGCTGAAGAGTCGGGGGCTATGGGCTCCAGGTATTGCATAACAGCTTTTGCGGCACGAATGCCGTCTTTGCGGGCATAACCCACTAGTCCCTCGCTGGCTTTGCGCGACCATCCGCCGACAAATATCCCTTCGATAGGTGTATTTGTTTCCGGGTTGAAAGCTTCATAGGAAATATCATTCATCGGGAATTTCGGATTTTCATTCTTGACAAACTCACTCCATTGGGTCGGTAGCCCAAAGGACTCATCCACTTTATCCCCGATTGCAAATACAACCGTATCAACCTCAAGGAGGCGCTTATTGCCGGTTCCACGAGCTTTGGTGTTACCATCTTTTAGGATCAGCGTTGTATCTTCAATCTCCAATTGAGTAAGCGTACCGTTTTTGCCCAGCATACCCAGTGGCGATGAAAGAAATTCGAAGCGGAAGCGCGTGTCAGAAACCTTCTCGAAAGCTTTCGGGAGAGATTCCATTATTTTTGCGTGTGCAGCTTCGGGGTCCTGAGAGACCGATTCCATAATTGGACGAACGCGCGCTATTTCTTTATCGAGTGCAGTCTGATCCAGGTTCGAAATAATAAATTCCATTTCCTTTTTGTCAAATTTGATTTCTGCGGGACCACGGCGTACTACAGCAATGACTTCTTCCACTTGTTCTTGCCGGATCAGATAGCGTGCGACATCAAGCATAACATTGCCTGCCCCGACGATAGCGCAGCGTTTTCCAAATAGGTATTGATCCTGGCTGTAGGGGGGCAGCTTGTTGTAGTAGAAAACCACATCTTTTGCCTGGTACACTCCGCTCAAGTCTTCCCCGGGTAGGCCGAGCCATTTGGCGCCCTGCGCCCCAGCGGTAACAAGAATCGCTTGAAACCCGAGCTCTTTTAGGTCGTCCAGACTTAGGTCAGCCTGTGTCCCAATCGTGATATTGCCGTAATAATCAATATTCTCATTGTCCAGAATTTTGTGAAACTGTTTGCGAAGTCCGGACTTCATAATAATTTTGGTTGGGTAAATTCCGTATTCGGCCAATCCCCCAGGTTTGAGATCGCGATTGAAAAGTACTACACGGGCCCCACTCTGAGCGAGTTCACGTGCTCCAAATAATCCGGCTGGGCCGGCGCCGATAACTGCTATTAGGTGTTGATCGGTCACAAAGTTCTCCTTAGGGTGCGATAGATATTTAGATCAAACCGGACGAATTATATCAAGAATTTCTTATCAGGCAAGTAATTGTGAATACAAATTAATAAGCAATGTTTGGAGTATTTAATCATTAAAACTCGGTTGACTCTTAGTTCAAAGAAGGTCGGAAATACCCAGCCATGATGAAAAATTTCATAATTGCTTTTCATATCTATGCTAAGATTAAGTGATCTGTTATTTATTGGAGGAATTATGGATGATGATAAGAACAGGGAACCTGGAGAGCGCTTACGCAGCATTCTGTCAAATAATGCAGCCTCGAATGAGCAACCGGATCAGCAATCCCAAGCGGATGGTGTATCTCCATTAGCCAAACTTCCGAAACTTAATAAAGCCGCTCAAGAGACGAGAAAACCGCCTCAAACTACACCCAAACCTGCTACCGTCAACATGGGTTTAAAATTAAAATTTGGGCTACCGTTTTGGACAGTAACCCTTATCCTATCGTTAATTGCCAATTGTATTATGATTGCGCTTTTGATAACATCCTTACGGATGTTGGGGGCCTTACGAGGGGCGGCTGGAGATGTCGGTGCAGGCTTAATTGGGGGCCTATATTCAAATTTTGAAAAGATGGACCGGTCGCATATTACTACCAATATCCTGATCACTACTGAAATTCCGGTGACCTTTGATATCGAAATAAACACCCAGACCGACGTGGTGCTTACCCAGGATGTAAATATAAGGGTGCCTTGATTACCTTGCAGACTGGTGGCTTGGAAATTATTAATGCTCCAACTACCATCATATTACCTGCTGGGACGGTACTACCGATTTCCTTGAAATTAAACGTCCCTGTGGATAAACGTGTGCCTATAACCATGAACGTGCCGGTTGATATCGCGCTTAACCAAACAGACTTGCATGAACCGTTTGTTGGTTTGCAGGATGTCATGCGGCCATTATATTGTCTTCTTGAACCCAATGCCACCAACCTCGACGGACAACTGGTATGCCGGTAAGATTGACCAAATTTGAAACATCTGGAGTGCTATGACTGAAGCAATTACTCAAAAATTTCTTTCCAACGGCCTAAAGGTTTTATTAAAAGAAATCCATACTGCCCCGTTGATCTCCGTCTGGGTTTGGTACCGCGTCGGCTCAAGGGATGAAGTCAATGGCAAAACGGGCATCTCACACTGGGTGGAACATATGCAATTTAAAGGCACTCCCGAGTTCCCCGCGAATGTGCTCGATAAAGCGGTCTCGCGCGAGGGTGGCGTTTGGAATGCCTTTACCTATCTCGATTGGACCACCTACTTTGAGACCATGCCAGCAGATAAAATAGATCTGGGCCTGCGCCTCGAAGCAGACCGGATGGTCAACAGTGTCTTTGATGAGCAGGAAGTAAGCTCTGAGCGCACAGTCGTGATAACAGAGCGTGAGGGCAACGAAAACGAACCGAATTTCCAACTTGGCGAAGCAGTCCAAGGAGCCGCTTTTCGAGTGCATAGCTACCACCATGAAGTCATTGGCGATATGGCTGATTTGCGTTCTATGACTCGCGAAGATTTGTATACCCATTACAAATCCTATTATGTCCCTAATAACGCCGTATTGGCAGTGGCAGGCGATTTTGAATCTGACCAGATGCTGGCACGCATCCAGGAACTTTTCGGATCGATTCTTGCGGGAGACGACCCACCGAGATTGGAACGACCTGAGCCGGAGCAGAAAGGCGAATTGGAGCTGGCCGTGGAAGGACCGGGCGAAACGACCTTTGTTCAGGCTTGCTACCGTTTCCCAGAAGCTTCCCACCCCGATTTTTTCCCATTATCTGTGCTCGATAGTTTGTTGGCCGGCCCAAGTAGCTTGAATATGTTTGGCGGCGGTATCTCAAACAAAACTTCTCGGCTCTACCGTGCACTGGTTGAAAAAGAACTGACAGTTAGTGTCCAGGGTGGCGCGCAGGCTACGATTGATCC
>JASJYH010000082.1 GCA_030123675.1 Anaerolineae bacterium | reverse complement strand
CCAGAATACGCTAGCACAACTTTCTTTACTTGTGATTTAGGGTTCATAGTTTTCCTTGTGTAAGATTTTCGGTCACGTTCAGACCAATGCACCAAAAAAAACAGCCCTCCGATTAGGAAGGCTGTTTTGGGTAACTAAGGTGTGTATCAGGGCACCGTTTCGTTCAGGTCATCATCCAAAGCAAAATTGCCAGCCTTCTCGGTGAGAAAGTCGGTAACGGGCGACGGGTACGCGGTAACGGGTACTGACTGTACATATTGGTCGCAATGATACCACTCGAAAGTTATATGTCAATAGTAATTTAGATATTTGTAAGCCCTAAGTTGTAGGACAACTTTTGGGAAGTTATTCTAAGGATCCACTGCATAAACGAACTTACCACAAAGAGCACAAAGTTCACGAAGAAAACATTTAGAATTCGTGTGAAAAATACGAGTTTTTCTCCGAAAGACAAGTTTTCAGATGATTTTTGTGAGAAAGCGACCATTTTTTTACAAGATTCTAATTTTTTTAGCATAAAAAACAAAAAACTTTGTGTTCCTTTGTGTGCTTTGCAAAGTGCCGTGCGCACTTCACGGTGTGGTAATGAAGCCTTTTTTCAGTGGAGTCATTCTAATATCTGACCAATACAGCTTAACTTTTTAATAAACTGTATCGATTATGAAGCGATTGTGCCCTATTTAACTTGTGCGATGACATAGTCTACCATCCGGGCCGGGATATCAATCCCAGTAGAATCAATGCTATTACGGAATTCCATCGTGTGGTTGACCTCATTAACTGTAAATCCGTTATCTGTTTCGAATAGGTCAACGGCCAACAAACCAACCCCTATTGCCTCAGCTGTGCGCTGACAAATCTCACTCAGCTCGGGTGTCAGTGGGCAGTTTGTGGCCACGCCACCTCGGGCCGTATTGGTGATCCAATTATCTGAAGTGCGATAAATGGCACAGGCCGGTTCATTTCCTACAACAAATGCACGAATATCGCGCCCTGGTTTGTTAATGAATTCCTGCACGTAAAATACTTGGTGATTTACACCGAGTAAAACTTTATGCTCGATAATTGCTTCGGCCATTTCTCGGTTATCCACGCGGGCTAACAGGCGACCCCAAGATCCGATCACGGGTTTTAGGACACACGGATAGCCTAAATCCTCAATGGCTTCTAGTGCGGTTTTTGCGTCGAAAGCCATCAACACCCTCGGGGTTGGGATGTCGTGGTCCACCATTATCTGGCTGGTAACATATTTATCCCCGCAGCGTTCGGCTGTTAAGGATGGATTGATCACCGGAATTCCATTTGCCTCAAAAATGCGAGAGACATAAAGCCCGCGTGAATAAGAGATCGATCGTTCTAAGACAGCATCTACTTCTAAAGGGGGTTGAGAGATGTCAAAGTAGCGGTTGCCGTCATTGATACGGACGACCTCCACGTTAGGGCGACTTTCCAATTCTTCGAGTAGCAATTTCTCTTCTACACGCAAACGAGTGTAAAGGAATCCAATTTTTATCATATAGGCCTCATGAGTAAATAATGTAAATGCACCCTCTAGACTCGGAGAGCGTATTTGGTTTCAATCATGGACAGGGCTTTCATGTCCCCTTATCCCACACTGGCGCCCGTTTAAGTTGATTTTATTAGTGGCGTAACCATTTGCAGAAGGCAATTTCACCCATCCTTATTATGTTGTCCGGGTACTAGTCAACCAATTACACACCCGAACTCGAAAATTTGATTCAGGTGCGGTCATGAAATTATGTTTGGTCTCAAATCTGATCAGCAGCCCAGATTGTCCCATATCGGGGGTATTGTACCACCCGAAAATGATGGTTAAATAATTGGTATTTTATTAATGATACACTACGAAAATGACCCTTAAACCGGCTACCGCCCTTGCCCATCCTAACATCGCTTTCATTAAATACTGGGGCAATCGTGACAATGATTTGCGTTTGCCCTCCAACAGTTCCATCTCGATGAACCTGGATGGGTTGTTCACGCGCACAACGGTTACGTTCTCCGCTTCATTCAAAACCGATAGCTTGCGCATTGGAAAAAAGTCGATACCCGGCTCTGGGCTGGGACGGGTAAATGATATCCTAGATCTAGTGCGTGAGTTAGCAGGGATAAGTGAACCTGCGGAAGTCGTCAGTGAGAACAACTTCCCCTCCAGTGCTGGGGTCGCCTCCTCCGCTGCGGCCTTTGCAGCTTTGGCTCTGGCAGCTAGCCATGCAGCGGGGGTAACCCTGACTGAGCACGAACTTTCTCGCCTCGCGCGACGCGGATCAGGCTCTGCTTGCCGCTCCATCCCTGGCGGATTCGTCGAATGGCACGCCGGGATAGAAGAAGCTGATTCGTTCGCAACCTCCATCGCGCCGCCCGAACACTGGGACTTGGTAGACTGCGTGGCAATCGTCAGCGCCGTGCGTAAAAAGACCGGCTCTACAGAAGGTCATGCCGTGGCCGCCACCAGTCCGTTACAAGCTGCGCGTGTGGCAGATGCCCCACGGCGCCTGGATTTGGTCCGTCAGGCAGTGTTGGAACGCGATTTTGACACACTTGCAACGGTAGCTGAACTGGATTCTGATATGATGCACGCTATAATGATGACTTCCAACCCAGGCTTGTTCTACTGGCAGCCTGCTTCGATCACGATCATGGAATCGGTACGCGATTGGCGCGCTAGCGGAATCCCGGTCTTTTACACGGTCGATGCTGGGCCAAATATCCATGTTATTTGTCCGCAGCAGCAAGCCCAAAGCGTGGAAAGACGCGTTCGGGAACTCCCCGGTGTTAATGATGTGCTGGTCGCAAATTCTGGCGGACCGGCCCAAATCGTCTCTTAAGTGCTACTAATTTCTTCAATTTTGTTTCAGGATATAATAAAAGAACTATGAATATCACGTTACTATCTGCTTTGGTTTTTGTCGGTGTGTTTGCCAGTGTGGTATTGATCCATGAATTTGGTCACTTTGTTGTCGCACGCCTTCTTAATGTAGACGTGGAGGAATTTGGTTTGGGATTGCCCCCACGTGCTTTCACCCTCTTTAATTGGAAAGGCACAGCTTTTACTATTAATTGGCTGCCGCTAGGCGGGTTTGTACGTCCAAAAGGTGAAAACGACCCTAACATACCAGGAGGCCTGGCCGCCGCCAGCCCTTGGGTGCGCCTGAGTGTACTATTTGCCGGGTCCTTCATGAACCTGCTGGCAAGTGTGCTCGTGTACAGCATAATTATTTCCCAAGTGGGCATTCCCGACACCGCACGCGTTATGCTATATGAGATCACCCCAGATTCGCCAGCTGAACAGGCCGGCCTGATGGTGGATGACATTATATTGACAGTCAATGGGGAAATAGTTGTTGATGAGGAACAATTTCGCGATTCTATTCTGGCAAATTTAGATGAGCCCATGAAGATCACTGTACTTCGCGGCAATGATACCGTCGAGATTAGCGCAACCCCATTGAGCAGCCGTTCACCCGAAAAAGGTGCATTAGGAATATTACCCGGCCCTCCGTTGATTCCAGCCGAATCTCTCATCCAGAACATTACATATGGAGCCAGATATACATATTTTGTGACCCGTCAAATCATTTCGATTCCGGTAATGCTCATTCGAAATCAGGTTTCGCAGGAAGAATTACGATTTGTTGGCTTAAAAGGTATTTTTGATATGTTTCGGCAGACTGTCAGCCGCGATGTGGAAAGCCGTGAGCTAGGCCCCACAACTACAACCGACCTAGCCCCAATTGAGCCAACCAACTTTACCTTGCAATTAATTGCAGGACTTAGTGTCACACTCGGAATTTTTAATTTACTACCCATTCCAGCATTGGATGGTGGCCGCATCATATTCGTATTGCCTGAACTGATTTTGCGTCGTCGTGTTCCAGCACAGTTTGAGAATTTTGTGCATGCGGTTGGTCTTGTCCTGTTATTAGCATTCATGGTCTATGTCAACGCTATGGATTTTATCAACCCCGCCCAGTTTACGATCCCCTAAAATGAACGAAGAACTCATCCCCTTTCAGGGGGTGTTGGATGTTTTGCTGGATGAAAACAAAGATATAACCCGTCTGCATCTGACGGAATTTTCAGATATTGATCCCACTTCACTAAAAGCGTTAAACGAGACCTGGCCGCGCATCGAACTCAGCCGGAAGTTGCTACTGCTCGATAAGCTTTATGACCTGGCTGAGAAAGATACTCTGGTCGCGTTTGATGAACTGGGGAAATCGCTGCTTAATGATTCTGAACCGGGGGTAATCCTGCGCGCTCTGCGGCTATTGAATGAATGTCAAGATGTGCGGCTCTTCCCGACCTACTTAGATTTACTCACTAGCAATGATGACGTTAAAGTCCGCGCCGAGGCGGCCTCAATATTGGGGTTATATGTAAATTTGGGAGAATTTGACGAAATCCCCGAGAATATCCATCATCAGATCGAGGATGCTTTATTAGATATTCTCAACGGAGAAGATGAACCCTTTGTGCGTCGCTATGCATTGGAGGCACTGGGATTCTCATCGCGCGTTGAACTACCAGTGCTGATTGAATCGGCCTACAATCGAGAAGACCCGGATTGGATGGCCAGTGCTGTATTTGCAATGGGACGTTCAAACAATAGTGAGCGTTGGGCTGAGCAAGTATTGCACGAGATATTATCTGAAAACCCTCAAATTCGTTTGGCAGCTATTCAGGCCGCCGGAAAATTAGAGTTGGAGATGGCCCGTCCAATATTGCTGGATTTATTGGAAGAAGAGTTCGATGACCAAATTTCGGAAGCGGCAATCTGGTCGCTTTCACAGATCGGGGGGGAAAATGTGCGCGCGCATTTGGAAAATCTGCTTGACGCCCATGAAGATGACGATCAGACTGCCATTTTAGAAGATGCATTAGATAACCTGGTCTTCACCGAAGATATGACCAATCTCAATCTGATGGCCTTGGATGCCGACGAGCCGAAAGAGATAGATTTAGAAGAATAACCTGCAACTATTTGTTGTAGCATGGGACCCATTTTAATCACGATTTTAAGCTCTTAATTCCTTTCGGAATTTTCTCAACATTTTGATCACAGTCAAGAGTCGTAGTGCTAGATAATTGGTGCTTTTCAACCTGTTACTAATAATCCCCACAATTCGGATTTTTACAAAACAAGGCTTTCAAATGACAAAAAAGAATGATTTCGTCCGGATGCATGTTTGGGTAAAAGGACGCGTTCAGGCTGTTGGTTTCCGCGCACATGTCGAATTTCACGCCGGGAAAATCGGAGTTACAGGCTGGGTACGAAATGTTGGTCATGATACGGTCGAAGCAGTAGCGGAAGGGACTCAATCCCAGATCGAAGAGTTTCTGAGCCTGATCAAGCGCGGACCGAATTTCGCCAGAGTAGACGAATCGCGCGAGGAATGGGAGCAGGTGACTGGAGAATATCAATCTTTTAAGATGAAAGTGACCTATTTAGGTTGAGCTCAGATTAGTTGATTTTTAAATTGAAACCTTTACTAACCAAACCCTAAGCCTTGTTCCTTCAGCGAAACCCATTTCCCTTGCCCGATCACCAAATGATCGATCACTTCCACATCCAGCAACTTACCGGCCTGGACGATAGCGCGTGTCACGGTCACATCGTCCGGGCTGGGAGTAGGATCTCCGCTGGGGTGGTTATGGACTATGATGAGAGCTGTCGAGCCTCGGCGCACTGCCGCTTTGAATATTTCCCCTACCCGCACCTGCGACGAATTAACGGATCCCCGATACACCTCTACAATATCCATGACATGATTACGCGTATCGAGTAAGAGCACGCGCAAATGTTCTTGTTCTAACGCAGACATTTCATATTCGACCAGCGCGGCTGCATCTCCAGGGGAATTGATGGTCGGGCGTTCCTTGGGGGATTCTAAGGTTAGGCGTCTGCCAAGTTCGATGGCAGCTTTGATTTGGGCCGCTTTGGCTGCTCCCAAACCATGTTCTTGAATCAATTCTTCAATAGGCGTGCGATGAATACCAGAGAGGCCCTTGAATTTATTTAGTAATCGTTGCCCCATTTGGACTGCATTCTCCCCTTGTACGCCCACGCGCAGCAAGATTGCCAGCAACTCGGCATTGCTCAGAGCTTGCGGACCTAAGGCAACCAAACGCTCGCGCGGTCGCTCAGTTGCGTGTAAGTCGCTGATCCGATAGATGAGTTGAGTTGTAGGTTCCGTCATAGAATTTTTTAATGCACATTATCGTAGAAATGAAAACGAACTGACGGTGATATTAATCGTTTCTTTAATATCTTTAAGCTCGTCCCTTCCAATCCGGAAGGTAATGATCCACATAGTATCGTCACCCTGAATAAGATAATTTGCCGTAGAAACGAATGTATCTAATTCCCCCGCAGGGACTTTACTTTCTACCACTAAAATTCCAATTTCCGTATGATCCAGTTGGGTAATTTGACGTTCTACCACCCGGTCATTCCCACCTGATACATCTTCCATCATGCTATTCAGGTAAAGGTCCATTGTTAATGGAATAGCCGGATCCAAGGCTTCTGACCATACATACATAAACCTGGCTGATTCTATAAAATCTAAATCGTAGGCAAAAAAGGTTATGCCCGGGGTATTAATTAAGCCTTGTATATCATTTGCAAAGGCCTCATTGTTATAGCTGGCTCTAACATTTTGCATAATCTCCTCGGATGACGTGTTTGTATCAGCTCCAGAGTAACTTGTTGGCAGCCATATTGTGGCTTGCTCGTTCGAAAAGGTATATCCGACCCAATCGGGGATTGGGGTGATTGTTGGCCAGAGAGTCGCGGTTGGAATAGGGCTTGAGGTCGCCGTAGGTAACACCTTTGTTGGCAGTGGCTCCACAGGGGCGCTTGAATTGTTAACTACAATCACCCCGAATACAATAAATACGATACATGCAATTAACGCGAGTGATACTAGCAAACCAATTTGAGGTATCGTCATTCCAAAATATCTATTTTTTGTATTCATAAGGAAGCCTCCAAACAAACCTATTATAAGGGACTTAGTGTGTGCTGCTTAAAAATTTAAATTTTAATCCTGTTAATTTACTCATGTTTCGATCTCTCAAAATTCATGGATTTTGTAGGAAGCAGTATCTTGCAATTTTCTTTTTTACAATGCGTAACGATACCCATCAAACTTGATATTCTTGACAGCCATATGCCCCTAAGTTAGAATACCATTCGCCCATATCATAAAGCCTATTGGGCCTGTGGCGCAGCTGGGAGCGCGCGTCAATCGCACTGACGAGGTCAGGGGTTCGAATCCCCTCAGGTCCACTACGGGCAGCCGTGTTACAATGTTCGGCTGCTCAAAATTAATCAGAAAAGGGCCCATGGCGCAGCTGGGAGCGCGCCTCAATGGCATTGAGGAGGTCGAGGGTTCGAGTCCCTCTGGGTCCACCAAGAAATAATCATCTCGAACCACACCAAAAAGGTGGGTTCGAGATGATTATTTTAAGCATCCAGATGCTTCATTGGCAACGAATATTTGCAGTACCTCAGCCAGCTAGAATTTCGGCAACACTATTCTTTAATTATATGCTGGCCAAAAATCGATTTTATCTACTTAGCGTGCATTTGGCTCAGGAGCTCGATAGCGGTTCGTGTTTATAAATGCGGCAGCAGATTCCGGGTCAAAGGTTTCGAAGCGTTGCAGTCGTCCCCAAGAGGTCATAGCAACCGAAATATCCAGTGATGGCCACGGAAAGGCGATCAGTTTGTTACTGTTGAAATCATTCATCACGGATTGGATATCGGACTTGAGTGTCGTGCAATCACCTTCATTAAGTTCAGCACAGTTGTACCAGAAGATACCGTAACCATGCTCTAAATTGTGCACGAGATTACCTTCTGGGAAGGCACCCTGGGCTTGCGGCGAATTCTCAGTGAAAATCCAGCATCTATCGTGCTGGCGTAGTGACGTCCGCCTGCCGGGGGGTTCGAAGGGTATGGGCCGGGGTTTAAGCCATCTTCAATGTGCCTGTCAAAATAAGGGGGATAGCGATTTCTTCACCCAGTGCCTTGAAAAACTAGCTGACCTACCCATACTACGGCGATCAAACCCAATCCGCTCCAAATTAGTTTGGTACGCATTGCATTGCGGCGTTGTCTTGCCGAATTTTCTCTCTTCTTGATTTACCCATCTCATTACCTTAATAGTCATCCTCTGGTGCTGCCGCGAAGAAGATACAGGCTCATTTAGCTTAAATTTATCTTTGTAAAAACAGAGCAGCTTTTAGATGTTATTCTTACAGTCACTAAGTGATCAATGAGGGGCTTACGCTTACTCCCGCTTTCTAGTGCCCGTGCAAGTTGATTTTGATTAGTGAAGCGGTTGCGTAGGGAAATTTCAGCCATCATTATCATGTTGTCTGGGTACCAGTACTTAGTATACTCTCGTTGCGTTTCAGCACATCCAGCCCCTGCTGTTTCAGAAAATGCAACATGTCGATAAAGATCCAGTTTTCGGCCAGCTTATCGCCGTCCCGCCGATAAATATCAACGATGCGCATATCGACCGGTTTCTCAGATGCAGGGTATCCCATAAATCCTCCTGAAGGGGTGGTGCTCAAGTTTGGCCAACCAAACAAGCAGGCATAGTTCCCCTCGGCAAATTTACAAACATTGCTCTTAACTTTAAATTTTTCAAGACCATCATTAAAGGGACCCTGATGCTGTTGCTCATAGCGATCAATTGTATACGTTGCGCCAATGCCGGCTGGCCCGAACCAAATCATGTCTTCGTGCCAGGTCTGGGCAAGCTCGTCCCGAGGGGAGTGAATTCCAGAAGCAATGAGCTCCTGGCTCATTTTGTTGACCAGCTTTGATGTTTTTGAGCTGGCGGACGGATCCTGTGCCTCGAAAAGCAGACCATCGTGGGTTTGCGGGCCAGGGGTAAGAAAAGCTGCGCCCGTTTGAAGCGGCAGCGGACTCACCCCGACCTGCTGCAGGATTCTGACGATATCGCAAAAGAATCCGGTTTCGCTGATCAACCCATCTGTGATGCGGTTGAAGTCGACATACGGCAGGAAGATCATTTTCCTAGTGGCTGGGATGGCGAGCCAATCCTCATCAAAAAGGCCCATTAAGTGCCCCATGCTGCAGACCCATTCGGTACCGTCGATTTCATTGGCACCTGCTATAAAGACATCTTGTCGTCGTTGGATTGGTCTAAAGGAGTTTCGCAGTGGTTTCCAGAACACATCGGCCGCAGCCTGCGAACCTTGTTGCTCATTGAAGGGATGCATTCCACGGAAAAGATAATCGTCCGTGGTGTAACGATTTAAGACCTCAACGATGTCATCCCCGATTGCTTTGTCGAGTTCGTCGTAGAAGCGTAGTACCAGTGACTTATTATCCTGATAGTTCACCATTACGTTGTCTCCCACTTACTTGTTTGCCACATATTAAAACACTGCTCTCTATCCATTACTAAGGATACCTTGAACCCGTTCCAACACATCCAGCCCTTGTTGTTTCAAAAAATATAGCATATCAATAAAGACCCAATTCTCGGCAAATTTGTCATCATCGCGTCGATAGATATCGAGAATATGCATCCCAACCGTTTTATCTGATCCTGGCATACCTATGAAGCCGCCTTTGGGATTCATGGTCAACTCTGCCCAACCAAAAAAGCCGCCATAGTTGCCCTCTGCAAACTGACAGCGATGGCCGTGAAATACGATGTTATCAAATCCCTGCCTAAATGGGCCCTGATGTTGTAGTTGGTAACGGTTGAGGCTGTAGGTTGCCCCAATTCCAGATGGCCCGAACCAGATCATGTCGTCATGCCAATGTTGCTTTAGTTTATCAAGGGGAGACTGTAGGTCAGATTCAGTAAGGTCCGCTACCATGCGGTTGATCAGGCCTAACGTTTTGGCACTCTCTTCTAGATCTTGATCGTCGAAGAGCAATCCATCATGCGGCTTAGGTCCGGGTGTGACTATGGCAGCACCGGTTTGAAGCGGCAGCGGACTCACTCCCGCTTGCTGCATGACCCTGACGATATCGCAAAAGGATCCGGTCTCGCTGATCTTGCCATCCGTGATCTGGTTGAACTCGGCGTACGGCAGAAAGACCATTTTCCTGGTGGCCGGAATCCCGAGCCAATCCTCATCAAACAAGCCCATCAGATGTCCCAGACTGCAGACCCATTCGGTGCCGTCGATTTCACTGGTACCAGCCATGAAGATGTCCTGGCGGCGCTGGATTGGCTTAAAGGAGGTACGCAATGGTTTCCAGAACAGATCGGCAACGGACTCGGCTCCCTTTATCTCGTTAAAGGGATGCATACCATGGAAGAGATAATCGTCCGTGGTGTAACGCTTTAACACTTTAGCGATGTCATTCTCGCTGGCTTTGTCGAGCTCTTCATAGTAGTGTAATACCAGGGACTTGTTTTGCTGATAATCGGTCATTAAGTTAACTTCCTCTTAGTTTTTCTAGATTTTTGTAGAAGGAACGTATTGTATCTCTAAAATCCAGTTCTGATAGGTCCGTTGATTAACAACGACTTTGTTGAACTATATCCTCTCTTTTTAATGATCACTTGCGTTCATAATGCGCTGTAACCACTTTGTTTTTGCTAAATTTCCGGTTGAAGAACGTGACACATTCATCCAGGCTTAGGCAGTCACAGTTTATGCCTTCCTCCAAAATCTTTTTCATATCCTCAGCTTGAGAAATTATGGCATCCATCTCGCGCAGTTTCTCATTGGCAAGTACCTTCCAGCGCGCTGAAGGTGGTTCGTCATCTGAGAAACCGCTCATGAGCGTATCAATCTCTTTGAGCGTAAAACCTGCCTGCTTAGCCATCTTTATAATTGAAAGTCGCTTCAAGGCTTCGTCATCATATCGACGCTGCCCATTGATCCTTTCCTGCGGAGCCAAAAGTCCGATGCTCTCGTAATAGCGTAACGTGGATGGCTTTACCTCTGCCTCGCGAGCAACTTCTCTGATTGTCCGTTCTTCCATCTTTAAACCTCCATAATTTAAGTTAAATCAACCCTTGACTTAAAGCTTACTTTAACTGTTAGACTGGGTACATTCTAACCCAATTAGAAAGGATTTGAAACATGAATGACACAAATTTTTATTGCGACATGACCGCCCTGAGCACTGATCAACGAGCATGCTATCAGGAATTCGAGAAGTTGTTCTCCGATAAAATTAAATCAATATCTGAAATACCCAACGGATATACACTCTCATTTTCCATGAATCCAGATAACTTTATTTTGGCAGCCGAATTTGTCACTTTCGAGAGACTCTGCTGTCCTTTTCTTAGCTTTTCCATGAATGTAACTTCTGGCGAAGAGCTAGGCCAGCTTTCTATTACCGGCCCAGAAGGTTCAAAACAATTTATTCAAGCCGAATTGGGCCTTACCCCACAAACCCCAGCGTAAATACGCATTTGAGGAATGTAGGACTTGTGTTATTGCAAGCATGATTCCCAAAATAACATACACAAACAAAAAAGCGCACCTAATTGGGTGCGCTTTTTTTTTCTGATGATGACTATTTGAAATGACTTTGGACCTGTTCCCAATTCTCGGGCAGATTTTTCCCCAAACTTTTCCATTGTGTATCCCGAAATGTGCCTTTGGTATCGGAACTGAGTTCTTTCATTGCTTCGCCGTGCGGATTATCCACTTGGAATTTTCGTAGGGATTTCAGGCCCTGCCAAAACGAAATTGTCGAGCCGATGACAGGAAAAGGAGTGATCCGATGTGAGTGAGACACACCTCCCTCAGTCCCGTTCAATTACGTGTCAATGGCACCATCCTAGCTCGGGATGGCCTGGATATCTCTCAGCCGCCACCAAACGACCCTTGAGGCGCCGGTCGTAGCCGCGACAAAGTATTCTTGTTGAGATCAGGTTGATTTAGATATATCCCAGTTTATCTTGGCCATTTAATTATCGAGTTCATTAATTAAGAATGAAATTTGCTACAAATTTAACCCATATGCTTGATGATGGCCTCACCAAATTCGGAGCATTTGAGCAGCGTAGCGCCTTCCATAAGCCGTTCGAAATCATAAGTGACGGTCTTGGCTTTGATGGC
>JASJYH010000081.1 GCA_030123675.1 Anaerolineae bacterium | reverse complement strand
CGAACCTGGTGGCCCGGGTGATGCGTTCCGGCTCCCGCTGTGTGATCCAGGGTTTTATTTTGTTGATGGTCTCTGCGCGCCCATTCCGGGCGCTATAGAGGATATTTGTACAGGCCCCATAGCCGTACCGTTTAAGGATGATTGTGGTGGTGGTGGCGATGATGGTGGTGGGGATGATGGGGGCGGGGATCGGTGCGTTGACCCCCCGAGTTGTACACCGTTTAAACAATGTACTGGAGGACCATGTTGCTGTCCGTAGATTTTCAGCGCTAATAATCCAATTACCTTTTGATATAGAGAATGCGCCCGTACCGTACGGGCCCATTCTCGTTTCTATTCGTATAAAAAGGATAATTGAAATCAAATGTTACGATATGTAATTGAATAAATCTGCATCGCTACAACTTTTATTTTGCATTATCAAATATAGCACACCAATTAGGATGGGGGGATTCACTGAGAAACACCAATAATAAGGCCCCAAAACACAAATGAGCTAAAGCAGGTTCATAGAATTTGGTTTTCTTTTCTCCTGTTCTAAACTCACCAAATTATATTTTATTCCTTGTAATAGGTCGCAAATAGGTTTGAAATAAGTCACAAAAATCACATCCCCCATTGGTCATCGCAGATTTGGGGGATTATAAATTGTGACATTTTGAGATATATTTGAATAAATCGTACATCATTTTTCTGCATCTGTAACAAATAAGCAGAAATATCGATATCTTCTAAGGAGAATTATATGAAAAAATCTGGAATTCTAATTGCTTTTGCGACAACCTTCCTATTGCTATTGACAGCTTGTGGAGCCCAAGCACCCACACAGGCGGCTACCGAAGTTGAACAACCGGTTGTTGTGGTTGAGCCTACGACCCAAGCCCTTGCTGTCTCCCAGCCAACCCAACCCCAGTATGCTCCATTCTGCCAGGCCGCTGCTGCAGGATGTTCAGCACCCGAAATTGAAGTGCTGGATAAGGCATTTTGCGTCAATAAATGGCCCTACATCATAATGAAAGTACCTGCGGGTACAACGTACGAACCGGTAGATGCAGATTTGATTTGTCAGGATCAATTGCACAGTGATGGCAGTCTGCGAATTACCTGCAACGACGTCGAAGGCAAACAGTTATTGTCATATGACCTTAAAGTCTGCGACAGTACTTGCTCCGCGCCGGCCCTGGCTGCAGGAACCGGTCAATGCCCGGAAGGTTACGGGTACGATTCTGGCAACCAATGCTGTGCGCAACCTTCAACTTCTGGTGGCGATGGCTGTGTTGTTTACACAGTAGATATTGGTGCCTGCCCAGGCCCTCAATAAAACGATCGAAAAATTCGGCAAAGTTCCCCGCCGTCGGCGGGGAACTTTGCCTTTAAATAGGAGCTGTGTGTGTGTGCCAGTCTGTTGTTGCTTCAAAAGCATAACCGGCTTGTAAGACCTTAGCTTCCTGCCATGGCCCAGAAATAAGCTGCAAACCGAGCGGTAAGCCATCATTATTGAATCCACATGGTATAGACAATGCTGGCAACCCAGTTAGATTGAAAGGTGCGGTAAAACGAGTTAAGGCTGGGGCAACATTGGCTGAATTGCTTATCTCGTCAATTGGAATTGCAGGTATGCCTGTAGTTGGAGTCAACAGAAGATCATACCTACCAAAAAAATTCTCGGCTCTTCCCCGGAATTCAACCTGCTGCCGTTTGGCCAGTTCATATTCGGTCGTTGAAATTGCTTGGCCCTCTTCTAATCTCCCGCGCACATCTGGCCCAAAAAGCTCAGGATTTTGGGCCAACCTTTTTTGATGGTACGCTGCCCCATCAGAGAGCACTAGTTTGGTATTCGCCAGGCTTGCTTCGTGTAGCCAAGGTATCTTTACCTTTTCCACTTTTGCACCCAAACTTTCAAATACAAGCGCCGCTTCTCGCACTGCTTTCAAAACTTCAGTGTCTACAGAATCAATATCTTCACCGGTTAATAGCGCAACCCTCAACCCCCTTATGCCCACATCTAAATCCCTCAAATAATCATCCGTTGGTGCATTAATTGACGAAGGATCTTTGCTATCATAGCCGGCCAACACCTGGAGCAGCATAGCAGCATCTTTTACACTTCTTGTCAGCGGCCCGACATGGTCTAAACTCCTGGAGAGCGGAAAGACACCACGCAAACTAATTCGGCCATAGGTTGGTTTTAATCCCACCACACCGCACAAGGAGGCAGGTATCCGAATCGATCCGCCGGTATCCGTCCCAAGCGCGGCCATACACATGCCGGCCGCGACTGCCACTGCCGACCCGCTGGATGAGCCGCCGGGTATGCGGGAGCTGTCCCAGGGGTTTTTGGGTGTGCCATAGTGCGGATTGATACCGGTGATACCCAGGGCGATCTCATGGGTATTGGTCTTTCCTACGATATCTGCGCCAGCCGCTTTTAATTTTTCCACCGGATCAGCGTCTTGTTTTGGAGTGTAATCTTTAAAGAACAATGAGCCGGCGGTCGTGACGATCCCAGCAGTCTCGAACAAATCCTTGACTGCGATGGGAATTCCCGCCAATGGGCCTTTGTGATTTCCCTGATTTTTACCCCTATCAGGTGGAACGACTGTGATGAAAGCGTTCAATAAAGGGTTGAGACGCTCAATTTGGCGGTAGCAAGCTTGGGTGAGTCCGCGGCGGATTTCCTCATTACCTAAAGCTTGTGTGATGGTTAAGTTCTGGGGGTCAATATCCATGCCCCCATTATAGATAATAAAGCTCCACATGGTAGAATCTGCGCTCGATGAGAATTCCGAAACCATATTTATATTTCTTGATATTAATATCCTTGGCTGGTGGGGGCTTGGTGTTGCTTGCTACTTCGCTGTATGGAGCGGGTGTTTCTGCAGATGCGGCTAAGAATATGTCTACTGCTGAAAGTCTGCTCGCCGGGGAGGGATTTTATAATCATTCGGCTGGACCATTGGTATTTTGGCCCCCGCTTTACCCCGCATTGTTAGCTGGGATGAGCTTAATAACCGGTTGGGATGTGTTTGTTTCAGGCTGGTATCTAAATGTGCTTGTGATGGTGCTCAATATCTTTCTGGCTGGAACCCTAATTTATGAAGCTTTTCACGACAAAATCCTTTTTGCATATTTTGGTGGATTATTTGTGCTCGTTTCTGAGTCGGCTGTACGTATTCATGCCAATATTTCCTCAGACCCGCTCTATATCACTTTTTCACTGATTTTCCTGCTAGCAGCCAATCGATACTTGGAAAAAAAATCACGAGCCGCCTTATGGGTAATGATATTAAGTGCGGCGCTCGCTACGTTACAACGATGGCTAGGTGCTGGCCTGATCGCGATGGGGGGCTTGATGGTATTGGTGGCCCATTGGAGAGAGTGGCGCCTTATTCTGCGGGATGGCTCCCTGATGGGCCTGTCTGTGCTGCCAATCGGTGTGTGGATCTATTTCCACAATATATTACGATTTAATACCTTTTGGGGGAATGATTCGCCTATTCTAGATCCCTGGATGAACTTTGAATTCTCGTTAACAAAAATTATGCACTGGTTTTTACCGTATCATCCCCGGCTTGAGGGCCTGTTATTCAATCCGCTGCTTGTATTGGGAGCGATACTCCTAATTCTCATCATCATTAATAGACGAGAAAATTGGGTGCTATGGTGGCGGAGCCTCTGGCGGCCGAATGTTTTCCCGGTTGCCTTTATTTTGCCCTTTTCGTTGGTAGGCCTGGCACTTACAATCGTCACCCGTGATCACCTGGATCCATATTCAGATCGATATTACGTTGGTTTCCTTGCCTCGGTGATCGTCCTTTTATTTATCTCCTTAGACATATTGATCTTGCGGCGTGTACGGTTTAAGGAAAATGTATTACAAATTGGATTATCGTTATTATTTGGGGCTTGGATTCTGATTTACCCAACCTTCAGCTTGTATAAATATATCTCTGCTTCCCTTGCAAACGGGGAGGCCAGCAACTATAACTATTACAACAACCGTGCTTTTAACGAAAATCCTGCAATTCCTGTCATAAAAGATTTGGTTGCTGAAAATCCCGAAGCGTATTTATACAGCAACTATGCCGATGGCATTTGGTTTTACACACGTCGTACCTCATTGCTCATGCCACGCTCTGGTATAGATATGAACTTGGCTGAGATCAGTGAGCGATACAGTGGCTGGCCGGGGGATAAGCCAGGCTATATCCTGTGGTTCTTGCCAAACGAATTTAAGCATGTGGTGCCGCCAGAAATCCTGGCGGAGATTTCAGATGTGCAGTTAGTATTTTCAAGTGGACAGGGGAGGATATATTCTGTGCAGGCAATTCCAGATTAAACTAAAATAGGTGACCATTATGGCCACCTATTTATTGATAGTTAAAATCCTAAAACAAACCCACTACTTTCCCGGTTTCAAGGTCGATATCGATATTGTAATATGCGGGGCGAGTCGGGAAGCCGGGCATAGTACTCATCTCGCCAACAAGCGGATAAATGAAACCAGCACCGACGGATGCACGCAGATCGCGAATAGGAACCGTAAAGCCACTCGGACGTCCTTTTAGGGATGGATCGTGGCTGATACTGAGGTGGGTCTTGGCCATGCAAATGGGGAGTTCATCAAAACCCAATTTGGTGTAAAGCTCAATTTTCTTCTGGGCCAAGGGTTCATATTCGACCCCATCTGCACCATAAATATCTTTGCAGATGATTTCGATCTTGTCTTTGATACTGGTACCTTTGAGCTCATACAGAAAGCTAAAATTGGTTGGTATTTCACATGCGGAAATTACAGCTTCAGCCAATTGAGTAGATCCTTTGCCGCCCTCCATCCAGTGACGGGTAACCACAGCATTTTGAGCACCAGCATCCAGGGCAGCTTTGCGAACAAGTTCCACTTCGGCCTCCGTATCATCCTTGAAGGAGTTGACAGCTACCACTACTGGAATACCGAATTTTATCGCGTTCTCAATATGGGCTTCAAGATTTGGTATTCCGGCCTGTAGTAACTCAAGGTTTTCTTCGGTGTATTCAGGTGCTAGTGGGGCGCCTGCTTTTACTGTCGGGCCGCCTCCATGCATCTTTAGGGCTCGAACTGTAGCAACCAAAACAACACAATTGGGAACCAGGCCTGAGTAGCGGCATTTGATGTCAAAGAATTTTTCCATGCCGATGTCGGCCCCAAAACCAGATTCGGTCAGGACGTAGTCGCATAACTTTAATGCGATCCGATCCGCGATAATGGAACTATTTCCATGAGCAATATTTGCAAATGGGCCAGCATGGACAAAAGCTGGTGTCCCCTCTAGGGTTTGCATTAGGTTAGGTTTTAGGGCATCCATCATCAAAACTGTGAGTGCTCCGGCCACTCCCAAATCCTCGGCGGTAAGCGCTTCTCCAGCCTTGTTGGTAGCAAACACCATCCGTCCAAATCTATCACGCATGTCTGCCAAGTCGGTGGTCAAGGCCAATATGGCCATAATTTCGCTTGCAACTGTAATGTCGTAACCGGTCTGACGGGTGAAGCCCTTTTCCTTGGGACCTTCACCAATCGTAATTCTGCGCAGCATGCGGTCGTTGATGTCAACTACGCGACTCCAGGTAATGGTGTCGGGATCAATATCCAGGCGCACAAAGCGGGAGCGCTCTTTATCGGAAAGATCGTTCGGATCAGTTTTGTCAATTCCTAGGTTTTCTAAACGCTTTAGCATCGAAGGCGCAAAGGTGCGACTGCCGTCTTTTTCGGGCGGGCATAAGCGCTTAAACAGGGATTCGTCGCTCTGGCGAGATTCATGGAACATCCGCGTATCGATTGCTGCGGCCATCAGGTTATTGGCTGCAGTAATGGCGTGGATATCACCAGTCAAGTGTAGATTGAAATTTTCCATGGGGATGATCTGGCTGTAGCCACCACCCGCTGCGCCCCCCTTAATTCCGAATGTAGGACCCTGGGATGGTTGCCGAATGCAAGTAAACACGCTTTTACCGAGATGTGCGCCCAATGCCTGACTCAGCCCAACCGTTGTGGTAGTTTTGCCTTCACCCAAAGGAGTGGGGGTGATAGCAGTTATATCGACATATTTACCATCTGGAACATCCTTAAGCCGTTCTAAAACTTCCAGGTTGACCTTTGCCACATACTTGCCATGGGGCTCGAGTTCATCATCAAGCAGCCCAATTTCATTGGCTAGCTGGGTTATGGATTTGGCATTATCCATTTGTGCCTGAGCGATTTCTATATCCGATGGAACCGGCGTTTTTATTACGAGCGGAATGGGTGAAAATTCAGTATTGCTGTTTTTATATTTAGACATTTTTACTCCCTTTATCGAGTCAATATACTTATGTTTAAGATAATTGAATAGCGTACGATCGATATAAATCCCCAATTCTTATGCTAGAAAGCTTAATTTTCATTGATGGTAATTAATGTCCCAAGTTGCTCTCCTTGTAAACTGTTGAGTACATTTTTTGGTCTATCTCCGGAGAATATTTGAATGCTTAAGTCAGGAAGGGCCTCGGCAAGCTCTACCATTTGCTCGACCTTAGATTGCATTCCCCCGGTGACATCAAGCCCTGAAGCTGGACCAACATTGTTGATCATAGAGGTTAACTTTTTACGCGTCAATACCTGGACCCTGTGCTTGCGTTCGGGGAAATCAGCGTAGATTGCTTCTTCTAAACCTGCTAATAAGATCCGGGTTGGTTTTAATTCATGTGCCAGGTGCACGAACAAATCCTCAGTGGAAAGAATAGTACCACCTTTTGTTTTATCAAAAATAACATCGCCATGAACTACAGGGATGATTCCTTCATCCAAGGCTTTATTAATTTTGGAAGTATCCCAATTAATTATCTGCCTGTTATTTGCCCAGACACTTGCTGCTGGAGAAAATGTCATGGCGGAAAGGTTTGCTTCACGAAGCGCTTGTAAGACAAATCGATTAAGCGCTGATGCATGGTACCATACCTCAACAAACCCAGCCCATTCATTTGGGGTATTAACTCCACCTATCGTTCCATGTTTTTTTGCGGGCGTATGCCCAAATGAGCCGGAACCATGTCCTAAGATGAGTTTCAAATTTGGGGAAGATCGAAGCGATAGTGCGATCTGATCAGCCAGATCTGCTAATTTGTTTAAGCGCGGAGTGTATGGTTTGGTCTTATCTGTGATTAGCGAGCCGCCCAATTTAAGAAACACCAATTCCTGCATAGGCCTGTTTTACCACAGAGTATTATCCAGTCAATAGCTGACTTATATTCGAGTGAAGGTAATACATAGACGATAAGACTTTTCGAACTTGAAAATGCTATAATCAAAATCAATGGATATCCGTACGGGTATTATTACATCTACCATCCTAGCGATAATCGGGGCTTTATTCCTTTTTCGGGGCAGTATCCGATCTTTTCGGTCAGCGCGTAAGCTTTCTTATTACAGCCTGCGTCGGCAGGAGTTATCCGTGATGTGGCGATTGGTTTTTTTTGGTTTGCTAATGCTCTCCTTCGCGTTCTGGCTTTTGCGTTTCGGAGAGCCAACTGCATACCAATTTTTCCCGCCCTCACCGTCACCTTCGCCAACATTAGAAATTACTACTATCCCTACGATTACTCTGACACCCACGATTACTTTAACCCCGACGGTTACCGAAACACCCTTAGTATCGAATACTCCCACTCTAACCCCAACACCTTATGTTCCACTTGCAATCGAGGCTCTATTCGATTCTGTCATAACTCCCAACCCCGATTCTGCTTTTAGCCGATTGCAGTTTTCAACCATACGCAACAATTTTCGGTGTGTTGCTCCCGCTACTACCTTCACCAACCCAGTGGGCTCTATGACAGCTTGTTTTTCATACAGTAATATGCAACCCGGGGCTCAATGGACCGCTTTGTGGTATCTAGGCGATGAATTGGTGCATTATGAGACACTGCCCTGGGATGGGGCAATTGGTGGCCTGGGGTTCTCGGATTGGGCACCGCCACCCGAGTTGTGGCAGCCAGGAATATATGAAGTTCAAATCTTTGTCGGTCACGACTGGAAAGTGATCGGGAAGTTTCAAGTATCCGGGGATCCGCTTACCGCTACGCCTAGCCCTACCTCAACACCCTCAATCACCCTTACCCCTTTAGAAACAGAGAGTCCTTTAACCACAATTTCACCCTAACATTTCTTCTCGATGGAATACCCTTTACAACAAAAGCCTTTTCAAGATTATTATTCGGATCGCACATCACATTGTTATGGATGCGGTCGTTTAAACGTATATGGCCACAAGATTAAAAGCTTTTGGGATGGGGATGAATCGGTTTGTTTTTTTGAACCCAAACCTTATCAGATTGCGCTACCTGGATACGTTTATGGGGGCTTACTTGCCTCAATCATCGATTGTCATGGAACTGGTACAGCTGCAGCCGCAGCATACCGTAATTCGAATCGAAGCATGGACACGAAACCTGCGTTCCGGTTTCTGACTGGCTCATTGCATGTGGACTACCTTAAACCCACACCTTTGGGCATCCCCCTTGAGGTCCGTGGAAAAGTGAAAGAAATTAAAGGGAGAAAAATTGTGATCGAAGAATGGATCCTTGCTGATGGCGTAATAACAGTACGAGGGCAGGTCGTGGCTGTCCAGGTGTCCGAAAAACAGGTTGATGATTTATTGGAAAATGTTAAAAAATAGATAACCAAGATTTCAGTGATTTCTAGGGTTTGTGGTCATTTGCCCTACAATGTCATTCCGAGGAGCGAAGTGACGAGGAATCTCTAGCTACGGGAGCTAATTTAAACCCAAATCGGTGATTCTTCGCTCCCTTTGGTCGTTCATACCGTCCTCCCATAGGCCGTTTCGCCCTCGCGTAGCATCTTCGACGCTCGCGACGAACGGCGGCGGGCTCCCGGCCCGAACGGGGATGCCGGGACGGTGCAGTATCCTTTGGGAGAATAACATAATTCGAAATGTCAACACGCCCTAGTACCTATTTAAAATATTCGCGCATGGGAGTGAAATAATGGTCTTCCCAGCCCTGCTTATAACTATCAGCCTGTCCCTTTGGTATTTGAGTATGAGATAAGGTGATTTTTGTACCTGATTCCGCCTCTTCGAGAACGATTTCTATTTTGGAATCAGGGCTGCTTTCGGGGAATTCGGTAGTGCGCCAAGTCTGGACAATCCGTTGGCTTGGGTCCATTTCAAGGGTTTCACCCCATATGTACCCGTCCCAGGCTTTGAATTCTCCCCCGACTATAGGATTTACCTCGGCTTTGCTACCGGTCATCAGCGTATGTCCCTCGCTGGAGAGCCAAGCCTTAAAAACTTGTTCCATCGTAGCCGGCATTGTGGTAGATATTTTAAAATTGTCTGTACTCATGTTATCTCTCATTTCCTAGGATGAATGTCTTTGAATACACAATGGAGGCTTTCACTCCAAACGTACTACTGATTAATATCTATGATCACTTGAATTATAAACCGAACTTCCGTCTCAATGACCGGGACCGAAAAACCATTTCGTTCGTCAGAGCAGGTTCAAGTCCGGTTTATGAACCGGTTATATATCCAGTTAGGCTAAATATTTCGAACTTGTTTTTCCATTCCAAATATATTGGCAATTTTGGCTGCCAATTTGGCATTATTCAATAATAAGGATATGTTGGTCTGCAACGAGCGCCCATTTGTCAATTTATTAATTTGCTCAAGTAGAAATGGAGTCAATTCTTGACCCCGGATACCCATTTTGATGGCTTTTTTTGAAGCCTTTTCAATAGTTGCGTCCATCTCAGGCTTAGGAATTTCATCTGCAGAGGGAACAGGTTGGGTAACGAGTAAGGCGCTGCGTAATCCCATGTTCCAGTGCGTTTGTGCTAACTCTACAATATCCTCAGGTTTATCCATATTTATGGTGACCGCTAACCCGCTATTTCGTGAATAGAATGCAGGAAAATTATCCGTTTGAAATCCTATTACCGGCACTGCCATAGTTTCAAGATATTCCAGTGTAGCAGGCAGGTCAAGGATGGCTTTTGCGCCAGCGCAGACCACAATCATAGGGATAGATGCCAAAGCTTGTAAATCAGTCGAAATATCGAACGCGGATTCTTTATGCACACCCCCAATGCCACCTGTAGCAATAACTTTGATCCCGGCCTTGTGGGCAGCGAACATTGTCCCGGCGACTGTTGTGCCGCCGTATTCAGCTTTTACTGCAGCGATGGAAAAATCCCGTTGGCTAACTTTTCTAGGGTTGGTGGCGTTTGCTAAATCTTCCAGTTCTGATGTGCTTAAACCAATTCGAGTCTTGCCTTTAACAACCCCTATAGTAGCCGGGATCGCGCCTTGCTCTCGTACAGTATGTTCCATATCCTGGGCTAGGGAAAGATTTTGGGGACGCGGCAAACCGTGTGTGATTACAGTCGATTCCAAGGCAACAATGGGAAGCGACTGATTTAGGGCCTGGTTAATCTCTTGTGAAATTGAAAAGTTAATAGATGACAATGGAAAATTCATATTCTCGATATTAATAAGACAGTCCTTGAATGATTGTATAACAATATTTCATTAAATATGGAAACTTGCGAAACACGTTCTAAGTTACAATAAATTTATGTTACGTGTTGAATTCCACTCTCATACCTCCTATTCAAGAGATTCCCTAACCAACCCTAAGCGATTGGTTAAAGCATGCCGAAAAAAAGGGATCGATAGAGTAATTGTTACGGATCACAACACAATAGCAGGCGCGCAGGCTGCCAAAATTCTTGATCCAGAGCTTGTCATTGTCGGTGAAGAAATAAAGACAACTCAGGGTGAAATCTTAGCTGCGTTTGTAGTTGAAGAAATTCCGTATGGCCTATCTCCACAAGAAACAATATCCCGGTTAAGAGATCAAGGGGCGTTTATCAGCGTTTCGCATCCATTTGATACTTATCGCAGCGGTCATTGGAAAACATCAGCGCTGATGGAAATCCTGCCCTCAGTGGATGCAATCGAGGTGTTTAACTCGCGTTGCTGGTTGCCAGAGTTCAATCACCAAGCCAAGAAGCTTGCGGAGCAACACGATATTCCAGGAACTGTTGGATCGGATGCGCATGCCCCGATTGAGCTTGGCCGCGCTATCCTTCGGTTGGAGCACTTTCAGGGACCAGATGAATTACGGTCTGTTATCCGTCAGGGAATTCCGGAGGTGCGCCTGTCCCCGACCTGGTTCCATTTGATTTCACGTTTTGCTGTATTTCGAAAAAGGCTTCTTCCAGTACAAAGTCCTAATCGAAAGCAATCTGGCTGATCAACTTGCCAGTTGAAAGCTCGATCTCACAGGCAATGCCTGTATTCGCATAGGTTGATAGCGTGATACCATCATCATTCAACTTCACTCTCACAAAGTGCGAGTTTAAATCCGGCTTTTCTGCCTGCCAAACTATTTCGCCATTATTCCCGAGGCAGTACAAATTCGATTCACCAAAAGGAAAACCGGTATGGTCTTCCAATAATACCTGCCCAAACTTGGTGTGAATTAATTTTTCAATTTTTGTATATCTAGGTTCTAATTCATCCATCTCTGGTTCCTTTGATTACGATGCCCATTCCACGAAATTAAATATGGGCAGTTCGCAGCGTAACGGATTGTCTTTGCGCTCTCCGAGGGCATAACCAGCCTGGATGAGCGTTTGAAATTCACTGGATCCTTAGTAAATAATAGGCCCTAGAATGCAGATCTACAACAAAACATGATGATCGCCGTGTAGGTTTCTTTTCATCTGGATTTGTGACAGCTGTGACTAATGCAAGATCTGCGTTGCTTGCCAACGAAATCCACATCTTTTCGCCATTGAGGATATACGCCTCATCCTTACGTTTTGCTTGCGTGCGCATGGACGCCAAGTCTGAGCCCATGCTTGGTTCTGAGAACGCGCCACAACCAAGTTTTTTGCCACTTGCAAGAGGCACGAGAAATTTCTGTTTTTGTTCCCTTCCGTTCCCCATTGGAAGATTGTCATGCTCACAAGGCCGGTGTGTACGGACATAGGTACACGCAAACTAGTATCTAGTGCTTCGAGTTCTTCACATGCCAGGCCAAGCGAAATATAGTCCATGCCCTGTCCGCCATACTTCACAGGGTAACAAATCCCTAGAATGCCTAACTCACCCAAACGATCTAGAACACCCGGAATGGGTTCCT
>JASJYH010000080.1 GCA_030123675.1 Anaerolineae bacterium | reverse complement strand
GTCTCCGATCCAGCCAACTCAGGCAATACCATGGAGCATATCGGAGATTATGTAGAACGTATCCTGGGTGGTAGTGCGGCTGATATATTCAATATCACCGGCGACCGAACGGCTTCACTGTATGGCAGCGGCGGGGCAGATAGGTTTGTCTTTGCCGATAATGCGACCCTTACTGGTGAGATAGATGGACAAGGCGACGATGATACACTGGATTTCAGCGCCTACACGAGTAACCTGAGCTTCGCCTTGATCAACAATGGCGACACCAACGGGTTTGTAGGCACGCTCAGCCAGATCAGCGGTGGCTTCAGCAATATCAATCAGATCATCTCTGGCAGCGGCTCCGACAGCCTTACTGGACAAAACCAGACAGCTGCTTGGGATTTGGATGGAAGCGATACTTATACATCCGGTGGGCAAACTCTGGGCTTCTCCGGCTTTGAAACTTTAAATGGCGGAAGTGTTGTAGACATCTTTACTCTAACCGGGAATCAGAACTATAGCTTAAATGGCGGCTTGGGTGATGATCACTTTGTCTTCAATAATGGTGCAACACTCAATAGTGGTATAGATGGTCAGGGTGGCTATAACACGGTTGACTTCAGTAATTACACATCTACGCGTGGATTCCAATTGACCAATTATGGCAGTCAGTCTGGTTTTGCAGGCACTGAATTTAGCATCTCGGGTATATTTGATAATATTCATATGCTGATCGGCTCATCAGCATCGGATACCTTGAATGGTTTAAATGAACCAGCAACCTGGTACATTGAAGACCCGATCAGCCGCTATGTGGCCCAACGCACCTTAGAATTCATAGGCATTGAAAATCTGGGTGGCAGCGCCTTTGCTGACACCTTTATCTTCGCTGACGGGGCCACACTGGGCGGCGCGATTGATGGAAAAGGGGGTATTGATACGATTGATTACTCAGCTTACACCACTGGTATCTTTGTTGATCTGGAAAATGGTAAAGCAACCAATGTTGATTTTGGCCTGACAAGCATAGAAAACGTAATCGGCGGCAGCGGTAATGATGAGATTTGGGGCAATGACAAGGCTAATATTATCGATGGTGGCCCAGGCAATGATAAGCTCTATGGTCTTGGTGGGGATGATACTTTCTACACTGGCTCTGGCATCAATTATTTAGACGGTGGTGAGGGCTGGGATACCGCTTATATAGCTTTTGGCAGTAACAATACACTTATCAGTATTGAAAATATTATCTTCTTATTACCTCCGGTAATAGTAATAATAGATACAATAGTCCCAACCGGGGGAATGATAGTATTACCTATCTTAGCCAAAGGTACACTCCTACTGATTCTGGTTACTGGCGGTGAATTAGTGGAATTGGTTGAGCTTGGTATCACCCTAGTGATTTTGGATGCCGAAATTACCAATGGCACAAGCCGCTTGACCGGTGGAGATTTCATTCTATTGGGTTCCGGTATAGCAGAGTTTGCTAGGATCAACAAAATCGCCCGAGGCGACTTACCGGGTGAATTACCTGCAGGCACAGAATTTATCTCGGCGATCATGGTTGAACTTTTCAAAGATGGTCAACTGATCAAATCCCTCTCATCGGGTCTGGGCTACCGCATCTCCCTGGTTGTTTCAAAGGAATATACAGGGCGAGAATTTGTTCTCTTGTGGTGGAGCACTGATTTGAGCGCTTGGGTAGAGATACCTGTGTTAGTGGTAGGTTTTGATTCTACGCAAGTTACTCTTCAACCGCTAACTGTGAATGTCCGTTATTGGAATGTCAGCCAGAACCAATGGGTTGAAGTTGCCCTCTCGGTATTGACAACAGATTTAGGCTTCTCTGCTGGCTTTGGTGGTTGGCAAGAAATACCAGCTGGGGTGGCCGATAGTTTGCCAAACTTTGCCCAAGTTGATGCCCGGGCGATTGCCAACGTCAATCAATCCGGTATCTTTGTCTTGGTGGCAAAATAACCCCTTTTCTCCACAATTTATAGATAATATGTTTATTTCAGGATGCTTTAGGGCTTTTCCCCTAACCCAATAATTATATTTGTTGCTTTTTTAACAAGCTCTTCGTCGTCGCTGATTTCCAAAACTTTACGAAAATCTTTTATAGCCAAACTGTTTTGTTGGTTTCTGTAATATACGATTCCACGATTGAAATATGCCTGGGCTGAATCAGGTTCAAGCCCAATCGCTCTTTCAAAATCATTTAACGAAGCTTCGAAATCTTGATTAATATCATGAATAATGGCCCTGGCAAGATAGGCTTCGGTGTATTCTGGGCTTACCTCAATAGTTTTGTTGAAAAGATCGAAGGCTTTATCATACTCTTTTCTTAGGTTGTAAATTACACCAATATTGTAATAAGCGTCTGGAAAATCTGGTGCCAGTTGATTGACCGTTTCCCAATTATCAAGTGCAAGTTCATATTCTTCCGCTCGATAATATATACCAGCAAGAAGGTTGTACGGATCAGCAAATTCGGGTTGCAAACTGATCGTTTTCTGATAATCAGCGATTGCAGCTTCAATATCTCCTAGCATTGCATAAGCAATTCCGCGCCGAAAATAAGCCAAATTATATTCTGGGTTAATTGACAGGTAAACGTCAAAATCATCAATTGCATTTTCAGGTTCGTTTAGTTTGAGATAAATGTTTCCTCGGGTGTACAAGCCATCGGGATGGTTTGACGCTCGAACTAACGCCTCGCTGAATATAGACTTCGCTTCTTCTGCTTGCCCTAGCTGTAAAAAAGCAGAGCCCAAATTAATATATGCTTCTATCAAGTCCGGTTTTAATTCTATCGTCGTCTGATAGTTTAAGATCGAAGTCTCATAATCCTTCTCGGCAAAATAAATATTTCCTAGGTAATAATAGGCTGGGCTGTATGTTGATTCGATCTCAATCGCCTTTTCTAAAATTTCAGTAGCTTTTTTATAATCTTTCTTACCAGTGTAAGACAAGCCCAGGTTGGCGTACGCCTGTACTTGTTCTGGCATTATTTTAATTAATTGCTCAAAGTTTTCAATTGCAAGATCGTATTCTTGAAGGTCGTTATACACAATTCCACGGTTTAATATTGCGTCTACATGCCCAGGGGTAAGCACTATCGTGGCGTTCCAATCTTCAAGGGCATTTTCATGTTCTCCGCTTTGATAATATACAACCCCGCGTTGGAAATAGGGCTGAGATAAATCGGGTTTCATATCAATTACTGTATCCCAATCTGCAAGTGACTTTTCATATTGCTCCATCTTTAAATAAGTAGCTGCTCGCGCTTGAAAGGTCAGATAACTATCTGGGTTTAGCTCAATTGATTTATTTAGATTTTGAAGCGCCTGATTTTGTTCGTCAATGTAATTAAAGGCACTGCCTAAATAATAAAAAGCTAACCCGTTTTCAGGCTGTCGTCTGACAGCCTCTTTCAGGTCTTGAATAGCAAGGTCGTAATTTTGTAATTGAAAATGGGTTTGGCCCCGATAAAGATAAGCGTCACTTATTTCAGGATCAAGCTCAAGTACCCAATTCAGATCAGCAATCGCAAGTTCCAATTGTCCGATATGAAAATATGCGCGCCCCCGATAATAACGCGCCTCCGCATTCAAGGGGTCAGTGCTAACTGCTTGATCAAAGGCTTGGACGGCATCCGCATATTTTTCGACGTCCAAGTATGCGATTCCCAGTTCAATTTGTTCTACCAGCGAAAGGTTTTGCCCACTTTGATCTAAACCTCTTGGTACCAAAGACGAGATAAGGATTGAGCTTACTATTACAAAGGTGATCCCTATGATAAATAAACTCAAACATGATAAGCGGAACTTTTTAGGGGTTTTCAATAGTTAGCTCCCAGGTCTTTGGGCCGGTTTGTAACTCGAGGGTCTAGGTGTAACTAAGATTAATAATGCAATACCCCACCCGATCTTTGACCGATCCATCCTTTTAAGAATAACTCCATCTTGGCATATAGCGGACAGGCTTACTCGTGCGCGAGGCATCCCAGCCGGATCAAGCTTGCGTTGTCTATCGCGCCTAAAATATCATTATATACACGGTTATCTTTTGAAGGGGATAATTTGAACATTTCGATCCTTTTGGTCTGTGGTCATTTTACCAAAAAGGAGAGGCGATCCGATGAATGCATGCCTTTTGCAAAGGAACCATCCTTCTCTTCCTTAATATAGTAAGGTGATGTATTAGTCACCAATTTTTTCATAGCAGTGTTATTAGTTTTTCTGCTTCTTGCATAAATATTGGAGTTCAGATTTTAACGCAGCACACACTAAGAGAAAATAACTACAAATAACAGACAAAAAAAGACCCCTAAAAGAAATCTCTTCAGGGGTCTTAATCTATTATTTTCTGAGTTTAATATATCGGTAAATCTTCGTCCACATCCCGGGCCCAAGCATTGATGCCCCCATTCAGGTTCTTAATTTTCTTGAATCCGGCCGTTACCAATAACTCAAGCGCCCGTGCAGAACGACCGCCGGTCTTACAGAAGACAACCATTTCATCGGCAGAATCTAACTCTGAAAGACGCGAAGCCAATGAGCCAAGCGGAATATTAATCGCATTTGGAATAGCGGATATCTCTAACTCGTGCGGTTCACGCACATCCAGCAACTTGAGATTGTTGTCTTTGACGCGCTCTGCCAGGTTGGTTGCGCTGATATCCCATTCGACACCTGCTGAGCCATCATCATGGTCGTGCCCAGGAACTCCACAAAATTCCTCGTAATCAATTGGTTCGGTGATTTCTGGATTTTCACTGCACACCAGACAGCCGGGATTCTTCTTAAGTTTGACAAAATCGAAGGACATATCCAGCGCATTGTACAGTAGCAGCTTGCCAATCAGGGGAGAACCGATGTCCAGTAAGATCTTGAGGGCCTCAGTCGCTTGAATCGTCCCAATCGTACCCGGGAGGACACCCAGCACTCCACCTTCTGCACAGGATGGTACAAGGCCTGGCGGAGGCGGCTCAGGAAAGAGACATCGATAGCAGGGGCCTTCTTTAGCATAGAAGACACTTGCTTGCCCGTCAAATCGGAATATCGATCCATAAATATTCGGTTTGCCCAAAAAGACAGAGACGTCATTGGTTAGATAACGTGTTGGGAAATTGTCGGTGCCATCGATCAAAATGTCATAATCCTTTGCAATTTCCATGGCATTATCAGATGTAAATGGCTCATTGTAGAGATCGACTTGAATTTCAGGATTTATGTCCAGCATTCGATCGCGGGCTGATTCAACTTTCAAATCACCAACCGTATCCATTCCATGAATAATTTGGCGCTGTAAGTTTGTGGCATCAACTACATCATAATCCACGAGGCCTATACGCCCTACTCCGGCTGCCGCCAAATAAAGGGCGACCGGCGAGCCCAGCCCGCCCGTGCCGATGATCAACACTGAGGAGGCACTGAGTTTTTTCTGACCCTCAAGGCCGACTTCGGGAATTAATAGATGCCTTGAGTAGCGTAAGATTTCTTCATGAGTAAGGTCAACCATATTATTGCTCCAAATGTTCTTATCAGCGAAAAGCTAAAATAATTTTAAATTCTCCGCGGATCCTATAAAACGTATTGTCCACCTGCAATTGAAGGGATAATCCGAAGGGTGGATTCTTCTTCGAGGGGTGTCTCCACTCCTTGCAAATCTTTGATATTGTTCTCTCCGAGAAATAGGTTGACAAACGCGCGCATTTCACCATCAGCAAAGAGATGTTGCTCAAGTGCTGGATATTTGTCTACGAGATTTCGCATGGCAGCCTCCACATTGGTGCCGCTCACCTTCACCTCAGACTGCCCATCTGTATATGGGCGTAAGGGAGTTGGGATTTTCAATGTTGGCATTCTTTCTGACCTCTTATTTTAGATAGTTTTTGTGTGTAAATTATAACATTCCAATCAGCTCGGCTTACGCGTATTTCTCTAGTTGACTAAGCAGTTTTTTTTCTAAGGTAACACCATGATTGATATGAGCTGGCTGACCGTTCTTACCAATGATGAATGTAGTCGGTACACTTAATACACCCCAATAATCGGCGATTTCGGGGGAAGCGCTCGCATCGATTTCTATAACCTGAAGGTCTTTGCCCATTATTTTTTTGACAGATTGAATCGCGGGCCGTTGCACAGTTTTACATGGCACACAGGTAGGACTCGTAAAATATAGAATTGCTGCGATCCCTGGCTTCAAGTCATCCATTCCCAGGAAATTCCCATTAAGAGCCCGCCTGAGCACCAACCGATTGGTAAGATTATAAACGCCTATGCCTATACCCGCTATGGCGAGCGCATACAGGGCTCTTATAAAAATTTCTGTTGTCATTAAGTTCCCAGTTTGGGTTTCATCCCAGGAAAGGTACCTTCAGGGGGAGATTTTGTAAATCCAGGAATATCTAACCGACCTAGCCAGTAGTAGACCGCACACCCAACGCAGAATCCGCCAAACAGATTAAGCGCCGCCAGGGCTACAACCAACCAGACCAATCCCCACCCCAATCCAGCCAAACCCGAATATAGTGCTCCAGTGCCGGCAATCATAACGACTGCGCCAAAACCTTGGGCGAAGAGGTGTGGTTCCGGATTATCAGATATAACTTCAGGTTTGGGCCAGCCAGTGGGTTTAAGTGCTTTGTATATAAAGACAAATCCAGGCTTTTTCAAATATGTTCCAATTGTCATCACCACTGTTACAACCCCGGCCAGCCAGGGAGCAATAACAATATATGCAACGATGTTCAAAATTATGATCATGGCTTGATTTGTCTTCAGTGCTGTATAGTCAACTTTTTGATTAATTTTTGTATTCATCTTCTCACCTTTTATATACTTTCTATATTTATAGATTTATTCGATTGTAATTAACTCTTCCTCGAATTTCGAACGATCAGCAGTTAGTCGCCAGGAGCGAGATTCAAGCGCCACTTCTTGATTGACACTGGTGATGATGTATGAAAAAAACGGTTGAGCCCATTCGCGATCAAATTCGGAAGGTCGATTGGGATGATCGGGATGGGAATGGAAAACACCGATCAGACTCAGCCCAAGCTTGTCCGCCATTATTTCGGCCTTGAGATATTCCTCCGGCGAGACCAAATAGCGATCATGACGGGCGCCATCTTCACGCGCATTTTCTGTTGAATAAATTTGCTCCACATGCCGAACTTCACCATCATCCCTTCCTAGGAGAAATCCCGCTCCCTCATCTGGGTACGCGTTTTCTCCGTGTTTGTGGATCAGTTTCAGAGTTTCGTTTGAGATTACCAAAGTTAATTTCCCTTCCATAATTCTAAATCGCTGAGATATTTGTAACCCGAATCCGGAAAGATTGTTACGATATACCCAGAATCCAACTCAGAGGCAAGTTTCAAACTAGCCACAACGGCAGCCCCAGAGGAAATTCCGACAAATAGGCCTTCTTCACGAGCAAGCCGCAGGACCATTTCACGCGAATCTTCAGTTGAAACCTCCAATACCCGGTCAGCAAAGTGTTCATCATAAATGCCAGGTTTGATCGCCGAACCCATGTGCTTCAATCCTTCAAGTCCATGCAACGCTGAATCGGGTTGAAAAGCTATCAATTGGACATTTGGGTTTTTTTCTCGCAAGTACCTGCCAGTGCCCATCATTGTCCCAGAGGTACCTAACCCAGACACAAAATGAGTAACTCGCCCAGCGGTTTGTTCCCAAATCTCTGGGCCGGTTGTACGATAATGTGCCGTCGAGTTCGCGGGATTATCATATTGATTTGCATACCAATATAACTCGGGGTTCTTATCAACCAGTTCGCGAGCTACAAGTATGGCACCATCTGAACTTTCAAGCGGATCTGTCAATACAAGCTCAGCACCCAGTGCATTCAACATCATTATGCGCTCTGGGCTGGCATTTTCCGGTAAGGTCAATGTCAAGGGGATATCTAAAGCTGCGCAAAACGTTGCATAGGCTATCCCCATATTGCCGGAGGTTGAATCAAGCAAACGTACCCCAGGTTGCAAATCGCCATTTGAAATTGCGGTTTGGATTATGCTCAGGGCAGGCCGGTCTTTTACTGAACCACCTGGGTTCAACCATTCTGCTTTGACAAAAATATCAACCGCGTTCGGGGTACTTGAGCTCACCTTGCGTAACGGCAATAAAGGCGTATTGCCTACATGAGAGCCAAGACCACCTAATTCAGAAATTGTAGACTGCATCTTTGGTTGTTGTAAGGTAGTCATCTGAGCTTCCAAAACAAAAACGGCCAACAAGTAAACAAAAAGGACGGCATAAGCATGCCATGCGGAGTTGTAATCGCATGCGGGGTAGCTTACCGTCCTTCAGATGTTGGCCGTTCGGTCCTGAAAGAGACTGTATTTACTAACCCCGCCTCAGACACGTACAAAAGTTCATTGTTTTCACCTATTGCCTAGATTTTGTTCTAGCAAATACTACTAAGATTATTTTAGTTGTCAAGAGTGATATTCTATCGCATCATCCTTGATATCACAAGGTTATTAGAGGTATCAAGGAAGTCTACAAAAAAACCCTTGCTAATAATTCAGTATATAAGACGATCTTAGTTTTATTCTTCTTTCTTCTCTTCCGACTCTTTTTTATGTGCTTCAATGATATCTGCAGCCAGGTGTTTGGGTACCATTTCGTAATGATCAAATTTCATCGTGAAGTATCCCCGCCCGCCTGTAATTGAGCGGATATTGGTAGTATAACGCAGCATTTGAGCCAAAGGCACCTGCGCCATAACCACGGTGCTGCCGCGCTCAGATTCCGTACCCTGCACGCGACCACGGCGAGTATT
Organism: Anaerolineae bacterium; assembly: GCA_030123675.1. Classification (GTDB taxonomy): domain Bacteria; phylum Chloroflexota; class Anaerolineae; order Anaerolineales; family Villigracilaceae; genus JAABUE01. Next base: position 3,408 of record JASJYH010000080.1, on the reverse strand, counting down.
CATATCGCTCATTACATCGCCCATGTTAGCTTCTGGTACAACCACGCGCACGTTCATGATTGGCTCAAACAACACTGGACTGGCATCATGTACAGCCAATTTAAATGCTTCACGCCCGGCAATCTCGAAAGCGACTGGCTTGGAGTCAACGGGATGTTCTTTTCCGTCGTACACGATCACCCGAACATTGCTCATTGGGTACCCAGCAATGATGCCTTGCGCCATCGATGTAACAATACCTTTTTCAATGGCGGGCAAGTATGACTTTGACAAATTCATACCGACCAGTTCGTCATCAAACTGAAAATCAGCCTCCGTGAAAGGTTCGATGCGCAGATGCACTTCGCCAAATTGACCGGAACCGCCCGATTGTTTCTTGTGGCGGTATTGGGCAGAGGCGTTCTTAGTAATCCCCTCACGATAGGGAACTTTGGGTTCAAAGGTTTCCAATCCAACCTGAAACTTAGTTTCAGCCCGACGGATTGCCACGTCAATATGCTGATCACCCATCCCTTGCAAAATAGTCTGGTTGGTGGATTTTTCATTATGCCAGGATAAAGTCATGTCCTCTTCACACAGACGGGTCAAAGACGGGCTGATCTTGGCCGCGTCGGCTTGTGTTTTGGGTCCAATTGCAACCTGATACAACGCCGACGGATATTCTGGTATTGGCATGCTCAGCGGATGGCCTTTTTCACAGAAGGTGTCTCCTGTGGCTGTCACAGTCAACTTCGCCACGGAAGCAATATCTCCAGCGTGGACATTTTTCATTGGAATTTGTTCCTTGCCGCGTTGAACATGCAACCCAGACATACGTTCTTCCGCGCCCTTGTTTTGGTTCCAAACATGGGAATCGGCCTTCACGGAGCCTGAAAAGACTCTAAAATAAGTCATCCTGCCAACAAAGGGATCGGCTGTCGTCTTCCAAATGTAGGCCGCCAATGGGTCGGTGCTGGATGCTTTTATTTCTTCCTCTCCAGACATACCCTCCGCAGTTCGAACAGGAATTTCCACTGGGGAGGCTGTCAGGTCGATGAATGCATCCAATAAGCGGGCTGTACCAATATTCTTCCCGCCGGCTGCACAGAAGACAGGGATAAAATCGCCGGATAGCACTACCTTTTTCAATCCGCGCAGCAGTTCTTCATCAGTTAGTGTGCCACTTTCGAGATACTTTTCTAACAAAGCATCTTCGCCCTCAGCCGCCGCCTCGACCAATTCCGTGTAGGCTTGATCTGCTTCGTCCTTCATATCCGCTGGGATGTCCGAGGCATTTTTTCCATCTCCAAGATACGCTTTCATCCTAATCAAGTCTACAACGCCTTTAAAGTCCTGTTTGACACCGATCGGCAACTGGACCTTAATTAATCTGGTCTCGGAAAATTCTTCTACACTCGCGAGCGCCCTGACGTAATTGGCGTTATCACGATCGAGTCTGTTCATTACGATAAATCGCGGGAGTTTAAATTCGTCAGCATGCCGCCAGGCAATCTCAGTTCCAACCTCGATCCCAGCAACAGAATCGACCACTATGAGGGCCGCGTCCGCAATCGAAAGAGCGGACACCACTTCGCCGATAAAATCGGTAAATCCGGGTGCATCCAGGAGGTTGATTTTATGGTCACGATATTCGACCGGAATAACACTCGTAAAAATGGATATCTTTCGACGAATTTCCTCCTCATCATAGTCAGATGTGGTGGTGCCGTCATCTATACTTCCAATTCGTGTGGTGGCTCCAGTAAAATGCAAAAAAGCTTCTGTCAACATTGTTTTACCTGCGCCACCATGGGAAACAAGCGCAATATTGCGAAGAAGCTCAGTGGTATACTCTTTCATTAGTAAACCTTCCTGATTTAGGGATAATTCCTACCGATAAATTCTACGTGAAGTCACTTGAATTGTCAAAGACCACCCCAAGCCCATCAATCTAAATTAGAATGCTAGAATTCTTAAATCAGTATTCAATATTGTGGATTGCATTAGCCTTTGTCTTACTTTACGTGCTAGTAACGTATCGTAATAAACCAAAGCCTAGAGATTATATCGCGTTGGGTGTGGTCCTGGTTGGTTTATGGCTGGCTTGGAACAGCTTGCATCCCAGGAGCACTCCCTTAATGGACAACGCCAAAATGGTGCAAGAGATGGTCGGCCAAGGTACTCCGGTGCTTTTGGAATTTCAATCACCCTATTGAATAATCTGCACCCAAATGAAGCCCGTCGTGGACAGGCTTGAGAATGAACTAAATGATCGTTTGATCATCATCCGCTTAAATATTCAGGAAGAAGTCGGTCGAGAGTTAGCCCCGGTATATGGGTTTCGATTTACACCCACTTTCATTTTCATAGATGGCACAGGCCAAGAACTTTGGCGTGAAGTCGGTGGGCTGGATATCCAACTTGTACGTGACTCTTTAGAATAATTCCCATGTTTCGAAACCTATTCTTTAAATTAATATATTATTTTAAGCCCCCCTGGGATACGGGCATCAGCCCGCCTGAACTGTTTGATTTCATCAAGAATAATCCAGCCGGGGCAGCAATAGACCTTGGCTGTGGAACGGGTACCAATCTTATCAGCCTTGCTCAGGCCGGCTGGGATGTCACCGGTGTGGATTTCGTGCCCCGGGCAATAAAAGGGCGATACGAAAAATTAATAATGCGGATGTACAAGCCCGATTAATTGTAGGGGATGGTAACAACTTAAAAGCTATTTCGAACCAGTTTGACCTGGCTCTGGATCTGGACTGCTTCCACAGTTTGGGAGTTGATAAACACGACTACTATAATGGAATTCGACCGCATCTTAGCTCCTGGTGGTCATTGGTTGAGGTACGCCATTCCCAAACCCCGCCTCTATCGGACCCGGAATTGCTGAGGCCAACCTGAACTTAATTCCAGCCTCCATGACTCAACTATGGCGACAGGATGGGCAGAATAGGGGCCAGCGTTCTTCAGCCTGGATTTTTTGTACCAGAAACAAAAGTGACCTTTAACCCCCTCGAAACTCACCCCGCCCGGGGGGAGTTTCGGGGCAAATGATGACAAATTCTCAAAAAAGATGGCGTGCGTCAAAACAAATTCAAGATCGTGCCCGTGAACTTCGCAAAAATATGACTTCCGCTGAGAAGAAACTTTGGGGCGTTTTGCGCGGGAAACAACTCGATGGATTATATTTTCGCAGACAACATCCCGTTGGACCTTACATCCTTGATTTCTTTTGCGCCAAAGGGAATTTGGTCATTGAAGTGGATGGCGACTCTCATTTGGACCAAGAAGAATACGACAAAGAACGCACGCGTTGGCTTGAAAAAGAAAAAGGTTATCGCGTGATTCGCTTCACCAATGATGACATCTTCAAGAGTATCCATGAAGTAATTGAGGCGATACGAGTTGCTGTAAATATCC